>NZ_JBWBWM010000029.1:0-107157 GCF_056174665.1 Bradyrhizobium sp. WYCCWR15520
GGAAGGTCATGGTCTTCCAGCGGCCGTGAGGAACCTTGGCGGGAAGCCTTTGCCCGCGTGGCGCCCATCCCCGCAAGGGAGCCATATCAGTCCGGGTCCAGGTCTCGTCGATGAAGACCAGCCGTTCAGCTTTGACGCGACCTTGATACTTTGTCCACTGGGCGCGCCGACGCGCCACGTCGGGACGATCGCGTTCGCCAGCCACCACGCTTTTTTTTGAAGCTGAGCTTCTCGGCATGCACGAAGTCCCATACCGAGTGGTAGTCGACCTTCAGGCCGCGTCCGGCAAGCTCGGCAACGAGCCCCCGCAAAGTGAAATCATCGTTCCTAATCCGCTGCGACAGCCAGACCGCGTGCTCCCCGGAAATCGCCTTCGGCTTGTGGCCGCCCATCTGGCCCGGCGCGACGCTGCCGGTCTCATCGACCCGCTTCATCCAGTTGATTGCCGTGCTGATCGCGACCCCAAACTGCTTGGCTGCCTGATTGCGGGACATTCCGCCCTCGATCGCGGCCACCACACGCTTGCGAAGATCCAGAGAGTACGGCTTGCCCATCCATGCTGGCCTCCTTCCCAGCCAGCATGGTGAATCAGAAACCGACCGATTTGGGAATCCCAAATCGATTCAAGCTAACGCCATCCCGCTTTAGCGCGGCGACGTGCGCTCGAGCGAAGCGCGGATTTCGGCAACCGTCTCGTCGCAATATTTGTTCAATTTCTGGAAGCGCTGCTGCAGCGCCCGCAGTTTCCCGGCGCGTTTGGCCGGCCCTTCCCGATCAATATTGAATCTGTCGGCCGGCGATGGGCGGGAGGCCGCAGCGTCTACGGCGGCAAGCGCCGATCGCATCGATGTGTCGTGGCCGTTGCTGGAAGACATTGCACGCCTTATAAATTGAAGTCCGGCCGGATTGGGTCCGGTCGAATTTTCCGTGTGGTCGCGCGCTGGTGCTCCGACTTTGCACCCTGCAGTGTGTTGTTTGGATGCCCGGTCGGGGTCGATTTGGTGGCAAAAGATGGACGCCCCGCCGCGAACGTGCCGCCATCCTCGTATTCTTACGGACTCCGATTTCCACGATTAAGATGCAATCAGAAGCCAGCTTCACCGATGCATTCATTTATTGCTCAGCGATTCGTTCATATGTCCGTACCGCATTCAGAAACCGGTCTGCCGCCGCGCTGCGAAGCTTGCGGGATAGGCACGGTCCGGATCGGAAAGCTGCCCCGGATCGGACTGCGCCCGCTCGTGTACGTATACAAGTGCGATGCCTGCAACCAGATCACGTCGGTCGAGCCGGAGCGGAAGGAAGAAGCGCTACGCAGCCGCTCGGGCTCGACGCGGCGGCCGCGGCGCTAGTCAAGATCGATAGCCCGCAAAAACGCGGCTTCCCCACGCGCCGGACCGGGTTTCTTCCCGGCCATGCCGCATGTAAAGCTTCGGCCAAACTTCGCGTAAAGAAGAGGCAGGGGCATGTCCGAGGGTTTCATTGACGAACTGCACAACGCGCTCGGCAAGGGCGCAGTGCTGTCAGGCACCGACATCGACGCGCGCTATCATCACGACATTGCCGGCAATCCGGTTCCGAAACCCCGCGCGGTGGTGCGCCCGAAAACGACGGAAGATGTCTCCGTGTTGCTGCGGCTCTGTCATCGCGAAGGCGTGCCCGTGACGACGCAGGGCGGCATGACCGGGCTGGTGCGCGGCGCGCTGCCGAGTGCGGACGAAATCGTGCTGTCGATGGAGCGCATGAACAGCGTCGAAGAGGTCGATGCTTCTGCCGGCGTCGCCATCGCGCAAGCCGGCACGCCGCTGCAAAAGCTGCAGGAACGGGTCGAGCAGGACGGGTTGATGTTTCCGCTCGATCTCGGCGCGCGCGGCAGTTGCACCATCGGCGGCAACATCTCGACCAATGCCGGCGGCAACCGCGTCATCCGCTACGGCATGACGCGTGAATTGATCCTCGGCCTCGAAGTCGTCACCGCCGACGGCACCGTGCTCAAGGGCCTGCGCAAATACATCAAGAACAACACCGGCATCGACTTGAAGCAGCTTTTCATCGGCAGCGAAGGCATCCTCGGCGTCGTGACGCGCGCCGCGCTGCGCGTCTTTCCCGCGCCGGCGGAGCGGCAGGTTGCGCTGTGTGCCCTGCCCTCATTCGGACAAGTCATGGCTTTCCTGAGGATGGCGCGGCAATGTCTCGGCGGCGAATTGACCGCCTTCGAGGTGATGTGGAATGCCTACTACCGCCTCACCGTCGAGCGCGTGAAGGGCGTGGCCGGGCCGCTGCCAACGCATCACCCGTTCTACGTTCTGCTGGAGGCTTCCGGCAGCGACCCCGAACGTATCCATGCCGATCTCGAAAAACTGCTCGAGACGGCGATGGATGACAATCTGATTCTCGACGCTACACTCTCGACCTCGAATGCATCCGTCGCCGCGATCTGGCGCATCCGCGATTCCAGCGTAGAGCTTGGCCGCAGCTTCCCTTACGCCGCGAGGATAGGGTTCGATGTCAGTCTCGCCATCGACAGGATGGAAGAATATGCGGATACGCTTGATGCACGAGTCAAAGCGATCGATCCGCTCGCCTTCACCGTCGTGATGGGACACGTCGGCGACGGCAATTTGCATCCCAGCGTGTATCACGAACATACGCCTGACAAGCACGATGAGTTCGAGAAGTTGGTCTACGACCTCACGGGCGAATTCGGCGGCTCGATCTCGGCCGAACATGGCATCGGCATTCTGAAGCGGCCCTACCTGAAAATGAGCCGCACCGAAGAGGAAATCGAAACCATGCGCACGCTCAAGCGCGCGCTCGACCCGAAGAACATCCTGAACCCCGGGCGAATTTTTACGGTGTGAAGGGCCAGGTTGAACTGGACGTTCGCGACCGCCCCTCACTCCCTGAAATCATACTGCTTGCAGAGGTGGTCGCCGATCTGAACCAGCATGGCGACGCATTCGGGATAGCCAGGCTTGGCGATCGTGGCGTCGTCAGCCTTGGCGCGGAATTCCCAGCTATCGCCGTCGCGGATCACCAATATCTCGATGCCGTCGGGACAATCGACATGGACCTTCAATTCGGCTCGCGCCATCGCAATGAGTTCGGCTTCGGTTTTGGCGGGCTTGCTCATCGTGAAGGCGTCCTCCAGCAGATTGTTTGCCCGCAGGGTGCCGCTTTGACGCGCATCTGTCGAGGGGTGACACAAGGAGGCGATAGGACACACGGACGCAGTCGCTGCTGTGCGGCCGTCGTCGAGTCCAACGAAGCCCGCGTTATTGCGCCGCGCTAGCCGGCCGCGCTTCGGCGATAACCCGCAGCGAAGCGGCCTGGTCCACGGCCAGCCCCGAGCCGGTCGTGACCGGGTCCATGAGCGGTGGCTGCAATTTCTGGACGTGCTTGGTGAAGATCCTGACGACCTGTCCCTTTACGCAGGGTCCTTTGTCGAAAATATCGGATGCGATTCCCTCGACGGCGTCCCGCAGCGACAGGAACTGCGCCTGCCGTGCCATGCTCTCAGTCCCCTTGACACCACCGAGCACGTCCATCGCGGCGTCGCTGATCTGGCACTCGACCGTATCAGCGTCATTCAGCATGGTAAACCTGAACGCCAGGCGTTCGTTGTCGTGTCCTATGATTCGGTCCCGGGTCAGTGGCATCGG
Source organism: Bradyrhizobium sp. WYCCWR15520 (assembly GCF_056174665.1). Lineage (NCBI taxonomy): Bacteria > Pseudomonadati > Pseudomonadota > Alphaproteobacteria > Hyphomicrobiales > Nitrobacteraceae > Bradyrhizobium > Bradyrhizobium sp. WYCCWR15520. The sequence goes on from NZ_JBWBWM010000029.1 coordinate 3,663, forward strand.
ACGGCTAGCTAGAGACGATTGCATGGAGCGCCGGAGCGGCGCTGACGTCTTCCCTAATGCGTCAACTGGTCAAAAATTGGCCGAACCTGCGGCCGAATCCGCTACTTCGCCTGCTTCTTCAGTTCGATCCGCCTGATGCCTGATATCGCGGGCAAGGCGCCGGTGTGGACAGGCTCATTCCTGGACATATCCGGCGACAGCGGCGCGCGGGCTGTGGCGTCCGGGAAGCGGTTCTTCATTTCGCGGATGAAGCCGTCGAGCGTATCTACGCTGGCGGCCATCTTGGCGATCAGCGAGAATTCGGCACTGTTGGAGGCGGCCGGCTTGCTCGCGGTCTCGAACGCGAACCGGTCGGCCTCGCCGGTCATCAGGGGCGCGTATTTCTCGCGGAAACGGGCCAGGCCGATCGCGTCCTCGGCCAGCGCATAGCCGACCACGGCGCGGACGATGTCGCTCTTCTCGGCGCCGTTCAGCGGCCTGAAATCGCGCCAGCGGTCGGCGTAGTACAGTTCGATCTGTTCGGAAGCTTCCCGCCACTGCCGCGACGCCCAATAGATGTCCGAGCGCAGGCGGATCGCTTCGCGTCCGCTGATGTTGGAGATGATGTCGAGCGCGAGGTCGTGGCGCCCAACATCGCTTTGCGCGCGCGCCTCGAGGAGCAGGCGCTGCTGCCGCAATTCGCCTGAGAGATCGGAGATCCGCGTCAGGCGCAGCGCCGTGATCGCCCGGTCGGGCTTGCGGTTCATCAGGTAGACCATGGCCAGGCGCGCCGCCACCTGCGCGCGCGCGGCGCCCTCCAGGCGCTTGTCGACCTGATACTGCAGCAGTTCCGCGGCCTGGTCGAGCAGATCGATGGAGGCGAGCCGATCCGCCAGCCGCCGGATCATTTCGTCGCCGCGCCGGCCGATCGGGGTCAATTCGCGATACTCATAGAACATCGCGAGCGCATCGACCGGCTTCATGTCGTCGCCCTTCTGGCCGAGATAGATTTCGGTGAACAGCGCGGACGCGGCATCCTGGCCCTGCCGCGACAGTTCGGAGTTGGGCTGCAGCTTGGTTGCGGTCTTGGCGGCGGCGAGCGCCTCGGCATAACGTCCGTTTTCCGAGTAGAGCTGCGTCAGCTTGTTCAACGCCCTCAACTCGATCGCGTCGCCGCGCCAGGTGACGGACAATATTTCCAGTTCGCGCGTCAGCTCGGCCTGGCCGAGTTCGCCGCGCCGGTGCCGCAGCAGGGCCTGCAGCAGCCTCGCCTCCGCCGATGCCTGCCGGTCGCTGGACTGCGCCGCAAACCTGTAGGCGTCGAGCGCGTCCTTGTCGTGCCCCAGCGCCTCCGCCAGACGCCCGCGCAGCACTGCGATCTCGGGCTTCATCTCGGTCGGAATCCCGATCACCTCGAGTTCGCTGCGCCGCCGCGAGGCCCCGCCATAATCCTTCACCTCGAGCGAGGCCCGCATCGCATCCGCAGTGACGATGCGCTGCAGTTCCAGCGGCAGCGCGGCAATCGAGAATTCGGCGTTCTTGAACTTTTCACGCGCGTCGGCCCATTTTTCCTGGCGGGCGAACGCGAACCCTTTCCACAATTGGGAATCGTAGCCGTTGCCGATCGCCGGACTGGCAAGATCCTTGAGCGCGCGCTCGGGATGGCCGATCAGGATGCTGGCGACCGCATGCACCATTATCACGGCGGCATCTTCGTTGCCCGGATTGGTGTCGGAGAGGATGAGGTTGGTCACTCCTCTCGCTTCCTGATACATGCCGCGCGACATGTAGAAATTGGCAAGCTCGAGCCGGGCTTGGTTCTTTTGCTCAGGCCCCGCTGCGCCCGCGGCCTTGATCAGCGCATCCAGCCGCGGCAGAAATTTCTCTTCCCGGTTCTTGCGCCATTCATTGGCGTCGAACAGCGGCCTCACCGCCGCGGTGGCGCGTTCGGCCGCGACATCGGCGGACGACAGCGTCAATCCGCCGGGCCGGCCGAGCATCACCTTGTCGGCGCCGACCTCGGCGCTGATATCGTCGGAATTCGGATGCACCACCACGCCATGCACGGATTCCAGGAGCGACAGCTCGACGAAATCCTGCCGCTTGATCAGGCCGCGGGTCGGCGGCGGCGCGGTCACGACCAGCAGCGTATCGCCGGCGTCGGGATCGACCAGCCGATGCATCGCGCCGGGATTGGCCAGCGGCACGGTGACGCTGGCGAGCGCTGGATCGGTGATGTTGCGCAGCACCGTCAGCGGCAGCGGCGGCGTCTGGCCGCGGTCGGCGAAGATCAGCGTCCACTCGGCGCCGTTGGCGCGGCCTTCGCTTTCAAGCGAGGGAATCTGCGGCCGGTTGAGCCGGATACGGATCGCCTGCCCCTTGTCCAGCGGCAGCCGAACCACGTCGCCGATGATGGCGCCGCCCTTGGCGCGGATCGGTTCGATATCGACCGGTTTGGTCTGGTCGAACACCAGCCACACCGTATCGGCACGGCGGAACAGCGCCGCCGGGGTCGGCGCGGCAAAGGAGAACGTCACGCGCAGGCCGTCACTGTCGCGCCTCGCCTCGACGGTGGGGGTCTTGTCCTTGGCGCTGCTTTCCGGCGGAGGACCGGACGCCGGCGTTGTCGCTGCCTTCGGCGGCTCCGCAAAAGGTGGCGCCTGCCCGGGTGCGACGGGTTTCGGCGCTTCCGCGACGGCGGCCTGGACCTGATCTGGCTGCGCCACTTTCGCAGTTTCCACCGCTGCCTGCGGCTTTTCCGGTGCGGCCGCCATTTTCTCGGGCGCGGGAATAGCGTTGCCATTGGCCGGCGGCACCTTGTCGACGGCAGGCATTGCCGCCTCCGCCGGTGGCGGCGCCTCGCGCACCTGCGCGGGCTTGATCTCGATTTTGGCCTGCTCGGCAATCATCTCCGACGTGGCCGGTGGAATCTCCGCCGGCTGCGGCGGCGGCAAATCCTTCAGAGCCTTGTCGCGTGACATCCGCGAGGCAGGCCCAGGCTTGGCCGGCGGCGCGACCGGCTTGGCCACGGCCTGCGGCTCGGCCAAAGCGGACTTTTCCGGCTGCTGGAAGCCGACATCGATCACATAGTTCTTCTCCTCGCGGAACGAATGCACGTCGACCTCGCCGATCAGCACGATGTCGACTGCGGAAGAGTCGACATCGGCCCGCTGATTGATCGAGGCGATGTTCGGCGGCGCCGCCACCTTCGCATCCGCCAGATCGAAATTGAGCACGCTGTTGAACTGCAGCGTCAGCTTCTGCTCGTTCAGCACCGACGAGACGTTGACGCCATCCGGCATCTCGAACACGAAGCGGACGAAGGTCGGCTGCACCGAGGCGCGGACACGCACCGGCGGTCTCTTCTTTGCGGCTGCCACCGCCATCTGCGCGCGCAGCGCCCGCTCGGCAGCCCGCGCCCGCTCCGCCAGTTCGCGCACGACCGCGGCAGGAAGCGCGGGCGGCGGACCGGTCCAGCTATCGGACAGGAAGTCGACGAAAATCCGCTCCCCCGCCGTCATCGTATTCACGGTTGCCCGCCGCGCCAGTGACAGCCGGATCGCCGTACCGTCGGGATCGCGCCGCGCCGAGCCGACATAATCGGGCGCTGCGTCCGACAATTTGTCGACGGGAATGTCCACCGGGCGCTTGAAGCGGATGATGATGATCGAACCGGCGGTCGAAACGTCGGATTCGACGTCTTCCGCCAGCCTTAACACCAGCCGCGCGAAGCCGCCTGCGGAGGTGAACGTCGCCTCCCCCCGGACGGGCTCGTCGGCCCGGCAGGCTTGCGAGAACGTCAGACCGGCGAATAACAAAGCAACAGCAAGGGGCTGGCCGAGATAATTAAGGCAACGCTGCGCCGCCCGCGCCAATGCGCGGCCCGGCGATCCAGTTTCAGCGGCAGCCCTTCGCCCCATCCAGAAGATCTCGTGCCTCAATGAATTCAGCGGCGAAGCGCTCTCGCCCGCACGTTTGAATCTTGGATTGGGCGGCTTAAGGCTTTGTTAACGTCAACTTATTGATTTCGTTGAAGGGCGGTCGGACGCTGGGTTGAGCCCCTTCTGAGGTACCCAGTAAGCGCCACAGGCCTGGGCCAAGCGGCTATTGCCATGGCGTCGTCCCGCGCCATGATCTGGATCATTAATCTTACGACGGATGGAACTAACATCAGCCATCCCGTCTTAGGGAAACAATGGACCCGGGACGCGGGGCCGGCAGTCAACCAACGCCCCCGGGTCGCCAAACCTGCCTCAGGCAGTCAATTCGGAGTGCGTGAAATGGCAACCCAGATCGTGATGGATCGTACTGGCGACACCCGGCATACATTCGACATCCATGATCGTGCGGAGGTCGAAAAGGCCGAGCGGCGGTTCAGGGATTTGACCGGCGCAGGATTCACGGCAGCGGTACGATCGGGGCCCGGCGAGCAACGGGTGATCCGCTCCTTCGATCCGACGGCGGAGGAAACGCTGTTTTATCCGCGTCTCGTTGGCGGCTGACGGCTGTGACCCAGCAGATCGCGCTTGCGATATGCTCGTTCGTCCTCGCTTTGCTCGGCACGGCGCTGCTTTCGGCGCTTTCGCTGGTGGTGGCGCGATCCGGTTCCGGCAGCAAGACGTTCCGCTTCGAAACCGAGGCGAGAGCCCTCACGCTCTTGAAGGAGTGGCTCTCGCCGAAGCAGCGCGCCTCTTACGAGCGATTCCGATATTTCGACGTCATCGGCAGCCAAACCGGGACGCGGTATCGGATTCATCATGGCACGCAGACGAACATAGAAGAACTCAGCGACACCGGTCATCACGTCTGCAAATGGTGTTTTGTTCCGGATGGCGATCTCGTCGCGGGCGATGTCATGCTGGCGCAGAAGATCGCCCTTGAAACCAACGAGCGTGGCGCTCTTTCGGTGGCCCACCGCTCGTTCGTTTCATCGGGGCCGCGCAGGTTCTGACCGGGTTAGCGCCGATGCGCTTTGCCGATCTGTCGGCATCCCGCATCAATGGGGCTTTTGCGGCAGGATCTTGCCTTCGATCTTCGGCAGTTCGGCCGTGGAGGTGGATTTATCGGTGCCGGCGCGGCGGGCCAGTTCGACCGTCAGCCGCTCGGCCGCTTCCGGCTGCATCAAGCCCAGAATGTCCGACATCTTCCGTGGCGCGATCTGGGAAGCGATTTCGTAGAGTACGGACATCTCCAGCCGGTCGAACACCTTGGCGGCGTCCTTCGGCTTCATGCCCTCATACATGGTGATGATGCCCTTGAAGCGGGCGGCGTCCTGTTCGGACTTTTGCCCGCTCGCGGTTGAGATCCGCGCCTCGGTGGCTTTCATTTCATCGACGCGGCCCTCGATGCGCTTCTCGGCGGATTTCAACAGGCTCTCGCGAATTTCGATTTCACGCGCCCGCTGCTCCAGTTCCTGGCGCCGCGCCTGCAGCCGTTCAAGGATGGCGCGCTCCGACGCCGACACCGATTGCGGGTTCTGGTCGGGAAACACAACGACGCCGTCGTGCTTCGGCGCCTCGGTAGCCGGCGCGGCCGGCTTCGGCGCCTCTTCTTTCTTCTCTTCCTTCTTGACCGAACCAGTGATGTCGGCGGTGTCTGCCCTCGAGCCGCCGGGGAAGCCCAGATTGTCCTGCGCCCAGGAGCGCTTGGCAGGCTGGCTGATCTGATAATCGAACACGTATCCGCCATCGATCACGAGGCCGGCAACCTTCAGCACTGCAAGGCCGAAGATCGCGACCAGCACGACCGGAATGACACGGATATCGCGAAACGACTTCATGCGGCGAGGCCACTCGCCCTTCGGCGCTCGGAGAATGCTTCAGCTGCTGCGGCAACCGCCTTGGCGCTGGAGACCTTGGGCGGCGCTGCGGGTTCGGCCTCCTGCGAGGGCCGCGCCGCGATCGCGATCTTGGACAGCCGGCGAATGACGCCGTCGCCCTCGGCGAGCATGTTCTTCAGATGCCCCGCCATCTGCGTCGCCGCGGTGAGCTGGCTGCCGAGATTTTCGTTGACGTCGCGCACGGTGTGCTTGAGGCCGCCGATCGCCCGCTCGGCGATTTCGGTCGCGGTGATCAGTTCGGCGATCGTGGCCTTTAGCGAGTGCTCGTCCGCCTTCAGCCGCTTCAACCGCTTGTTGAGCAGCATGCAGTAACCGATCGTGAGCACCAGCAGCACCGCCACCAGACTCTCGATTACAATGCCAAGGGAATGACTCATTGTGCCTCCATCAACTTGGTTTGCTCGTCGGCCTTCTCGAACATCGCGAAGGTGGTATTGGGTTTGCGCAACTGCTTGGTGACGCGGATGGCGACACGGTCGCCGACCCGGCCCATTCGCCCTTCGGTCAGCGTGACGTTGCCGCAGCGGACCGACACCAGTGCGTCGGGACGCATCTCCAGCGGCAAGGTATCGCCGACCTTCAGCTTCATCAGGTGCTTGAGCGGAATGTCGGCTTCATAGAGCACGGCATCGACCGATATCTCGGCCTGCGCCACCTCAGTCGCGAAGTGTCCTTCCCAGATCGGATCACGGCCGAACTTTTCGCCCATGAACATCTGCAGCAGAACCGGGCGGATCGGCTCGATGGTCGCATAGGGCAGCAGCAGTTCGATATTGCCGCCGCGGTCTTCCATGTCGATCCGCAACCGCACCAGGATCGCGGCATTGGCGGGCCTCGAGATCGCGGCGAAGCGCGGATTGGTTTCCAGCCGGTCGATCGAGAACGTCACCGGCGACAGCGGCCGGAACGCCTGTTCGGCATCCGCGAGCACCACCTCGACCAGCCGCTTGACCAGATTGGTTTCGATCGTGGTGTAGGGCCGGCCTTCGATGCGCAGCGAGGTCTGGCCGCGCCGGCCGCCGAGTAGCACGTCGATGATCGAATAGATCAGGCTGGAATCGACCGTCGCCAGGCCGAAATTTTCCCACTCCTCGGCCTTGAACACGCTGAGCACGGCCGGCAGCGGAATTGAATTCATGTAGTCGCCGAAGCGGACCGAGGTGATGCGGTCGAGCGAGACTTCGACATTGTCGGAGGTGAAGTTGCGCAAGCTCGTAGTCATCAGCCGCACCAGGCGGTCGAACACGATTTCGAGCATCGGCAGACGCTCGTAGGACACCATCGCGGAATCGATGATGGCGCGAATACCGGAATGGTCGTCGAGGTTGACGTCGCCGACAGTGAAGCCGAGCAGATTGTCGATTTCTTCCTGCGACAGAACCCGCTCGCCGGAATTCTTGTTGCCGAACTCACGGCCGCCATCCTCGACCATGGCCGCCCATTGCAGCGCCATGCTCTCGGAGAGTTCGTTGGCGGCAGCTTCTTCCGCCGCCGCCGCGGGGTCCTCGGAATCCAGCGACGCTTCCCATTGCGCGGCAATGGCGTCCTGGTCCATCTGGTCTTGATTGACGGCCATGATGCTAGATCCGCCCCATCACTGCACGACGATTTCCTTGAACAGCACGGCGCTCACCTGCTGCGGCGCCACCGCGCTGTTGACCCGCTTGGTCAGTTCTTCCTTGAGGCGGAATAGCCCGGCCGAACCGTTGATGTCGGAGGGACGCAATTCGCGCAGGTAGGTCTGGAACAGGTCTGTCACCCGGGGCAGGTTCGGCTTGATCGCCTCGACCTGCTTCTCTTCCTTGATCTCGAGCACGACCTTGACGCGGAGATATTGCACCCGCTCGCCGGGGGCGCCGACCAGGTTGACCATCATGTCGGGTACTTCGACGAAGGAAGGTGGCTTCGGCGGCGGCGCTTCGGCGTGCTTCTCCTCACCATGGCCGCGCATCAGGAAGAACCAGCCCGCGCCGACGCCGAGGATGGCGACGAATCCGGCGACCGCAATGATCAGCTTGAGCTTGCCCTTTTTCGCCGATGCGGCTTCTGCGCCGTCTGCGCCTTCCGCCTGCTCGTTGTCAGCCATTGCCCCGCCCGCTTCGATTCCGAAAAACGAACGCGGTTGCCACCAGCCTGGGTAACGATGCCCCCACAACGCGAAACAAAAGCCGCCAGCGCACACGCGCTCTCCATACCTGCAACGCTAGGGTAATAATGGTTAACGGAACCTTTCCATTCGCGTCCAAGTAGGAAAAATCTGCCGGGCAAACATGGTCAACAAGACCTTTCTGCCGCCCCCGCCGCGCTCCGAAAATATCCTAACCCATTAACAATTCAGCACTTCCGGACTTGGCACAGCTTTCGCTGAGTAACTGGCGTGACCTGCCGGCTTGGGAGAGCCCAAAGGTTACGACGGATCCGGACCACGGGCTTGGGAGAGCCAGTTTTCGGATCGATCAAGGGGAGAACCACCGATGGAGAATATGCTTCTCGTCGGACTATCGCGGAAGATGACGCTGGAACGACAGTTGGACGTCGTTGCCAACAACGTCGCCAATATCAACACGACCGGCTTCAAGGCCGACCGCTCGCTGTTCGAGGAATATCTGCGTTCGCCGGCGCATGAAGACAATTTCATGCGTGCCGACCGCCGCGTTTCGTTCGTCCATGACCGCGCCACCTTCCACGATTTTGCCGCCGGCCCCTCCGAGCACACCAAGAACCCGCTCGACATTGCGATCGACGGCAAGGCCTTCCTGGTGGTGCAGACGGCCGCCGGCGAGCGCTACACCCGCGACGGCGGCCTGCACATCAACAACCAGGGCCAGCTTGTGACCGCCAGCGGCGATCCGGTGCTGGGCAATTCCGGCCCGATCGTGTTTCAGCCGACCGACAAGCAGATCAACATCGCAGCCGACGGCAACATCACCGTGCTCGAGGGCACCGGCACCACCGACTCGGTTCGCGGCAAGCTGCGGCTAGTCTCCTTTGCCGACCCGCAAAAGCTCGTGAAGGAAGGCGGCAACCTCTATTCCGCGGGCCAGGGCATCGCGCCCCAACCCGACACCACCTCGCGGGTGAACCAAGGCTACATCGAGAAGTCGAACGTCAATTCCGTCCACGAAATGAGCCGGCTCATTGAGATCACGCGCACCTACACGCAGATCTCGGCGATGCTGCAACAGCAGCACGACTTGCACCGGACCGCCGTCGAGAAACTCGCCGACGTCCCGGCATAACGCTCAAGGAATAGATCGATGCGCGCACTCTACACAGCAGCGACCGGCATGGCGGCACAGGAACTCAACGTTCAGGTGATCTCCAACAACATCGCCAATATGCGCACCACCGGCTACAAGAAGCAGCGGGCTGCGTTTCAGGATTTGATCTACGACCATGTACGCCGCGTCGGCGCGCAGGCCTCCGACCAGGGCACCATCCTGCCCGTCGGTGTCGACATCGGCGGCGGCGTCAAGACCGTCGGCACGCCGCGCCTGATGGGCCAGGGCACGCTGTCGCCGACCGGCAACGATCTCGACATTGCGATCCGCGGCGAAGGTTTCTTCAAGATCCAGGTGCCCGACGGCACCTATGCCTATACCCGCGACGGCTCGTTCATGATGGATGCGCAAGGCCGCGTCGTCACCGCCCAGGGCAACCCGGTCCAGCCTACGATCACCATCCCGCAGAATTCCTCCGCGATCACCATCAACGCGCAGGGTCAGGTCACCGTGATGCTGCCCGGCTCGACCACGCCGACGCTGGTCGGCCAGATCGGCCTGACGCGCTTCATCAACAAAGCCGGTCTCAACCCGATCGGCGACAATCTGTTCACGGACACCCCGGCCTCCGGCACGCCGCAGGACGGCGTCGCCAACACCGACGGCTTTGGCGACATGCAGCAGGGCAACCTCGAACAGGCCAACGTCGAGGTGGTGACCGAAATCTCCGACCTGATCGCCGCCCAGCGTGCCTATGAGATGAATGCGAAGGTCGTCAGCGCAGCCGACCAGATGCTGCAGTCCACCTCCAACATGTTCCGCTAAAGGACTGGCCATGATCGCCCGCGCCCTCCTCCTGGCCACAGCGCTGATCGCCGCATCGAGCGCGGCCGCGGTCGCACAGACCCAGGACGCTTTCGCGAACCGCAACGTGATCGCCGCGCCCGTGCTGCGCGCCAATGTGCAGGTGTCGGGAGATCTGGTGCGGATCGGCGACGTCATCGACAATGCCGGCAGCGCTGCGCAGATCGCGATCTACCGCGCGCCGGATCTGGGCACCACCGGCTCGCTGCCGGTGGCGCAGGTGCTCAACACCCTTCGCGCCCATCATGTGATCGGCGTCGACACCCGTGATCTCAGGGAAATCTCGGTGACGCGGCTGGCCCGCACGGTCGAAGGCAAGGACATCGAGCTGCAGGTCGCGCGCGCGCTGGAGCGCCGCAATGGCCTCGGCGACGCGACCAACCTGGCGCTGACCTTCGACCGCGATCCCGGCGACGTCCGGCTGGATTCCGGTTTCAGCGGCAGCCCGCAGGCGACGATCGTGCGCTACGACAACCGCAATGGCCGCTTCGACGTCACGCTTGAAATCACCAATGAGAATGGCACGGCGCCGGTCAAGCTGCGTTTCACCGGCACGGCGATCGAGACCGTCGAAGCCGCGGTGCTGACGCGCAATGTCGAGCGCAATGAAATCCTGAAATCATCCGACGTTGTGGTCGAGCGCCGCCCGAAGGCGGAAGTCGGCGCCGATGCCGCCGCACGCGATCGCGCCGTGGGCATGCAGGCGCGCCGCCAGCTCCGCGCCGCCCAGGCGATCAAGACCGCCGATCTCGCCAAGCCCGATCTGGTACAGCGCGACCAGAACGTCACGCTGATCTACGAGACGACCGGAATCTATCTCACCATGCGCGGCAAGGCGCTGGACAACGGCACCGAGGGCGACGTCGTCAGCGTCATGAACCTGCAGTCGAAGCGCACGGTGTCCGGCACCGTGATCGGCCGCGGCCAGGTTTCGATTACGCCGGTGGCGGCCCGTCCGGCGCAAACCAGCGACGCCGCCTCCTCGCTCAGCCCTGCCGCTCCCGTCGCCGTCGCCACCGTCAGTTCGCCAGTCGCTCCAAAAGCCGAGTAATGTAAATGTCAGTTCCCCGTCTCAACCGCATCATCCTCACCGGCGCCATGCTGTCGCTGGCCGCCGCCGCGAGCGGTTGTTCCTCGATCGACCGTCTCTCCCAGATCGGCGAGAAGCCGAAGCTGACGGAGATCGAAAACCCGACCACGCAGCCCGGCTACAAGCCGGTGCAGATGCCGATGCCCAAGCCGGAGCAGGCCTCCTACAATGCCAACTCGCTGTGGCGGAACGGCTCACGCGCATTCTTCAAGGATCAGCGCGCGGCACGGATCGGCGATTTGCTGACGGTGACCGTCAACATCACCGACAAGGCCAACCTGTCCAACGAGACCCAGCGCAGCCGCTCCGCCAAGGAAGACTCCGGCATCACCGACTTCATCGGATCCCAGACGATCACGCAGGCAAACAAGATCCTGCCCGGCAAGATTCTGACCACGGATTCGACGTCATCGAGCGACGGCAAGGGATCGGTCAATCGCCAGGAGTCGCTGACCACCAACGTCGCCGCCGTGGTAACGCAGGTGCTGCCGAACGGCAATCTCGTGGTCGAAGGCAAGCAGGAGATCCGCGTCAACTTCGAAATCCGCGAGCTGATTGTCGCCGGCATCGTCCGTCCCGAAGACATCCAGAGCGACAACACCATCGATTCCACCAAGATCGCGCAGGCCCGCATCGCCTATGGCGGCCGGGGCCAGATCACCGACGTGCAGCAACCCCGCTACGGCCAACAGGTGATGGACGTGCTGCTGCCGTTCTAGTTTTCAATTCAGAGCTCCCACATCTCGTTGCGAACCTAGGCGCGGCGGAGATGTTCAACGCGGCCCTGGCCAGCTCCCCTGGCGAGGGCCGCGGTCGTTTTTGCCGGATCCATCAACTCAAGCTTGCTACCGCCGGGCGGCACGCGTTCGTCCTCCTCGTGCGACGCCCGCCCGCATAGGAACCGAAGCTTCCGCCCCGCGTTCCTCACAGCACCAACCTCCGAGGGAGCCGACCATGAGCCGCGGAATGCCATCGATGACTGCCCTTCTCGGGCTGCTCGCCATTGCCGGATATCAGAACCGCGACAAACTGGCAGAACTTCTCAAGGGCGTTGGCAGCGGCCAACCAAATGCAGGCGGCGGACAGCAGCCGCTGGGCGGCTTGCTTGGCAATCTGGGCGGACTATTGGGCGGCGCCGGGGTTGGCGGCCTCCTCAGCGGCGGGATCGGCGAGCTGCTCGAAAGATTCCAGCAAAACGGCCAGGGCGACAAGGCTGAATCCTGGATCAATCAAGGCCCGAACAAGGATGTCTCGCCGCCGGAATTGAAGCAGGCGATCGGCTCCGACGTTCTGGCACAACTCGAACAGCAGACCGGACTGTCGCAGGAGGAGATCCTGGCAAGATTGTCGCGCGAGCTTCCGGCAGCCGTCGACAAATACACGCCGGACGGCCGTTTGCCCGCAGCATGAATTGATCGACGGGATGTCGGGGCAATCAGGAAGGGAGCATCGAGATGGGCATACTTTGGACAATCATCATTGGTTTCATTGCCGGCGTGATTGCCAAGTTCATGATGCCTGGAGACAACGAGCCCTCAGGCTTCATTCTCACCACCATACTGGGCATCGTCGGCGCCTTCGTGGCGACTTATCTCGGCCAAGCGCTCGGATGGTACAGGCCCGGAGAAGGCGCGGGTCTGATCGGTGCGGTAGTCGGCGCCATCATTGTGCTCTTTGTCTACGGTCTCTTCGCCGGCCGGCAACGGCGATCGATCTAAAGAGCTGGACTGATGGTCTGCGTCGGGCCTGGATCGGTGGCGGCGCGATTCTTCGTCCCCTTGCCAAGCTGGACGCCACGCGATGCTCGGAGCGGAGCTAAGCGCCGCTCGCCACTGCAGGCGCGCCAACGAAGGTTGCCGAACGGCACATCGCTTCGTTCAAAAATCCGGCGCTTCCTCAGCCATCCGCTTCTGGTGGCGCCAATGCTGCCATATGGCCAGCCCGACCGAGGTCGCCGCCGCCAGCAATAGCAGGCCGGAAATCGGCCGCGTCAGGAAGAGCCAGGGATTCGCGTCGGTCATGATCGCACGCACAAGGTTGATCTCGATCTGGTCGCCGAGAATCAGGCCGAGGATCAGGGGCGCTAGCGGAAAGCCGAGCTTGACCAGTACGTAACCGACGACGCCGAACAGTAGCAGCACGTAGACGCTCTGCATGGTGTTGTTAAGCGCGTAGGCGCCGACGACGCAGAGTACGAGCACGACCGGCGCCAGCACCGCCATCGGCACCGACGTCACGCGCAGCATCAGCGGCATCAGCGCGAGGCAGATCAGCAGCATGCAGGGATGCGCCAGAATGTAGGCCGCGTAGATGCCATAGGCGATATCAGGGTTTTGCGAGATGAACAGCGGTCCCGACTGAATGCCGTGGATCGTCATCGCACCCAGCATCACGGCGGTGACGGCGTCACCGGGAATGCCGAACGCCATGATGGTCATCAGCGAGCCGCTGACATTGGCGTTGTTCGAGGCTTCCGAAGCAATGATGCCCTCGGGATGACCCTTGCCGAAACGATCCGGCGTTTTGGAGAATTTCTTGGCCTGGTCATAGGCCATGACGCTCGATGCGCTGCCGCCGATGGCAGGCAGGATTCCGATGATCAGTCCGACGATCGTTGCCCACGCGAGCAGGAACGGTTGCTTGAAGATTTCCAGGTTCACCTTGAGATGCGAGAAGCGCTCGAGCTTGACCCCGACCAGCGATTCCGCCGCCTGGCCGCGCGGCGAATTCAGCTTCTCCAGATCGGTCATGATCTGCGCGAAAGCGAAAATGCCGATCAGCACGGGGAGGAACGGAAAGCCGCCGCCGATGAACGCCGAGCCGAAGGTAAAGCGCGGCACGCTGCCGATCGGATCGTGGCCGACCACTGTTATCAACAACCCGATGGCAGTCGAGATCAGTCCCTTGAGGAGCGAGGATTCGCTGAGACCCGCTACCATCGCCATGGCGAGCACGAACAGCGAGAAGTATTCCCATGGCCCGAATTCCAGCGCGATCGCCGCAAGCGGCCCGGTGAGGAACACCAGGAACAAGGCGCCGAGCAGGCCGCCCCAGACCGAAGCCCAGACGCCGAGCCAGATGGCGCGGCCCGGCTCGCCGTTGCGCGCCATTGGAAAGCCGTCGAACGTGGTGGCGATCGAAGAAGGCGAGCCGGGAATACCAAGCAGACAGCAGGTGATGAGGCCACCGGTCGATCCGCCGACATAGACGCCGGTCATCGCCGCCAGGCCCGCCAGCGGATCGAGCCCGTAGGTGAACGGCAGCACCACGATGACCGTCATGGTGATGGTGACGCCCGGCAGAGAGCCGCCGATCACGCCGATGAATGTGCCGGCAAACAGCGGCAACAGATATTTCCACTGGGCAATGTTGATGAGGCCGTTCCAGAGTAAATCGAGCATCAGAAGCCCGTCCAGGCGCCGCGTGGCAGCAGCACCAGCAGGTATCGTTCGAAAACGAAGTAGCTCACCATGGCGGTGCCGAGCGCGATCGCGGCGAGTACACCCCATTGCCGCGCCGTTTGCGGCCTGCCCAATGCGGCCTGCAGCGCGCCGACGAACAAGACCGTGGCGACGCGAAATCCCACGAGCGGCAGCAGCACCACATAGGTACCGACGATTGCGAACGCGATCACGACCAGGCGATAATTTCGTCGCGGCGCGTCGCCCGCGCAGGCCGGCGCGCGGCGCTTCAGGAGGTCCTGCAGGACCAGAAGCGCGCTCGCGGCTGCCATCAACGACAGCACGATGGCCGGGTAAAAGCCCGGTCCGACCGGAACGATAGGAAGGGACGGAAGCTGGAACGACTTGACGAGGAGGAACAGGCTGACCGCGAGCAGGATCAGACCGGTAATTCCATCGCGGCCGATACTCATTTTTTGATCAGGCCGAGATCGGTCATGATAACCTTGTTCTCATTGTCGATCTTGGCGAGGAACTGCGCATAGTCGTTGGCATTGAGGAACGCCACGCGGGTGCCCTGCAGCTTCATCGCCTGGGCGAAGCTCGGCTCCCTGGTCGCCTTGGTGCAGGCGTCCTCGAGCTTGGCGCGCACCGGCGCGGGCGTTCCCTTGGGGACGAAGATGCCGCGCGCCACTTCGTACACGATGTTCATGCCGAGCTCCTTGAGCGTCGGCACGTCGGGCGCTTCCGGGTCGCGCTTCTCGCTTGCGATCGCGATGTAGCGCAGCACGCCGGCTTCGACCTTGCCCTTCTGCGTCAGGTTGGAGTCTGTGAGATTGACGTGGCCACCGAGCAGCGCGTTCATCCGCGGAGCCAGGCCGTCATATGACACGAACTTGAATTTCACGCCGGCCGCCTTCTCGATCATTGCCGGGAAGATATGGCTGGTCGAGCCGAGCGTGGCGCCGACCGTGATCTCGCCCGGCCGCCTCTTGGCGTCGTCGGCGAGCTCCTGCCAGTTCTTCCAGGGCGTTTTGGCGCTCGCGGTCAGCACCGAGGGCGTCGCTGAGACCAAGCAGATCGGCTCGAAGTCGCTGTATTTGACATCACTGATGCCCGCGTAGAACGTCAGATGGATATAGTCGTGCACCGCGTAGACCGTATAGCCATCGGGCGCCGCAGCCTTGGCCTCGCGCGCGCCGGTGGTGCCGGATGCGCCGCTGACATTGGCGACGACCACGGGTTGGCCGATGTGCTTCTGAAGTTCGGCGGCGAACGGCCGAAAGATATTGTCGGTATCGCCGCCCGCGGCCCATGGCACGATCATCTTGATGGGGCGGTCAGGATATTGCGCCATCGCCGGCGCCGATAAAGCAGCCAGCACCCCGGTCAGCGCGGCAGCGCCGGCCATCGTCACCAACGTCCTTGCCATCCGTCGTCTCCCGGTGTCGTCTCTCGTGGGCCTTTCAGGCTCTCTTTAGGGGATAATAACAGCCGAGCCCCGCAGGGGAAAGCCCTGCGGCGGGTCGCAACCCCGCTACGGCCAGCAGGTGAGGACGTGCTGCTGCCGTTCTTGTTTTCAATTCCGAGCTCCCACATCTCGTTACGACCCGACCCTAGGCGCGACGGAGATGTTCAACGCGGCCTCCGTCAGCTCCCCGGGCGGAGGCCGCGGTCGTTTTTTTGACCGATCACCGCTAAGGCAACGAATGCCTGTCGCGCCGTCCGACTTCAGCGCGGACGACGCAAGCGGTTCTTGTCGATGAGCTCGGCGCTGGCGCCGAAATTGCGGTTTTCTGTACAAGAAGCTGTTCGGCCCGAAGCCGCGGCCTGGCATTGCGCGTTGGTCGAGTAGATGCACTCGCCAGTCCCGCCGGCGAAATCGTCACCCTGAATGCAATAACGGTAATCCTTCGCCGAGGCCGCGTTTATGCCCGCTAGGAAGACAATTGTCACGAAGGCAACAAATAAGATACGCATGTTTCCCTCCTAAGCTAACGCGACATTCGTTGCGCCCGATCTCGGAAGCGCCGCGTGAGCTATTTCACACCGCCCGTGTCACTGTTGGGTGATGGCGCGATGTAGCTGCGCCTCAGATCTCGTCGCTCCGCGAGCAATTGCCGGAATACTCGACTGGCAGGTGCGCTTGTTCAAAACGTAACGCAGGAACTCCGCTGCTCGCGAGACTCGCATCGCTCATGCGACGATGCGTAGCCTTCCCGTCAGGAACGTTTCCACACGCCCTTCGTTTGCCGTCCATCAATCCCTGGAGGAAAACTCATGGCTTTGGAAGCAAACGAAACCGGCAACCTGATCGGCAGCGACAAGGTTGAGGGAACCGCGGTCTATGGCGCCGATCGCAACAAGATCGGCTCGATCGAACGTGTCATGATCGACAAGAAGAGCGGCAGAGTTTCCTACGCCGTGCTGTCTTTCGGCGGCTTTCTCGGCATCGGCGACGATCACTATCCGTTGCCCTGGCAGTCGCTGAAATACGATACCTCGCTCGGCGGCTACGTCACCGGCGTAACGGAAGCGCAGCTCAAGGGCGCGCCGCATTACGGCAACGACAACACGTGGAACTGGAGCGATCCGGTCAGAACGCGCGCTGTCAACGACTATTACGGCGTCGCGATCTGATCGCTGTCACCCCTGCCCTTCAAAAGGCCCGCCTGGATTGGCGGGCCTTTTTGCTGGCAGGCGTGACAGCGAACGCCGGCTCGCATCTTCCTGCGGGTAGAGAACTATTCCGGCTGCTTCGCGTTGGGATCATTCGAAAGGGCAGAACGATGGGAAAATTCTTCTTGATCATTGTCGCTGTAAGCGTCGCAATTTTGCTGGCGATGAGCGCCTATGTCATCAGCCTGTAACCGCGATGCAGTCTGCCGGCAGGCGATCGGAAAGCAACGGCGCGTTTCCCCACCATCGCTCGCGCGTGTCTCGATGGATGCGGCAATCGTCCTCGCCTGGTGGTTCGAGACGGCGCTCACGTCCCCTGACCATGGCAGTTAATGAATTTCATCTTCACGGTCGTTCCCGTCTAACACGCACCCCACCAGTCAACGGCGGCTGCCTGCATTACGTTCCTGCACATGGCCGGCCGATACGATTGGTTAACGGACGCTGCCGGCGGCGAGACCGCGTGGTCTGATGCATGCCAATGCATCGAGCGCGATCAGGCTTTCGATTAACCATTAGTTCGCGGGCGATGGCGGCACGACGGGTTTAGTCGCCAAGTGAAGACGACATGAACCGTCAGACGATTGCGTAGAATGCACCGACAGATCCCGGCGGGCCCGTCATGATTACCGTGTGCTTACCGCCGATACACACGGGCTGCGGGTGCTACGAAAGCCGTGCGCTCCTGTGCCCTCTTTCTTTTTTGAGGGAACCGGTTAGCATGCCACTCGGGAAAAGTGAGCGAACACACACCCAGGTTGTCGTTCGCTCGCGAAGGCAGGGCGCTATTCCGGTGACAGCAGTGATGGAAACGACAGGTCGCGGCGTGCTGGACGCACCGCAAGCGGCGATACTGCTTCTCCTCCTGGCGATCCTTATTCACGCCTCGCCTGCGTTCGCCGAGCCGTGCAGCAGGCCGACGGCGCGCTCCAAGATCGCCGAGACGCTCAAGCTCGCCTCGGACAAGCGGCCGGTCAATCTCACCTTCCGTACCCATGCCGATGGTGTGAAACTGTCGCCCAGTCTCAAGTCGAAATATCCCGACGATATGACCATCATCCTGCAGAATGAATTCGACCAGTTGAACGTCAAGGACGACCGCTTCGAAGTCTTGATGCGGTTCATGGGAAATCCGGAACGGCTCACCGTCCCCTTCAGTGCGATCAAGGCCTTTTGGGACAAGGCCGAGCTGAAGTGTTCCGACGGCTGACGCCTCACTTCGGTGTCGCGCGCCGAATCAGGGCACAAAGCCCGGTCATCCGCGCGATCGGATGCTCGACAAACAGGCGGCAGGATGCGAGCGCGCCCATCAGCGTAGCAGGCGGCGCGGCAGGTTTCAGTTGTGACGCGAGCGTAGCGCCATGCGCATGCCCAAGCGCGCGAGCCGAAAGCGTGAGCGCGTTCAGTCGCCCATCCTGCTGCAGCGGCACGAGCATGGTTCGGACCAGCGCCAGATAAGCCGGCCAGTAGGCGAGATGCCGGTACATGCTCGCAATCAATTGCGGCTTGGTGTCTTCGCCGAATGTATTTAACTCCTCGACCAGCGCGGCCACTTCGGGATCGAGCGCATCCATCGGCGGCAGTTCCGGGATCTTGGTGCCGGATGGTTTTGGCGCGGTCTCGGCGGTCCTCACCGTATCGGCCGGGCGCGGCTCGTAGCGCGCCAGCAGCGCCGAGAGCACGACGAGCGCGAGCGCATTGGTATATTGATAGCTGTCGAGCACGTCACGAATCAGCACGCGTTCGGTCTCGTCGACGCCGGCGGCGAGCAAGGTGTCGGGGGAAAAACCGGGCCAATCCGGCAGCGCGATCGTTCGCCTGACGGCTTCGGCATGCAACGGCGCATCGCCGAGATAGAGCGGCCGCACCGTAGACCATGTCCATTCCAGCGCGCCCGGCATGGTCGCGAGGTTGCGCCAGATCAGATTGACCACGCTGGTGCCAAGCACTTTGCGGATGTCGGCATAGATCTCGGCGATCTCGCCTCTGGCATCTGATTCGAGAACTGACGGAACGCTTTCAGTCATTACGGAGCTATTTAAACGACGCTTTCACCGTGCCCAAACCGTCGAGTTCCATCTCTACGGTATCACCTGCATTGAGCCACACGGTTTTCACGAGGCTCCCGGTCAGCACGATCTGCCCGGCGTGCAATCCCTTGCCCTCCTCGGCGAGATGATTGGCAAGCCAGGCTAGCGCGTTGTGGGGATGGCCGAGCACGTCGGCGCCGCTGCCGCGGCCGGCCTCCTTGCCGTTGACGACAGCGCGGCCTTCGACCTTGAGCAGATCGGGCGCTTTGATACGCGCCACCGCCTTGCCGAGCACGCAGCCGGCGGCGAAGAAATCATCGGCAACAAGCGTCGGCGCGCCCATCGTCTCCCATTTGACGTAGCGGTCGTCGACGATTTCGATCGCGGGGAAATAAGCCTCGATCGCCTCCATCATCCACTCCGCGGTGAACGGGGCTTCCGAAGGCGCAAGATTGCGCGCGAGCCGCACCGCGATCTCGCATTCGACACCGACACGGACGTAGTCGCCGTAGCGCAGCCGGGCGCCGCTGTCGTGAACGCCCTTGGCAAACACGCCGCCGGCGCAGGGATGGAGGATGTCGAGATATTCCTGCATCACCGCGCTGGTGCAGCCGATCTTGTAGCCGACCAGGTCGCCTGCCTGCGGCAGCAGCAGGTCGTGGACCGCGCGCTGAATGCGATAGCCTTCCGCCTCGTCGCCGGGCGCAAGCTCAGCGGAAAGCGAGGCCAGCGGCGCGCGGTTGCGGCGGGCAGTAGCGATGGTCTGTGCGGCCGCAAGAATGTTGTCCATCAGCGGCGGCTTTCTCTTTTGCAACCCGCAGCGCCGACCGCACGCGGTCAGACGCCAGGTCCCTACTCGTCGCGATAAACCTTCTCGCGCTTCTCGTGACGTTCCTGCGCTTCCACCGACAGCGTTGCAATGGGGCGAGCCTCCAGCCGCTTGAGCGAGATCGGCTCGCCGGTCTCCTCGCAGTAGCCGTAGGTGTTGTCCTCGATGCGTTGCAGCGCGGCGTCGATCTTGGAGATCAATTTGCGCTGGCGGTCGCGGGCGCGCAGTTCGATGGCGCGATCGGTTTCGGAAGAGGCGCGATCAGCGAGATCGGGATGATTGACGTTCTCTTCCTGAAGGGTCTGCAGAGTGATCTTCGATTCCCTCAGGATCTCGTCCTTCCACGCCAGCAGCTTCGCGCGAAAATAATCGCGCTGGCGGTCGTTCATGAAAGGCTCTTTTTCGGAGGGTCGATAATTCTTCAACTTTTCCAAGGCCAGCCCATCTTCACGTGCAAGGCGGGGCGGAAAATTGTCCGTCCGCGCGGGCCTTATATAGCGGCGGGTTGTGACAGACAATATCGTACGTCCCCGTGGGAGTACCGCCCCCAAGGCCTTGCACAGGCAAAGCTATCGGGGCGGCCTGCCCTTTAGTAGCCGACCGTGAAGCGCTGGCGGATATGGGCCGGGCGCTCGATTTCGTCGGCGAGTGCGACTGCGAAGTCCTCGAAGGAAATCGAGCTTTTGCCGTCGGCAGCGGTCAAAAGCTGCTCGGTCCCGAGGCGGAACTTGCCGGTTCGCTCGCCTGCCACAAACAGTGCCGAGGGCGACAGGAAGGTCCAGTTGAGTTCCTTCTCGGCCCGGAGCAGGTCGAGGAAGGCGGCGCCCTTCTCGGCTTCCGCCTTGTATGCCACGGGAAAGCCCGGGGTGGTGACCAGCCGGACGCCCGGGGCCACCTCAAGGCTGCCGGCGCCGCCCACGACGAGGTAGCGACCGACCTTCGATTCCTTCGCGGCAGCGATCAGCTTGGCCGGGTCACTGGCCAGAAAGTGGACCGAGCTGATCGCCGCGTCGTGGCCTGCCATCAGACGGGCAAGCCCGGCCTGGTCCATGACATCGCCCCTGGTCGGCGTGACGCCGGCCTGGGCAGCGACCTTTTCGGGATGGCGGATGATGGCGGTCACGCTATGGCCGCGGCGGGCGAGTTCGGCGGTGATGCGCGAACCGGCGTTGCCGGACGCGCCGATGACGGCGATTTTCATGGAGGTCTCCCTTGCGATACGCGAATTTGGTATCCAATGGTGACTAGATAGCGAAAAGAATGTAGGTGTTAAGAGAGCACTTTTGGGTCACCTGATTACGCCGGAGTAACCGCCGTGAAAGCTGCCAATTCGAAAACCCCGAACGCCTATTCGGCCGAGTGCCCGACGCGCCAGATTCTCGATCGCGTCGGCGACAAATGGGCGGTGTTAATCCTGCTTCTCGTGCGCGACGAGCCGATGCGTTTCAATGCGTTACGCCGCACCATTGAAGGCATCTCGCAGAAGATGCTGAGCCAGGTTCTCAAATCGCTTGAACGCGACGGATTGATCAGACGCCGCGCGATCGCGACCGTGCCGGTGACCGTCGAGTATTCGATCACGCCGCTCGGCGCGACGCTGGCCGACGCGGTCGATCCGTTGCGCGAGTGGGCAGAGAAGAATCTGAAGGAGGTATTGAACGCGCAGCGCCGTTACGACGCGGCGCGCAAGGATATCGCGGCGTAAACTTAGGACCGCCCGGCCTTGGCGAGTTCGACTTCAACCCGCAATTCGATCTCGGCCAATACCGCGTCGAGGCCGGGATCGCCGGAGGAGGACTTCAGATTGGCCGCAGCGTCACGCAACCGGTTCACCGTGGAAGCGTCGAGGTTGCCGGAGAGCAATCCGAGCTTAAGTTCGTCGAGCACGTCGAGCGCGCCCCTGCCCTTCGCCACCGACCGCTTGCGGCGCTCGGTCGGATCTTCGACGCCCTGCAGCGCGAGCAGCGCATCGATGTTGCCGGCGGCCTTGGGTGCTGTGGCCGAGCGCGGCTCTTCGGGCGTAGCCGGCGTTTCCGGCAGCGAGAAGCCGGTCGAACTGGTTCGCCGCGTGTGGCTCGCGGGCGATCCAAGCGTGGTGCCGTTCGGTCCGTAGATGCGCATCGTGGTGATCTCGCCGTGAGAGTCGGAAGGACCTTCGCCTTCCTATGGTTAATGACGCGTAAACGGCCCGGCAAAATCTGCCGACATGCGGCAGTTTCGCCCATCGTGGTGAAGCCGCCGTGGCCTCGCGCTTCCAGCGAACATTCAGCGATATCAAGGCATTGCTTCGAAAACGCGACATGGCACGGCGCTCGCATAGTTAATGGTGGGACCGCCGTCATGGGAGTGGCGCCTGCGGTCCAGTGGAAGTTCTCGAGGGGAGCACAGGATGCCCGGCATCCGTTCGGCAAGACTGATTTGGATGGCCTGCGCCGCGCTGCTGGCGCTATCGCCCTCGTCCGCGGGCGCGACGTCGCGGATCAAGGACCTCGCCAACATCGAAGGCGTGCGGCAGAACCAGTTGATCGGCTACGGCCTCGTCGTCGGTCTCAACGGCACCGGCGACACGCTGAACAACATTCCCTTCACCAAGCAGTCGCTGCAGGCGATGTTGGAGCGCATGGGCGTCAACATCCGCGGCGCCACCATCCGCACCGGCAACGTCGCCGCTGTCATGGTCACCGGCAATTTGCCGGCCTTCGGCACCCAGGGCACGCGGATGGACGTCACCGTCTCCGCCCTCGGCGATGCTAAGAACCTGCAGGGCGGCACCCTGCTTGTCACTCCCCTGCTCGGCGCCGACGGCAACGTCTATGCGGTCGCCCAGGGCTCGCTGGCAATTTCCGGCTTCCAGGCCGAAGGCGAAGCCGCCAAAATCACCCGTGGCGTGCCGACCAACGGCCGGATCCCCAACGGCGCCATCATCGAGCGCGAGATCGAGTTCGCGCTCAATCGCCTGCCCAATGTGCGGCTAGCGCTGCGCAACGCCGATTTCACCACCGCCAAGCGCATTGCCGCCGCAGTCAACGATTTCCTCGGCGTCAAGACTGCCGAGCCGATCGATCCTTCCACCGTGCAGCTTTCGATCCCCGCCGAGTTCAAGGGCAACGTCGTCGCCTTCCTAACCGAGATCGAGCAATTGCAGGTCGATCCGGATCTCGCCGCCAAGATCGTGATCGACGAGCGCTCGGGCATCATCGTGATGGGCCGCGACGTTCGCGTCGCCACCGTCGCAGTGGCGCAGGGCAATCTCACCGTCTCGATTTCGGAGAGCCCGCAAGTCAGCCAGCCCAATCCGCTGTCGCGCGGCCGAACCGTGGTGACTCCCCGCACCGGCGTCAGCGTTTCCGAAGACGGCAAGAAGTTTGCGGTCGTGAAAGACGGCGTCTCGCTGCAGCAGTTGGTCGACGGCCTCAACGGCCTCGGCATCGGCCCGCGCGACCTCATCAGCATCCTGCAGGCGATCAAGGCCGCCGGCGCGATCCAGGCCGACATCGAGGTGATGTGATGGACGCGAGCCTTATCAATGGCATCGGCGCATATTCGAAGAAAAAGACTTCGCTGGTCAACGGCCGCAACGACCCGCAGCTCGCCGACGCGCTCAAGAAAATTTCGCCCGAAGCGCAGAAAAAGACGCGCGCCAAGGCCGAAGAGTTCGAGTCGATGTTCCTCAATTCGATGTTTTCCCAGATGACCACCGGCGTCAAAGGCGAAGGGCCGTTCGGTGACACGCCCGGCACCGGCGTCTGGCGTTCGATGCTGACGGACGAATACTCGAAGTCCTTCGCCAAGTCCGGCGGCATCGGCATTTCCAACGACGTCTTCCGCACCTTGATCCTGCAGCAAGCCAATCGCGCCGGCTGATCCAAAAGGAAATTCGACATGAATCAGCGTCCTCAGGCCAAGCCCGCACAGGCACCAGCACCGGCACCGGCACCGGCACCGGCACGATCGATCTCGACGCCGGCCGAGGCGCGCAAGCTCGCCGAAGAACTGATGGAGGTGATGAGCGCTTTGCTCGGCATCATCGAACGTGAGACCGAACTGGTGCGCGCCGGGAACGTGCGCGAGGCGATGCAGTTGGAAGAGCAGAAAGGCGAGCTGTCGCGCCGCTACATGGTCGCGGTCGAAAACCTGAAGAACGCGCAAAGATATCTGGCGCAGGTATCGCCGGAATTGCTGACCACCCTGCGCCGCCATCACGACACTTTCCGCGCGATGCTGCAGATCAATCTCACCGTGCTGGCGACCGCGCACGCGGTGTCCGAAGGCATCGTGCGCGGCGTCAACACCGAAATCCAGCGCAAGAACATTCCGAGCACCTATACGGCTTCGGGACAACGTGCTGCGCCCGGACCACGCAATATCACGCCGCTCTCGGTCAGCCGTTCGCTATAAGAGAATCCCTTTTGGTTCTCTACAATTTTCATTAAGTTTGCGCGGCCGCATCAGAGCGGGATTCAGCGTATTCCCTAACGCCGTGTTGAGGGGTGCCCGGCTATATTGCAACCGATGAGGGGTTGGATTTGACTCGCAGCAAGCCCGGAGGCTGCCATGAGTACAGATTTCAACATCAAACCGGTGGGGGCACCGGTTGCCGCGCCGATCGTTCAGCATGTGAGCGAGGCGGCACAACGTGCGGTCGCGACCGAATTGCCGGCGAGCCAGAGCGTCTCGGCAGTCGATTCAAGCGCGCGCGCCGGCACCGATTCCGCGGCGGTCCGCGTCTCGATTTCGAATGCCAATCCTTCGGTGTCGAACAATGTGGTGATCGATCGCGACGCCCGCGCTGTCGTCTATCAGGTCATCGACGTCAGGACGAGCCAGGTGGTGAAGCAGTTTCCGGAGGAAGCGGTGCTGCGCCGCCGCGCCTATTTCCACACCCTCGACCTGACCAAGGATGCGCCGCAGCGCCTTCGCGCCACCGACCGCAAGGCTTAGGACGCGCGGCGGCTGAGCTTAGCTCGAGCGTGATGCGTAGGCTTGGTCGAGATAAGTCTGGCCGCTCGATGGATCGGTGACGACGTTCTTGATCTGCGCTTTCCCAAGGGCGGTCAGCGTGAACTTGGTGTCGCCGATCCGAAACGAATTGTCCTTGATCAGCACTTCCTGGAACTTGTTGGTGCCGCCGCTCTGGTATTGCACCTTGGCGCGGAATCCCGTGACGTTAGAGACTGAGATCTTGAACGTCTTCTGGTCCGCATATTTTCCCGTCCAACTACCTTCATAGAGATTGGGATCGACCGCCACGTACGGAGTCTTGGACGGGACGGTCATTCCCACCGTCTTGTAATTGGCTGAGATGATATTCCAGAGGTCAGCCATCTTCCGAACCGGTTAGCCGCGACCGGCCAGGCCAGCGGCGAGATTGCAGTTGATATCGATCAGCGACTTCAGCTTGGCCGGGTCCGGATTCAACTGCATGTCTACCGTCTGCTTCATGACGAACACGCCGATGTTGGCGATGTTCTGACGCACCTCGATCGACTGCGGGTTTTCGTCGGCCTGCGCCGCGCTCATGAAGATCGACCAGAGCCGGCGATTGAACAGCAGCGCGTTCTCCATGGCCTTGCCTGGACCCGCCCAGTTGGTCTGGACCTCCTGGAGCTGTCGTGCGGCCTTCAGCAGCGCCTGCGCCTCGATTTCACGGGGGGACGACGTAGTTTGCGACGTGCGAGCGTAGGCTTGGGCTGCATTAGACATTCACTAACCTCTGTGAGAGCGGTTCGCAGGACGACCGCGGAGAATTCAGGAAAACTGCCCAACTTTCATACAGGTAGCGCGTTTAAATATGGTTAGCGAAGGTTACCGATTGTGTCAGAAGCCCGACGAAATCCATATTTTCACCACCATGCCCGCCATCGGTTCTGATGGAATTAAGATCGCAAACCAAATTTTCCTGAAGAAGCTTTTTCTTTGTGCGGCCGATTCTCGCCGCTCGCTCGCGAAAGAAAAACGGCGGGGTTTGCCCCGCCGTTTTGAAGTTCTGTGTCGCTGCCGTGATTAGCGCAGGAGCTGCAGCACGCTCTGCTGGCTCTGGTTGGCCAGCGCCAGCGCGGACACCGCGATCGACTGGCGGGTCGACAGCGCCTGGCTGTTCGCCGCTTCCTCGTTGGTGTCGGCCAGCGTCAGGTTCGACGAGCCAGTCTGCAGCACGTTGATCAGGTTCTTCGAGAAGTCCTGACGGATCTGCACGATCGAGAGGTTCGAACCGAAGGCCGAAGCCTGCGAGCGAAGCGTAGTCGATGCGCCGTTCAGCGCCGTCACGATCTCGTTGATCGCAGCGTTGTCCTTGAAGGCACCCGTGGTCAGGACGTCGAGGCCGAGGCCGGCCGGGTTGAAGTTCACGCCCTGGATGCTCAGCGTGGACTTGCCGGTTTCGTTGAACGTCAGCTTGAGAGTGTCACCGCCGAGCAGGTTGATGCCGTTGAAGGACGCATCCTGCGCGGTGGTGGTGATCTGATTGATGATGTTGTTGTACTGGATGACCAGGTTGTCACGGGTCAGTTTGGCATCTGGATCAACAACCGGAGCCGGAGCCGTGGTGCCGGCGGCGAACGCCTGGCCGGCGCCAACCGCGGAACCGGTGATCGCACCGATCGTGGCCGAAGCCGCTTCGTTCGTCGTGGTGATCGTCAGCTTGCCGGACACGAAAGTGGCCTGCAGGTTGTTGGCGGCGAGAGCCTCGTTCAGCTCGTTTAGCGAGGAGACACGGCCGGGAGCCTCGCCGAACACGATGTCGGTGGCAACACCGCCGCCGGTCGCAGCGATCCTCAGGGTCTTGCCTTCCAGCACGCCCGGGACTTCCGTGCGAGCCTGCGTCACGCCGCCTGGCAGACCGAGCGCGGTGAGAGCTGCAGCGTTGCTGCTGGTCAGCGTCAGGTCGCTCAGCGTACCGGTGTTCAGCGTGATCTGGCCGCCGGTGATCGTCGAGGCCGTCGACGAGCCGGTCAGACCGTCGATCTTCGCCAGCAGGCCGGTGACGTCGCTGTCGATCTTGATTTGGTTCGGATCGTTGCCGATCGTGTTCGCGGCCACGAAGGTCAGCGTCCTGCCGTTGACGGTGATGGTGTCACCGACCGCGAAGGCGTTCGACAGCGAAGGAGCCGTGCCGTCGCCGACGCTCAGCTTGGTGGTACCGGCCAGAGCACCGGCCGTCAGGGCGCCACCGCCACGAGTGGCGGTGCTTTGAGCGGCAGTGTTGATTTCGAGCGCGGCGGCCGCGGTACCGGTCACGACGAGGTCGGCGGCCGTACCGGACCTCAGGGTGATGATGCCGCCCGTTGCTGTCGAGGCGTTGGCCGGGGTCGTGTTGCCCGACAGGGAGTCGATCGCTGTCATCAAATCGCTCAGCGAGGTATCGACACCCATCGTATAGGCGTTGCCCGAACCGACGAGGCCATTCGCGCCCGCCTGGAACGTGATCGTCTTGCCGTTGACGACCAGCGTGTCGTTAGCAGCAACCGCAACGGTGAGTTGGGACAGCAGCGACGAGGGGGTCGCGTTGACCGGGCCGGCCGTCTGGAGCTGGCCGCCCGGGGTGGCCACCGCGGTGCTGGTATACGCACCGCGCTGCGGAGCTGAAGCACCGGTGAACGTGGCGTTGGTCGGTGCCTGATCGGCGACCAGATTGTCGGCCGTTGCGCCGTCGATCACGACGGATGTGAACGACGACTTGGTCGAGTAACCGACCGTCGTCTGCAACGCCTGATTGGCGACAGATTTGGCGGAGTCAACGAGCTTCTGCAGCGAGGTGATGCCGGTGTTGGCGGCCTGCAGGACCTGCACGCCGTTGCCGATGCCGTCGAGCAGATTGTTGAT
The DNA here is from genome assembly GCF_056174665.1 of Bradyrhizobium sp. WYCCWR15520. Lineage (NCBI taxonomy): Bacteria > Pseudomonadati > Pseudomonadota > Alphaproteobacteria > Hyphomicrobiales > Nitrobacteraceae > Bradyrhizobium > Bradyrhizobium sp. WYCCWR15520. The sequence continues at coordinate 31,416 of NZ_JBWBWM010000029.1, forward strand.
GTCGCCGGCGCGCGCATCGAGCGAAGCCGCGGTGAAGTAGTTGGTGGGGTTATCGAGGGCCGTGTTGACCTTCTTGCCGGTGGCAAGGCGATTCTGCGTGGTGGCGAGCAGATCGGCGGTCGACTGCAGCGAGAGGAGGTTCTGGCGAACCGAAGCCGAGAGAACAATACCGGACATCTTTCATACCTTTCTGGTGTGAAATAAAGAACGAGCCATGATTCCCAACCTCTCGATTGGGCGACGGCTCACTCTGAAACCAAGTCTCTAAGAAAAAATGAATTTGGTCGGATAAGGAGCGCCGGAAGACGTCGAAATTGAAATTAGTTCGGCGCGCGAACGGGCTTCCGTATTCTTACTGGTGAGACGCGGAAAAGCCCCATCAAATGGGCACAACTCGCATCTTCACCATTGGTTAACCATCATCGGGAAGGATGCCGAATCAGCCGGCGGGCACGACAACGCGCGAAAAGCGCCAATGGGAGAACAGGCATGGCCTTGAAAGTCGAGCTCAAACCGCACGAGCGAATCATCATCGGCGCCTGCGTGGTCACCAACACCGATCAGCGCGCCAGGCTGTTGATCGACGGTGACAGGATTCCAATCCTGCGCGAGAAGGACATTCTCACACCGGAGACCGCCGATACGCCGGCCAAGCTGGTCTATCTTGCGGTGCAGCTCATGTACCTGTCGCCGGACCCGATGGCCCACCACCCGACCTATTTCAGCCTGGTCCGCGACATCCTCACGACAATGCCGAGTGCATGGCCTTTCATCGAGGGCATCAACAACTTCACCCTGAACGGCGATCTCTATCATGCGCTCAAGGAAGCGAAGAAATTGATCGGCCATGAGGAGCAGATCCTGGAAAACGCCCGGAAAATGCAATCGCTCGACCAGCCCGATCGCAAGTCAGCATAATCGTCACTCGCATCTCAAAAGAAAAAGGCCTCCGTAAGGAGGCTTTTGTCGTTGGAGTGAACCGGCGCGCGATCAGATCGGCAGGAACTTGGTCAACGTGGTCTGGTAGAGCATCGACGTGGTTTGATACGAGGCCTGCAGACTGGTCTGCAGTGCCAGGATCTTGGTCGCCACCTCGTCCTGGTTGATGCCTTCGATCTGGTCGAGCATGGTCTGCGCCATGCCCTTGAGCTGGGTCTGGCGGTCGGTCGAAGCCTTGATGGCGTTCTGCGCGCCGGCGAACTCCGCCTGCATGTCCTGAATCGATTGCTGACCGTTCTGCGGCGCCAGGTTCGCCGAAATCCGCTGCTGCAGCGCGTTCACCTGCGCCTTCGAGTTCGGATTGGCGGCATTGGTCGTGACCGCGGAATACACCGCGATGTTCTGCAACTGATAGCGCAGCGCCTGCTCGTTGGCGCGCGCGCCATACTGCACCGTGATCGACTGGTCGATGCGCGCGATCGCGGTGCCGCGTGCCGGATCATTACCGACTTCGCCCGTGTACCAAGAGACGGTGTTGGCGGATGTGCCGCCGATCAGATTGGTGGCCGTGGCAAAAGGAGGGCCGTTGACACGCAGCGGCGCCGGATTTGCGCTCGCGGCGGCGCTGAAGCCCAGTGCTGCGAACGCGGCCGCGTTCGAACTTGAAACCGTCAGGCTCGCGCCGTCAGCGCCGTGCAGCGCAATCACGCCGCCAGTGACGGTCGACGGCGTCGTGGCGCCGGAGATCGAATCGATCTTGGCCAGCAAGGCCTGAACATTGTCGGTGATGTTGAGCTGGTTGCCGGTCGCGCCCGACGCGACGAAGGTGATGGGCGTACCGTTGACCGTGATGGTGTCGCCGGCCGCAAAGCTCGCAGCCAGCGAATCCGTTCCCGCCGCGCCGGACAGCAGCGTGGCGCCGGTGATCGGCGCCGGCACCGCGGCCTGATTGTTGACCGCACTTCCCGTAACCGTCGCGGACGGATTGAAGAAATTGTCTGATGCCGCAATGGCGGACGCGGCAACCAGCGAGGTGTCGCTCAGCGTCTGGATCGAAGATGTCAATGCGGCTTGCAGATTCGCGGTGGTTGCAACCGTATCGACGCCGATCAGAAAGGAGCCTGCCGGCGGCGGATTGGTGGTCGTCGCGGTCAGCGCGATCGACTCGGTGGTGCCATCGGGCAGATTGAAGCTGAACGTGATCTTGTCGCCATTGTTCGGATTGACGGCGCCGAGATCGACGGTGACGGCCGGCGGCACGCCGGTCGGCTGCGTCACGGTCGCTCCCGTCAGCGATGAGCTGATCGGACCAAGCTTCAGCCCGAATGACGAACCATCCTCGGCCAGGCTGGTCACGGTGGTCGTCAACGGCGGCGATGTGACCGTCAGATGCGCCATGTTGCTGACGCCCTGATCGGCCTGGCGGCGTTCGTTGATCAGTTGCTTCAAACCGGCCTGGGTTCCCACGCCGTCGAGCATCACGTCGGCCGGCACCGTCGCTGATATGTCGGTGGTGCGGCCGGAAAACAGATAGCGGTCGCCCGACTGACTGTTGAGCAGCGACACCGCATTCGAGAACGCCGCCTGCGCCGTGATCTGGCCCGAGGTCTGACCGTTGTCGTTGAGGACGATGGTTGACGTGCTGGCCGCTTTCTTGACCGACGTGCCGATGTCGGTCAATCCCTGCAGCGCCAGGTTGACGACGTTGAGTCTCGTGTTGACGTTGGTTGCGGTGTCCTTGAACGCGTCGATGCTGCTGACCTGCGCGCGCAAGCTCAGCGCAAAGCCGCGATTCGCGCCCTGCCCTGCATAGGTCGTCGAGACCCGGCCGCTGGCGAGTTGCTGCGTCAGATCATCGAGTTGCTTGCGGATATTGAGGATCGAGGTCCCGATATAGGATGTTCTGCCGTTAACGCCGTCGATCGACATGAAACCCTCACATGGCCTGCATCAGCGTGTCGTACATCTGCTTGATGGACGACATGACGCGCGCGTTGGCGGAATAGGCATTCTGCAGCGCGAGCAGATGCGCCATCTCGTCGTCGATATTGACGCCCGAGGCATCGGTCACCTTCTTCTGCAGTGTGTTGAGCACCACGGACTGACCGTCGGCGAGTTGCTTGGCAGCGGTCGCGGCCTCGCCCTGCTGGCTGATGAACTGCTTGGCGAAGTTGGTCAGCGTGCCCGTGAAAGGAGCGCCGGTGGTCCCGATGCCAGTCTGCGGCGAATAGCGATAGTTCCCCGACTGCAGTTGCGTGAGAACGAAGTCGGCGCGCGTGGTGTCGCCCGAAGGCGTCAACGGGCTGGTGGAAAACACGACGGTGCGCGAGGGATCGCCGAGCAGCCCTAGATTAACGCTGATACGGCCGGCGAGACCTGTCTGCTGCGAACCATTGGCGGTGATCGCACCGGAAAAGAGACCACCATTATCCGTGAACAGTGGAAGCTGTGGGTTGCCGCTGGTGAGCGACGACATGGTCGTGGTGACCGACGCCGCCAGCACGTCCGAGCGATTTGGCGCGCCATCATCGAGCACGCGCAGGGTCGATCCCGACGGGTTTGAGAACTGCAGATCGCTCGCCCCCAGCGCGGCGTTGAGCTGGGAGACTACCGATGCCATGCCGCCGGAAAAATCGATGCCGAGCACCTCATCGTTCGGATCGAGCGTCGCGGTATTGCTCAGCGGCAGCACGCTCGGATCGTCGACGCGCACGATCGAGAGATTGCGCGTGACGCCGGTGGTGTTGTCCTTGTAGCTGACGTGGATGACGTTGCCGGATTGCAGGCCCGTGAGGTCGAGATCGTAGCCGGCCTGCGGCAACGCGGACGCCGGAGTGGCCGTGCCGGCCGTCGTCTTGTCCGACAGTGCGCTCGCCATCGACGCCGCAAACTGGTCGATCTGCGCCTGCGCCTTCACCAGCGTGTTGTCGCGCAGCTCGAGATAGGCGGCGATCTTGCCCGAACGGATCGAGTTGGTCGACACCAGATCGTAGCTGCCACCGTGCGGGAAATTGATGGCGATGGTGCCGACGTTGTTCTTGGTCGGATCGGAGTTGTACAGCGTGTTGGGCGTCATCGTGCCCTGCGGATTGAAGCTTAGCTGCGCAGCCTCGGTCCCGACGAGTTGGACACCCGAATTCGTGAACACCGTCACCTGATTGAGGTCGTTGACGACCGTTCTGATGTCCATCAGGCTGGACAATTGCGTGATGTACTGATCGCGCTGATCCAGCAGCGACGCCGTCGCCGCATCGGTCTTGCCGTTGTTCTGGAGCTGGTTGTTGATGAACGCGATCTGGGCCATCGCGTTGTTCGCCGTAACGATGGAATCGTTGATGCCCATTTCGGCATTGGCACGCAGACTCTGAATCCCCTGCGTCGCCGCATTAAGCGTCTGCGCCATCGTCTGCGCGGCGCTGACGGCGCCGATCCGCGCCGACTGCGAGTCCGGGCTGGTCGACAGGCCCTGAAACGCGGTCAGCAGCTTGTTGAACGAGTCCTCGATGGTGCCGGTTTCGGCCGGATTTCCGTAAACGTTCTGCAAATTTTGGAGAAAGGTCGAACGGATATCGGCGTAGGCCGCGCCCGAAGTTTCCGTGCGCAATTGGGCCTGCAGATATTGATCGAGCTGCCGGTCGACGCCGTGGAGCAGAACGCTCGAGCCGTAGTCGCCGGTCACGCCGGCGGACTGGATGATCGACTTCCTGACGTAACCAGGCGTTTCCGCGTTGGCGACGTTCGATCCGACCAGCGAGATCGCGGCTTGCGTCGCGCGCAGGCCGGACATTGCGGTGGAGAGAGCTTGACTCAAACCCATGACTAATTGCCCATCTCAAATCGCATCGCGAACGGCTCGTCGCGCGATCAGCGCAGCACGTTCAGGAGATCCTGCACCATCGTGTTGGAAGTCGTGATCACCTTGGTGTTGGCCGAGTAAGCCTGCTGGGTGACGATCAGCTTGGTGAACTCGTCGGCGATATCGGTGTTGGATCCCTCTAGCGACGAGCCGACGATGGTTCCGGCCTTGCCGAACAGCGCCTGTCCGGATGCGTCGGTGACCTCGAACGCACCGCCGTTGACGCGCTTGAGGAAGTTGGTGCCGTTGAAGGTCGCGACCGAGATTTCGGCGAGGTCGAGGTTGCGGCCGTTGGAATAGTTGCCGACGATTCGGCCGTTGGTGCCGACGCCGACGGACTGCAACTGGCCGGCCGGGAAGCCGTCCTGCTGGATCTGGTTGACCTGCACGTTGCCATTGGCGTCCGCGAATTGGGTGACGCCGCCGGTGCCGAAGTTGATGACGGGGCTGCCCAGCGAGACGCCGTTGACGACGGCATTGGTGAGCTCCACGGAGGGAATCGCAGGCGTCATCTGGCCCGAGGCGGAGAAGGTAAAATTGGTGTTGACGTTTTGCCACGCGACCTGGGTACCGGTTGCGTTGGGGTTGACCTGGTAGAACAGGTTCCAGGTATCGGTATGGCCCGCGCCGAGCGTGGCGCTGTCGACCTTGGCCCAGCGGAACTGCAGGTTCACCGGCGCGCCCGAGACGTCGTAGGTCGTGACCGCACCTCCCGCTATCGACTCGGCGAGGAACGTCGAATTGTCGTTGCCGACGACCTGGCCGGTGCCGACGCCGCCGCCGCCGCCGCGCGTCGCCGTCACGGTGCCGGTAAAGCCGAGCGCAGCCCAAGCTGAGGTGTTCGAACTGGAGACCGAGAGATTGGCTGTGGTGCCGGAATGCAGCGTGATCGAGCCCGAGGCGATCGTGGACGCGACTGACGTTCCCTGGAGCGCGTCGATCTTGCCCAGCAAGGTTCCGATGTTGTCGTCGACGTTGATCTGGTTGGCGCCGACGGCGGTGCCCGACGCCATGAAGGTGAGGGTTTGGCCGTTGACCGTGATGGTGTCGCCCGCGAGGAAATTGGTGGAGATCGAGTTGGTGCCGGCCGCGCCGTTGAGCAGGGTTGCGGCGGTGTTCGCAACCGACGGCGTCGCTTTGTTGTTCTGAGTGGTGCCGCTTCTGGAGGCGTCGGTAAAGGGCGCCGCAGGCGTGCCGAGCGCCAGCGGATTACGTCCGGCACTGTATGATCCGGGCACGATCAATTCCGATCCGGGAACGGAAACGTCGTGCTTGGTCGTCAGCGGATAGCTGGCGAGGTTGGCGCGATAGTCGATCCTGGTGGTTTGCTGCGCCGGCAAGAAGTCGTTCTGGAATCGGAGGACCTGTGGCGAACTGCCTGATGGGTTGCCGGTGGTCGGGTCGATCGGAACGCCCTGCAGATAATAGCCGGCGCCGTTGACGAGATAGCCGCTCTTGTCGAGCTGGAAGTCGCCGCGGCGGGTGTAGCGGTCGACGCCGTCGAACACCGGCGTGCCGTCGGTGAAGTTGCCCGGCTTTTGCACTGCGAAGAAGCCGTTGCCGTTGATCGCCATGAAGGTCGCGACCGAAGCCGTCTGCACGTCGCCCTGCACCGAGTTGGTGGAGCGGGATTGCGTGGTGACGCCACCCGCGAGCTGCGCGGTCGCTGAGGTCTGCGGAATCAGATCGAGGAAGGAGGTGTCGACGCGCTTGAACGCCGTGGTCTGTGAGTTGGCGATGTTACCCGAGACGTTTTCCAGCGCGTAGGAGTTGGCGCGAAGGCCGCCGACCGCGGTGGTGAGAGCGCCGAAGATACCCATGACATTTTCTCCAAATTCGATCCGGGCGGCTCGCCGGTGCAGGCCGCGTCGGGAGAAGATGTCGCAAGCGTCGTGCCAAACAGGAAAACTACGATAAATCAACGCCTTAAATAAAAAGCCCCGGTCCAGAGACCGGGGCACATTTGCCGGGCGGGCAACAATTGCCGGGCACAAGCCCTACGAGGCCGAGGGCGCTGCCGGGTGGAACACCATCCCAAATCCATCGATGCAGTAGCGTAGTCCGGTCGGCTTCGGCCCGTCGTCGAAGACATGGCCGAGGTGGCCGCCGCAGCGGCGGCAATGCACTTCGGTGCGCAGCATGCCGAAGGTGCGGTCCTCGGTCTTGCCCAGCGCATTGTCGAGCGGCTGCCAGAAACTCGGCCAGCCGGTGCCGCTGTCATATTTGGTGTCCGAGGAAAACAGCGGCAGATCGCAGCCGGCACAGGCGAAAATGCCCTTGCGTTTTTCCTTCAGGAGCGGGCTCGAGCCCGGCCGCTCGGTGCCGTGCTTGCGCAGGATTTCATATTGCTGCGGCGTGAGCTGCGCGCGCCATTCGGCGTCGGTCTTTTCCACCTCGAATTTCTCCGCGGCTTGCGCCGGCGTGGTGCGCAGCCAGCGGAAAGCGGCCAGGCCAAACAGGCCGGCTACGGATGCGAGCAGGATACGGCGGTCGAACATGGCAATCTCCGTGCGTAGCGGACGTAACGGTTCGCCATCAAATACGGACCCGGTCCGCCGACGTTACATTGATCCGTCCCGAATTTTCTCACTTTCCTGCGAGGAGACGACGGGCATCCCGCCGTCCTGCGGCTCCGCCGGCCGCGGCGGCTGCGGCCGCACCGGGCGTGGCGCGCCTGGCGGCGGACGGTGCGGTGGCCTGGTTCCGGCCTGCCGGTTGGCCTCCGCCAGCCGCGCCTCACGTACGCGTTCCCGGGCACGGGCGCCCTCGCGGTAACGGGCCAGCGCGCCCGCCGCGGCGGCTTGGCCCCGCCCCCACAGGCCGATCAGATGGCCGGCGGCACGACCGGTGACACCGCCCGCCCAGACCAGTTCGAACGGCGAGAACAATCTCCAGCGGTCCTCACCCCACAGGATGCTGCGCGCGATCACCTGCCCTGCCATCGCCGAAGTGTTCAGTCCCTGCCGACCGAAGCCGCTGGCGACCCACAGCCCTTTGCGGAGTTGGCCGATCTGCGGCATGCCGTGCACGGTCACTCCGACCGCACCGCCGAACACGTCCGATATCGGGACTTTGCCGAGCTTGGGGAAAACAGTCGCAATGCGGCGCTGGATGGCCGGGCCAAAGCGGTGCGGCCGCGCGTCCCACGTGGTTTCCGGGCTGGCCCACATCAGCCGATCGCCGTCGACGATCCGGAAATGATCGATGCCGTCGCTGTCGGTCACCGATCCCCTGAATGCGATCACTTCGCCAAGCCGCTCGCCGAGCGGCTCCGTCACCGCGGCATAGCGCCAGACCGGCAGCAACGTCTCCGACAAGCGGCGCAAGGGAGCGCCGAGGTGAACGTTGCCGGCCAGCACGATATGCGAGGCGCGCAGCCGTGCCGAGGGCGTCACGATGCGCTTGCGAATGCCGGACGGATCGATGCTGACCACGGGCGTATCCTCGAAGATACGCGCGCCCGCCCGCCTCGCCTGCGCGGCGAGGCCGTGGATGTATTTGCGGCCGTCGATCTGGAACGCGCGCGGATAGTAAATACCGTGGAAATAACGCCCGGTCCCGAGTTGATCGCGAACGCGATCGACCTGCCACCCCTCGACCTCGGTCTCGAAATCCTCACTCAGCATCTGCAGCCGGCTGATCAGCGTTTCGCCGGCGTCGACATTGGAGACCTCCAGCGCACCCTCGCTCAGCGCAATGCCCGGCATCGCCTCTTCAGTCGCGGCAGCGCGAACGTAATCGGCGCCCTCCTTCGACATCACCCACAATTCACGCGCGTCCTCGAGGCCAACGCGCTCGATCAGGTCGCCGATCGGAAGACTGTAGCCCGGCATCACAGTGCCGAGCTGATGACCGGACGCATTCCAGCCGACATGCCGGCCCTCGAGCACGGCGACGCTGGCGCCGAGCCGTGCGGCCTCCAGCGCTACGGTGAGACCGGCAAGGCCGGCTCCCACCACGCAAATGTCAACATCGAGGTCGAATGAGAGGCGCGAGCGAAAAGGCGCGTCGTCGTCGGGGCCGTTGGTCGCACTTGTGAAAGTCTCGGGCATAGCGTTTCTTAACGGACCGCTGCGGCGCTTGTCACCTTATCCGAGACATGAGCTTGTAGATTAGTCCAGACTAAGACCGAATCGAGATTGCGCCCATGCGCCGTTTGATGCTGCTGCGTCACGCCAAGACCGAACATGACGCGCCTTCGGGCCATGACCAGGACCGCCGTCTCGACGAGCGCGGGCGGCTGGATGCCGCCGCCATTGGAACCTGGATCGGCCAACATCCGCCGCTCCCCGATGCCATTCTGGTTTCCACCGCAGTGCGGGCGCGGCAGACCTGGGAGATCGCACGCGATGCGATCAAGGAAGCAGTGCGGGAACGGCATCGGCAGCCGCAGGTCGAACTGCTCGACGAACTGTACGGCGCCGAGCCGGCACAGCTTCTGCAGATCATCCGCATGGCGGAGGTCACCGACCCCGCGCGGCTGATGCTGATCGGTCACAATCCCGGCATGCATGAGCTGGCGCTGATGCTCACCGGCAGCGGCGACAAGGCGGCGAAGAAAGCGCTTGAAGACAATCTGCCAACCGCCGGCCTTGCCATCCTGGATTTCGCGACCGACGACTGGTGCGAGGTGGCGTTCCGCCGCGGCACGCTCGTTCGCTTCACCAGCCCGAAACTGCTGAAGCAGGCGCTGGACGATTGAGCCCCGCGGACATCCAGGCCCGTCCGTGCTAGGCTGGCGATGACCTGTTTTCGAGCGAATTAGCAACAAGTTCGCGTAAAAGAAAACGCGTCAAAACAATGGGCTGGCGTCGGGCTCTGACAAATCGGAACCGGACCGGCCGCAGCGGGAGGGGCAGATGTTCAAGTCGATTCTCGTGCCGATCGATCTGGCCGATACCGATCTGGCCAAGCCCGCGATTGCGACCGCCGCAACGCTGTCACAGACCTGGAACGGCTCGGTGCGCCTGCTCAATGTGTTGCCGATGACGCCGGTGATGCTGGCGGAATATGTGCCGGCCGATTTCGATGCCCAACAGCAGGCGACCTCGGAGGAAGCGCTCGCGATCGTGGCTGCAGAATCCGGCATCGCCGCGCCGCGCATTTCTACTGCGGTGCGAAAAGGCGGCATCTATCATGAAATCCTCGAAGAGGCGGCCGCGATCAAGGCCGACCTGATCGTGATGACCTCGCACCGGCCGGCGATGCGGACCTATTTCCTCGGCTCCAATGCCGGCCATGTGGTGCGCTATGCCAAATGTTCGGTGCTGGTGGTCCGGCACTGAGGGTAGCGCCGCCGCAGCACGGCGGCGCCGTTAATCTCACATCGTCCGCCCGAACGTCGGATCAATCAGGCCGCGCACGGCCGTCTCGATCTGGCTGCGCTCCACCCCGATATCGCGAAGCGCGCGGTCGTCCAACTCGCTCAGCGTTTTGACGGCTTCGCGGTGCGCAAAATGGGTGATGATGCCGTTCACCCAGCCCTCGAGCAGGCGGAAAAATCCGGTCCGCGCATTTCGGGACGCAGGCTGACCTGCCGTCTGGGATACCGTCGTCATCGTTCTTCTCCTTGCTTTTGCGCGGCAAACCGCTGCCGCCGACGCAAACGCCCAATGCGCTTGCGCCTATTGATCCGATTGCTTGCACCCCTCTCAGTGCAATCTCTGGCTTGATGGGTTCAAAATGATCCGATACATTTCTCGGTGCAAGGAAAACATTGCTCTCGGTGCAATTATGTCAAAGTTCGAGTACCTGAAGCTTGCCGATACCGTCGCTGCCGAGATCGCCAATGGCGCGCTCAAGCCCGGCGACCGCCTGCCGCCGCAGCGCAGCTTCGCCTACGAGCGCAAGATCGCAGTCTCGACCGCGAGCCGCGTCTACACCGAGCTGTTGCGCCGTGGCCTTGTGGTCGGCGAAGTCGGGCGCGGCACATTCGTTTCAGGTGAGACGCGCCGTGGTGTCGCGATGCCGGTCGAACCGCGCGGCGCGCGCATCGACCTGGAAGTGAATTATCCGATACTGCCGACGCAATCGGTGATGATCGCAAGAAGCCTTGCGGGACTGGAACGCCCCGAAGTGCTCGATCTCGCGTTGCGGCACTCGACCACGACAGGCACGCTGGCGGCGCGGACCATTTCCGCCGAATTTCTCTCCCGCGAGGACTGGACCCCGGCCCCCGATCAGCTCGTCTTCACCGCAAACGGCAGGCAATGCATCGCCGCCGCCCTTGCGGCGATGGTGCCAAGCGGCGGCCGCTGCGGCGTCGAGGCCTTGACCTATCCCTTCATCAAGGACATCGCCGTCAGGCTCGGCGTGACGCTGGTGCCGCTCGCGATGGACGAGCACGGCGTTCGCCCGGACGCAGTGCAGAAGGCTCACCGCGAAGCGCATTTGTCGGCGCTCTACCTTCAGCCGACGATTCAAAACCCGCTCGGCATGACCATGCCGCCGGCGCGCCGGGCCGATTTGCTGCGCGTGGTCGAGAAACTCGGCCTCACCATCATCGAGGATACGGTCTACGGCTTTCTCGACGAAGAAACGCCGATGGCCGCGCTCGCCCCGGATAGCTGCATCACCCTCGACAGCCTGTCGAAGAAGGTGGCGCCCGGCCTTGCGCTCGGCTTCATCGTTTCGCCGCCGCGCCTTCGCGAACGCGTCATGGCCGCGGTTCGATCGGGCGGATGGACGGCTTCCGGATTTGCGTTTGCTGCCGGGCAGCGGCTGATGGCTGATGGCACGGTCGCCGAACTGTCACGCCTGAAACGGATCGACGCGGCGCGGCGCCAGCAGATGGCGGCCAAATACCTCGCCGGCTTCGAGGTTCAGGCCAACGTCAAATCCTACCATCTTTGGCTGACCTTGCCGCAGCATTGGCGCTCGCAGACATTCGTCGCGGCCGCGGCCCGCCGCGACATCGCGCTGACGCCCTCGACCACCTTTGCGGTAACTCCCGGTCATGCCCCCAATGCCGTTCGCTTGGCGCTCGGCGCCCCCACCACCGAACAGCTCGATCTGGCGCTGCGCACGCTGTCGGGGATGCTGACGGCGAAGGAAGACGTCGACACGACCGAATAGCGCTATCGGTCGCAGGTTTCGCCCGCCGGCCACTCCGCGATAAAGCCCCTCGCCTTGTAGGGCTCGATCTTGTCCCATTCACCGAGCATGCGGCGGCTGAATTCCGCGTCGGCGTGCCAAAGCGCCCGCGGCGTCTTGAAGCTATCGACCATGACCAGCATCTTCTCCACTTCCGGCCAGTGCCGGTGCAACGTCATCGGATAGCGGCGCGCCGTCCAGGTATTGCCGAGGCAGATCACGCTGCGGATGTTGCCGAGCCCCAGCGCGGCGTCGATGATGGGCAGCGAATAGATCACGTTCTCGCCGGTGTTCATCGCGCGATCCTCTCTCAGGATGATGTTGGCCGGAACGCCGCGCGCCATCATTGCATCGGCAATGATCGCGCATTCCGAGCGGTCCGATCCCGGCGTCACTCCGCCGCTCACGATGGTCCAGCGGAAATATCCCGCCCGCCACAGCCGGCAGGCTTCGTCGACACGTTCGTCGACATCCTGGCGCGTACCGAACACGAACAGCAGGTCGGCCGGCCGCAGCGGTGTCTCGACCAGATGCCGCGCATTGATCGCGGCAATCTCGGCTTCGGTCGGCGATCGCGTCGTCGGAATTGTCACGGCCACTCGCTTCGTATCAGGGAATGCCGCACAAAGTGCCGCGCCTTGTGGCGCTTCGCGAAATCACATTTCGTGTCGCTTGATTGCGAATCAGACTACGGCAGCAGTGTCTCGGGAAGCGCGTCGAACGAATATCTGCGCGGCCGATTGCGCTTGATGAAGCCGCCGACGGTCCAGGAAAACCAGATCGCCATGCCGACCAGAAACAACGCGCCGATGAATTCGGATGTCGCGAGCGCCCGTACAAGAAGTCCGACCATGGCGACGGCCAGCAGCGCCAGCATTGCAACTGCCACGGCATAGGTCACCGTCCCGATGCCGCCGGTCAGGGAAGCCGTACTGCCCGCCGCCTTCATCCTTCGATGCAGCTCGGTGATGAAGGCGCGGTAGCCCTGGTCCTGCGGCGTCATCAATGCAACCGTCTGCCAGCTCGTCGAAAGGATGGCGATCCGTCCGCCGCCGGTCCTTGCGATATCGGCGCGAAAGCGGTGGGATTGCATCGTCATCGGCCGATATGACAGGCGGATCGAAGCAATCTCGGCATAGGGCCATACGCCGGACCGGCTGCCGATCCGCCACGACAATCCGGCGTCCGTCAGTTCGAATTGCTGCGCCGACGAGATCAGCGACGCCTTGTAGGCGTAGCTGACCGTGCGCGCGCCCTCGCCTTCCGTTGCCTGGTTCGGTAGTGATGTCGGCAATTCAAAATATCCGTGACGTTTGAGCCCGCCTGCTTGCGCGGCGCGCCGGCTTTACCTTACAAGCGGGCCATGGCCCAGACGACTTATTTTCCGCGCCGCCTGATCCTGGCCGGCGCGATAGTTTCCGGAGTGCTGCTGGCGCTTGCCGTGCACATGCTGGGCGCGCGCTACGGGCTCGATCTCGGCGGCCTGTGGCGGTCCAATACCGGCGAGTTCATGCCCGCGGGCGCGGCGATCGCGTGGTGGCTGATTGCGACCGTGGGCTTTTCCGGCGGCTATTTCACCGCCAATTTGATGCATGGCGCGGCCTCGGGCCAGATTCCGCAACGGATGCGGCAGTTCCTGATCGTGGTCGGTGTGCTGATCCTTGCCGGAGCCGGACAGGCCGCCTCGGCGCCGAGCCCGGTCCCGACCGTATCGGGCGTGCTCGCCGGTCTCGCCGCCCTGTGCCTCGGTGCCGTGATGGCGTTTTGCGGCGCGCATTTCGCGCTGCGCAAGGCCTGAGGAAAGCAGGCTTAAAACAATCAGGCGACGACCTTCGCGCGGGCCTTCGACAGCATCGTTTCCACCTCGGCCACGGGACGCGGCGGGCTGAACAAATAGCCTTGCGCCTGTGTGCAACCTTCCTGGCGCAACAGGTCGAACTGCTCGACGGTCTCGACGCCTTCCGCCGTGGTGACGATGCCCAGACTCTTGCCGAGGCCGGTCACGGCGCGGACGATCGCCATCGAATCATCGCGCGTCGCCAGTTCAGTGATGAACGAGCGGTCGATCTTGATCTTGTCGAACGGGAAGCTGCGCAGGTAGCTGAGCGAAGAGTATCCGGTTCCGAAGTCATCGAGCGAAATCCGCACCCCGAAGGCGCGAAGCTCGTGCAGAACGGAAAGCGTGGCCTCACTGTTCTGCAGCAATACCGATTCCGTGATCTCGAGCTCAAGCCGGTCCGCCGGAAGACCGGAGGCTTTCAGCGCCTCCTTCACCGTCAACACCAGATTGGGATTCTTGAACTGCACCGGCGAGAGATTGACGGCGACACCGACATCCCGCGACCACCGGGCGGCGTCCATGCAGGCCTGGCACAACACCCACTCGCCGATCGGCACGATCAGGCCGGTTTCCTCCGCCAGCGGAATGAAGTTGACCGGAGAGATCATGCCGCGCAGCGAATGATTCCACCGCACCAGGGCTTCGAAGCCAACGACGACGTCTTTGGCGACGTCGCGGATCGGCTGGTAATAGACTTCGAACTCCTTGCGCTGTAGCGCCGCGCGCAAGTCGAGTTCCAGGAGCCGCCGCGCCTGCGCGCGGGCGTCCATCCCGGTCTCGAAGAAACGATAGGTGCCGCGGCCGTCTTCCTTGGCGCGATAGAGCGCGAGATCGGCCTTCTTGAGCAGCTCGTCGGGATTCTTGCCGTCTTCCGGCGCCAGCGAAATGCCGATGCTGACGCCGATGACGAGCTGGTGGCCGGCGATCTCGTAAGGCGCGGAAACCTGCTCGACGACGTGGCCGGCGAGCAAGGCGACGGCGGACGGATCGCAATCGTTGCAGAACTGCACGATGGCGAATTCGTCGCCGCCGAGCCGCGCCACCGTATCGTTCTCGCCGATGCATGCGCCGAGGCGACGGGCGACTTCCTTCAACAGCGCGTCGCCAACGGGATGGCCGAGCGAATCGTTGATGTCCTTGAAGTGGTCGAGGTCGAGACAGAGCACCGCGAGCTGATCGCTGCGCTTGGCGAGCCGCAACGCCTTTTCGAGCTGCTCGCGGAATAGTATCCGGTTCGGCAGATTGGTCAGCGCGTCATGGCGCGCCATGTGGGAAATCTGTTCCTGGGCCTGCTGCCATTCGGTGATGTCTTCGAAGGTAGCGACCCATCCGCCGCCGTTCTTGGGCTGATCGACCACGCGGATCGACCGTCCATTCCGGGTCAACGTCCTGGTCACGCTGTCGCCGGCCCTGGCGGCGGCAATCACGCTGGCGACGAACTGATCGGGATCACCGTCCCAGCGATTGAGCGCCTTCTGCTGCCGAAGCACGTCGAGCAGCAAACGGCCTTGAAGAGCCATGCCGGTGCGCCCCATCATTTCGGCATAGCGTTGATTGTTGAGCAGGATGCGGCCATCCGCATCGAACATGCAAAGTCCCTGCGACATGTTGTCGAGCGCGGTATCGAGCAGGACTTTCTGACTATGGAGTTCGCCCTTGGCGCGGCGGTCGATCATCGCCGCCAGCAGCGACAGGCCGAGGATGGCGAATGCCGCGACCGCCGTCAGGAACGATAGCGCGGTCGGGGAAATCGACATCGTGTCGGAGCCGAGAGTCGGATCCGGAATCAACGTGACCGCGCCCATCGCCGTGAAATGATGCGAGACGATGGCAACCGTCAGCAGCCCGGTGGCGGCCATGGTATGGACCGGATTGTCACGGCGTATCGCGACAAGAAGCGCGATGGCCGCGAACAGGCTGCCAAACACGATCGAGGCCAGCACGAGGCCGTGCGACCATACAATGAACGCCGGCAGCTCGAGCGCTGCCATGCCGGTATAGTGCATCGCTGCGACACCGCCGCCGATGACGGCGCCGCCAAGGGCAACCACCCACCGACGTGAACTGGATAACGCAATGCAAAGACCGGTGGCCACGATGGCTATCGCGAAGACCAGCGACAACAAGGTGACGGGTATGCTGTATCCGGCACCTGCACCCGGATCGTAAGCCAGCATCGCGACGAAATGAGTGGCCCAGATTCCACAGCCTCCGACAGCCGCGTCGAGGCCGATCCAGACCGCGCGCGTCCGGCCGCGCGACGCCCTGGCGCGATGAAACAGGCTGATGGCGACAGCGCTGGCGAGCCAGCAGATGGTGCCTGCCAATACGACCAGGCGCCAATCATGTTCAGTGGTGAGGCAAGTTAAGACGCGGTACATTACAGACTCCCCCAGCGGTCTGTAACAACGGTCCCATTCGTATATTTGGAGTAACCACCGCAATCCGGACTGGGCGGATGGTGAACAAACGTTTTGGAACTCAACCGGCCGCAGCGTGCCGATGGTTAACGGGCGTTAGCGAGCACCACAGCTGCAGCGGGGCCCGAAAAGCGGCCTGGATCTGAGGTGAGCGTTGCGCATGGGTCATCCCTTCAGGGCGCCCATCCGCTCAAACGGGTCCGTTTCAATATAACATTTCGCTAGAGATCGAAGCATGAATGCAACCGCCGCCCGCGCGAGAAAAACGCCGCGCGAGATATTCTTCCCGCGCGGCGTTTTGCCTCAACCAGGGCGACGATCAGCTAGCGGCGCGCAGGTTGACCTTGCCTTCCGCCAGCGAGGTCAGCTTCTTGTCGGTCGTCTTTTCCTCGTCGAGCGTCTGCTGCAGGATGCTGGCGCAATCGTTGCGCCCAAGCTGCCGCGCCCACGCAATCAGGCTGCCGTAGCGGGTAATTTCATAGTGCTCGGCGGCCTGCGCGGCGTTGATCAGCGCTGCGTCCAGCACAGCCTTGTCTTCGACCTCGGCCGCAACTTCATCGGCTTCCTCGATGATGCCGTCGATTGCCGGGCAATCGACCGCCTTCACCTCGGCGCCGTGCATGCGGAACACCTCTTCCAGGCGCTGTACATGCGTCCTGGTTTCGTCGAGATGCGTCAAAAAGCCCTGCTTTAGCTGCTTGTCGGTGGCCTTGTCGGCCATTTTCGGCAGCGCCTTCACGAGTTGTTTCTCGGCGTAATAGATGTCCTGCAATTGGTGGATGAACAGGTCGTTCATGGTCTTGATGTCTTTGGTGAAGAGTCCCATTGCCGTCGTCCTCCGTTTGGAACACGCGGGTGCACGGCCTGGTTTTTGGCCCCGTCGCGCGCTTCGTGTTCGATGCTGATGGAGGCTAACCGGCTCGCGAATGCGATGTTCCTAATGGCCCCGAAAACGTCGCGATGGAACGCTGGAACGCCGCGGCCAAAAACAGCACCGCGGAAACGGACCTCATTGCGACTCAAAATCGTTAACGCAGCGACATATGTAGGGCGTATGACAAAGACGGCGAGCGAAGCCAAAAGGCATGCTTGTCAAGGGCTGCACAACCGTCCGGTTTTGGCTTATGGGTTGCGCGCACGGTGCCCTCTGCCCGTCGACTGTCACGTGCCGTGACAGGCCCACCTTTACCTATTGCCGCCCCGCCGGGAGGATGAATGCATCGGCTGCTGACCGCGCTCGGGCGCGGCTTCAAGGAGAAGATCGGCTGGAAACGGCTAGGAATCGCTGCGAGTCTTCTCATCATAGCTCTTGCGATCACCCATCTGGTTCGCACCCTCAGGGGTGTCGATACCGGGGTGATTCTGACTGCGCTGACCGAAATCGCGCCGCATCGCATTGCGCTAGCGGCGCTGTGCGTGGTCGGTGCGTTCTGCACGCTCACTTTCTATGATTTCTTCGCATTGCGAACCATTGGCAAGAATCACGTCCCTTACCGCATCGCCGCGCTGTCGAGCTTCACCAGCTACACCATCGGCCACAATATCGGCGCCACCGTCTTTACCGGCGGCGCGATCAGGTTCCGGATTTATTCCGACTACGGCCTGACGGCGATCGATGTCGCAAAAATCTGCTTTCTCTCGGGCCTCACCTTCTGGCTCGGCAATCTGTTCGTGCTCGGCTGCGGCATGGCCTGGCATCCCGAAGCGGCATCGGCGATGGACCTGCTGCCGCCGGCGATGAACCGGCTGATCGCGATCGGCTGCCTGGCCGGCATCGCGGCGTATTTCGTCTGGTTGCTGATGGGCAAGGGCCGCCGCGAGCTCGGGCAGAACGGCTGGAAAGTCGTATTGCCCTCGGCGCGACTGACGCTGCTGCAGGTCCTGATCGGCGTCGTCGATCTCGGCTTCTGTGCGCTGGCGATGTATCTGTTGATGCCGATGTCGCCGCATATCGATTTCGTTTCGCTGGCGGTGGTGTTCATCCTGGCGACGCTGCTCGGCTTTGCCAGTCACGCGCCCGGCAGCATCGGCGTGTTCGACGCGGCGATGCTGGTGGCGCTGCCGCAGTTCGGCAAGGAACAATTGCTCGCGACGCTGGTGGTGTTCCGAATTCTATATTTCCTGATCCCGTTCGGCATCTCGATCTGGATCATGGGGACGCGCGAGCTCTGGCTCAGCGTGGTGCAGCCTTGGCTGGAACGCCGCCGGCTCAGCGAAGCCTGCACCGCCAAGGCCAGGGTGCGGCAACGTGTCGAGAGAGGCCAATCCCGCGGCCAGTAACGCCGTCGTTATCTGCGCCGTCTGGTCTTTTGGGCCGAAGCTGGCTCATTCTCTTATTTCCGCCTTACCGCTAACGTCAAACGACGCCATGGCTGGAATTCTCATACGTTCGATGATGTCGGTCGCGCTGATTGCCGCTGGGCTGGTCGGCATGTCCGCATCCGCTGCGCAGGCCCAGACCGCCGGCGGCTATGGGCCGCTGCAGATTTCCTGGGAAGTGCGCAACCGCTTCCGCCTGTTCCGCGAGGAGCGGGACTTCCTGCTGCACGCAGAAGCCGGGCGCGGCCGCAGCGTGCTGGCGTCGGAGCAGGTGCTGGCAATCCAGAGCGACGGTCGCGGCTGGGCGCGCAACACCGTGAACCGACTCTGTATCGATCTCGCCGGCCGCGTCAGCGAACCCTGCAACCGCGACAACGTCAAGGAAAGCTATCTGACGCCGATCGATCATCCGGTCGTGATCCGTCTGACGGGCCCGATGCCGGTCGGCGCCACCTGCGCCTGGACGGTGGACGACGGCGACGGCCCGCAGACTTCGACCTTTGACTGCGCCGAACCGGTCAATCTGCGGGTCCGCTATGGCCGCACCACAGTCGTGACCGCCGACATATCCAGTTCGGAAGGCACTCAGCGCGCTTTCACCGAGATCGCGGTGCGCGACATCTTCATCGCAGGCATCGGCGACAGCATCGCTTCCGGCGAAGGAAATCCGGACCGCCCGATTGCGCTCGCCGATGAAGGCTTTTGCTTCCGCTCCTATCTCGGAACGGCAGCCGCGCAATATTACCGGCCGAGCCGCGCGGGCTATAAAGGCGGGCGCGCCTGCGAGGCGCCCGATTCTCTCACCGTCTGGCAGCGGCAGAGCGCGCTCTGGTTCAACCCCGCCTGCCACCGTTCGCTCTACAGCTATCAGACCCGGACCGCGCTGGCGCTCGCCATCAGATATCCGCACATCGCGGTGACCTATCTGCCGCTGGCCTGCACCGGCGCCACCATTGCCGATGGACTATTCGGCTCGCAGCGCGCCCGCGATTGCCTGCCGTCGAAAGCGGGCGGCGCATGTCAGGGCACCGTCAACGGACAACTGGCCGAGTTGCGCGAAGCCGTCGCCGCCGCAAAGCGCCGGCAGTCGGACCGTCAGCTCGACCTGGTGCTGTTGTCGATTGGCGCCAACGACATCTATTTCTCCGGCCTCGTCGCCGACGTCATCGTGGACACCGCGACCGAACGCGCGCTGTTTCGGCGCAGCGGCGTGATGGCTTCGGTCGACGATGCACGCAGCGCCATGGCGCGGGATCTGCCGCAGGGCTTTGCCAAGCTGCGCGAGGCGCTCAAGCCCCTTGTCGGTGGCGACCTGTCGCGGGTCGTCTACACCTCCTACGCCAATCCGACGCTTGTGAATGGCGGTGCTCCCTGCCCCGGCGGACGCGGCGGCTTCGACATTCATCCCTCCTTCAATGCCCAGCCGCAGCGGCTGACCGCCGTGTCAAACTTCGTCGAAAACGAATTCCTGCCGCAGCTACGAGGGCTGGCGCTCTGCGAGGGCGGCATCTTGTGCCGCAATCCGCGCACCGACCGCATGACCTTCGTCGACAGCCATCAGGCTGCTTTTGCCAGCCACGGCTTCTGCGCGCGCGCCGAAAGCGATCCCGAATTCGACCGGCAGTGCTTTTCGGCGAAGGGCGACAGCTTCGATCCCGATATCGTCACGGCGGCCAACCAGCCGATGCTGTGCGGCCGCAGCGCCGGCGAGTATCGCGCCTATCTGCCGCGCGCGCGCTGGATCCGCGATGCCAATGACAGCTACTTCGCCGCGATGACCTATCCGCAAGGCCTGCCGACGTCGCAGCAGCCGTCCGACATCCATGACGCAACTTGGGGCGTGTTGTCGGCGGTCTATGGCGGCGCGGTGCATCCGAGCGCCGAGGGCCACGCTGCAATGGCGGATGCAGCCGTGCCGGCCGCCGCCGCCGTGCTGCAGCTAGATGCGGCGGTGCCTGAAGTCACTTCGCAGCCGATCGCGCCACCGGCACAGATGCAAAATGCGCCGCGGCCGCCGGGCCGCAGCGGCGGGCTGTACTAGCAAGGCGACATCGCTTCGCAGCGCGTTTGCTATTTGGCAGGCGCGGGTGCCGCAGGCACCGGAGTGGTGGCCTTCTTGACGGCCGGAGCCTTCGCCGGTGGTTGTTTCATCGCCGCGGCGTGCGCCGGCAGATATTTGGCGATGATCGCAGGATCGACTTGCGCCAGCGTCGTGTCCGGCAAGCGGTTCCAGACCTCATCCTTGCCCAGCAGCGAGATGCCGAGATAACCGCGCATCGTCAGCGTCTGCCCGTCGGGACTGAGCGTCATCTTGGCTTTGTAGATCTTGCCATCGCGCGGATCGAGCACGTTGCCGTTCTCGTATTTCAGGCCCTCCCGCTTCATGTCGCGGATGAAGGAGAGCCCGAGCCACGGCGCATCCTTGCGATCGTCGGTGCATTTCGCGCAGGTCGGATTGGGCGGATCGCCGGGCTGGAGAAAGAGCTTGGCGAACACGCCTTCGAACAGGCCGTTGCGATCGACCACCAGGAACCATCCGACCGGCTTGCCCTTCTCGACCTTCTCCCACAGCCCCGCCGCGGAAGGCTCCGCCGGTTGCGCGGCGAGCTCGCCGGTGAAGGCGAGACCGATCACGATCGAGAGCACCAGTTGAAATCCGGTCAGCTTGCGCATCGTCATCACCTGATCAATTCCCTAAATGAATGGCCGCAGACTAAGGCCATTTCGCGGAGGGTTCCAGTCGCGATCGTCGCCCCAACCAAGCACCGCGCCTAACATTTTTGGGAACTCAGGTGACCCCGAGCTTTTTCTGCAGGCTCGACGACGAGGTGGTGTACTGGAACACCAGCCGCTTGTCCGGATAGACGTAGCGGTGCGCTTTCTGCGCCATCAGCGCGCCCTCGTGGAATCCGGACAGGATCAACTTGAGCTTGCCGGGATAGGTGTTGATGTCGCCGATCGCGAAGATGCCGGGAACGTTGGTCTCGAACGCCGCGGTGTCGACCGGTACCAGATTGTTCTCGAGCGCGACGCCCCAGTTCGCGACGGGACCGAGCTTCATGGTCAGCCCGAAGAACGGCAGCATCGTATCGCACTCGATTTTCGAGATCGCGTTGTCGTTGCCCTTCATCACGGCGCCAGACAGCTTGCCGCCCTCACCTTGAAGCGACGTCACCTGACCGATCTTCAAATCCATCTTGCCGCTCGCGACCAGCGCGCGCATCTGCTCGACGCTGTGGGGCGCGGCACGGAAATCGTCGCGCCGGTGCAAGAGCGTCACGCGCTTTGCGATCGGATGCAGATTGAGTGTCCAGTCGAGCGCGGAATCGCCGCCGCCGACGATCAGGATACTCTTGTCGCGAAACTGCTCCATCTTGCGCACGGCATAGAACACCGAAGAGCCTTCATAGGCCTCGATGCCCGGCACCGGCGGACGCTTCGGCTGGAACGAACCGCCGCCTGCGGAAATCACCACCACCTTGCACTCGAATACCTTGCCGGCATCGGTCGTCACGCGGAACAGCGGATCGCCGATCTTCTCGATCGTCTCCACCATCTCGTTGAGATGGAAGGTCGGGCCGAACGGCTTGACCTGTTCGAGCAGCGCGTCGGTGAGGCCCTGCCCGGTGACGAAGGGGATGCCGGGAATGTCGTAGATCGGTTTTTCCGGGTAGAGCTCGGCGCACTGGCCGCCGATCTTGTCGAGGATGTCGACCAGATGCGTCTTCATGTCCAACAGGCCCAGTTCGAAGACGGCGAACAGTCCGCACGGACCCGCGCCAATAATCAGCACATCTGTTTTGATCGCTTCGCTCATATCAGCTTCTTTTCGGTTAAACTGTCGGGAAGGCCGCATCTGTCTAGCCAAGGCGGCGGCAACAGGAAAGCCAAATATCGCGTTCCCGGTCGCCGCAACCCCTTGCCGCCATTCGACAAGTGGGCTGTAAGGAGGCGAGATTTTCGGAGATGGCCCCGTGAACGCCCCCTTGCGTCCCGACGCGACCCCGCGTCTGGAAGATTTTCCCTATCGCCTGTCGGACAATGTGCGCTTTGCCGACCTTGATCCCAACCAGCATGTCAACAATGCGGTCTACGCGACCTATTTCGAAACCGGCCGCGTCACGCTGATGAAGGATCGCAGCTACGGGCTGATGCCGGAGGGCCTCGGCTGGATCATGGTGCGGATCGACATCCATTTCCGCGCCGAGTTGCGCTGGCCGGGCAAGATCGAATTGGGGCTCGGCGTCGCCAAATTCGGCCGCACCTCGGTGAGCTTCGATCAGGCGGTGTTTTCCGAAGGCAAATGCGTGGCTTCTGCGCGTGCGATCACGGTTCTGATCGATGAAGTCACGCGCAAGCCGGTGCCGCTGACACCTGAGCTGAAGGCAAAATTTGCGCCGTGGATCCGCCACGGCGTCGATCCCGGATGAGGTGGGCCGCGCTGCTCCTGCTTGTGGTCGCGAGCATCACGCCACGATCTGCCGCGGCGGCGGAATATCATCGCGAGGAGTTGCGCATTCCGATGGAGGCTGCGGGTCCGCGCGGACTTGAAGCGATGCTGCTCAGGCCCTCGGGCACGCGGCGTTATCCACTCGCCCTGATCAGCCACGGCACGCCGCGCGAGGGGCATGCACCGGCGCCGATGTCGCCGTACGGATCTTATCGCCAAGCGCTCGAATTCGCCCGGCGGGGTTTTGCGGCGCTGGTTTTCATGCGCAGGGGCTACGGCGATTCCGGCGGCCAATATGCCGAGAGCAGCGGCCCATGTGAGCGGCGCGACTACATGCGGGCGGCGCGCGAGTCGGCGAGCGATTTGCGGGCGGCGATCGAGGCCATGAGGAGCCGGACCGACGTTTCGACCGATGGCATGATCGCCGTCGGCGTCTCCGCCGGCGGTTTCGCATCGCTGGCGCTGACCGCCGATCCACCGCCGGGCCTCGTCGCCGCGATCAACTTCGCCGGCGGCCGCGGTTCGCGCGCCAACAACGAGGTCTGCGACGAGGATGCCCTCGTCCGCGCCTTCGCCACGCTCGGCAAGACATCGCGGATTCCGACGCTGTGGATCTATGCGCAGAACGACAGGTTCTTCGGACCAGAGCTGGTGCGCAGAATGCACGCTGGCTTTACCGGCGCCGGCGGGCGGGCTCAATTCGTCGACTTCCCGCCACATGGCGAAGATGGGCATTTTCTGTTTTCGCGTGGCATCCCGCTCTGGACGTCAGCGGTCGATGGCTTCCTGCGCGATCAAAATCTCGGAACGCGCGACATCGCCGCGATGCCGGCACCCTCGTCAATTCCACCGCCGCCGCAACTGCGCGACAAGGGGCGCGCGGGATTTGCCGATTATCTTTCCGCGAGCCCGCACAGGGCGTTTGCCGTCTCGCCAAAGGGCGCTTTTGCTTTCCGCAGCGCGCGCCGGTCGGCGCGCGAAGCGGCGGAAACAGCGCTTGCCGCCTGCGCAGAGTATGCGCCCGATTGCGCGCTATATGCGGTCGACGACCATCTCGCCGAAACCGCCAACGCCGGATCGCGCTGAACGTCCTCCGGACTTCAGGCCTGCCGCTCCGGCGTCGACACCACGAGACCGTCGAGGTCGTCGCTCACCTTGATCTGGCATGACAGGCGCGAGTTCGGCCGCACGTCAAAACCGAAATCCAGCATGTCTTCTTCCATCGGGGTCGGCGCGCCGACCTTCTCGCGCCAGGCTTCCTCGACATAGACGTGACACGTCGCGCAGGCGCAGGCGCCGCCGCATTCGGCCTCGATGCCCGGGATGGCGTTGCGAATCGCGGCTTCCATCACGGTCGCGCCGTTCTCGACTTCAATGGTTCGTTTTTCGCCCGTGTGGTCGACAAAGTGGATTTTGGCCATGATCGCTCGTGCTGCCGGAATCTGTGAGGAAGGTCCCGGCAGTCCTATAACGGGTCGATCCGTACAGCGCCAGCGGTCGGGACGAAAACCTTAAACGAGGCATTATACGAAGGTTTTGGCCGGTTTTCCGCTCAGGAACGGCGCAGAACCGCCTCGATCGCTTCCCGCGCCTGCGCAACTGCCTCGCCGAGTTCGGCGAGCGCCGCGGCGGCGTCGGAGCCGCTCGCGATGGCCGCCTCCAGCCGGGCTGCAGCCTCGGCGACGGCAAAGGCGCCGATCGCGCGGGCCGACCCCTTGAGCGTGTGCGCTAGCGCAGTGGCATCCGCAGGTGCGGCAGCGAGCGTGAGCACGAGTTTTAACGACTGGGCCGAGAACATCGTCAACACCTCCTGCTCGATACCGGCATCGCCGAGCGTCATGCGCTGCAGGTGGTCGAAGTCAATCGGCCCGCCGCCGGGAGCCAGCGGTGGCGATGGCATCCATTCAATCCGTTCGAGAGGAAGCGGCATGGCGTTGGGAGATCCCGCCCCCACCACTGATTCTCGGAGGGGCACTCTTGGGTGAGCCAACCACGACAGTGGTTAACGGAACGTTCTCCGAATTCGCCGTAATTTCTCCTTATTTTTGACAAAAATCTGTCTTGATCCGGAATCCGGTTCCAGAAATTTGTGTATCCGTAAGGCTTTAAGGAACAAAGCTGTTAACGATGATTAAGAATGTCTTAATCGCGGCCATTTCATTCGTATCGCTCTACCAATAGGATGTTTGCGGATGTGTGCGGACAAGCTGCCGGCGGGCACGCTTGCGGTCCGCTGGGGGTTATGAATCCGGCTTCGAGCTTGCGGGGGTTTTTGCAAGAACGGCTGGGCGCGTACGTTTAAGAGGGCTCGGACTGACATGGCGAACAATCCGAAAAAGGTCAAAGATCCCACCGAAGTCGCGCTCTCCGCCATTCAGGAAGCGCTCAACATCAGTGATACGTCCGTCGACCCCAACCGAAATTCGATCGGCGGTGAACTCGCGCCGCCGTCCATGCCCTCCGCCGCACCCTCCTATTCGGAAGCGCCGTTCGACACGCGCGGAAGCGCCGAGCGTCCCGTGTTCGATTCGATCGACGAGCCGCGCAGCCCCCGTCGCGCCGCCAATGACGATCGCGAAACCATCGGACAGATTCTGCAGGCGATCCAGAAGAACCACCCCGCCCGCAGCGTCTACACGCTTGCCACCGCCTTTGGCGGCGTCTGGGTGCTCGGTTGCGCCCTTCTGACCATCAGCTTCCTGCCCTCGCTGCAGGCGGCGATCGGACAGAGCGGTGGCGTGCTGGTGCTCGCCGGCCTTGCGGCGTTGTTCTTTGCGCCGGTGCTGTTGTTCTACTTCCTCGCCAGCCTTGCCTGGCGTGGCCAGGAAATGCGGATGATCGCGCAGTCGATGGCGCAGGTCGCGATCCGCTTCTCCGAGCCCGAGGGCGCCGCCGCCGATTCCATGGTGACCGTCGGCCAGGCGATCCGCCGCGAAGTCGCCGCGATGGGCGATGGCGTCGAGCGCGCGATCGCGCGCGCTGGCGAGCTGGAAACGCTCGTCGCCAACGAAGTCGCCGCGCTCGAGCGCGCCTATACCGACAACGAAGTGCGCATTCGCGCGCTGCTGCAGGACATCGCCCATCAGCGCGACAATCTGGTCGGCCAGGCCGAGCAGGTTCGCAGCGCCATTTCCGGCGTTCAGATCGATCTGCGCCACGACATCGCGCTGATCTCGGATGCGATCGCCTCGCGCGTCGACGAGGTCGCAAAAAGCATCACCGGCGCGCTGGAAGAGCGCGGCCAGCACATCACGAGTGCGCTCAGCCATGCCGGCGACAACATGATCCTCGCCCTCGGCGAGCGCGGCGGCGACCTGCTCGACCGCCTGGAAGAAGCCAGCGCCGAGACCACGCGCGCCGTGCTCGACGCCTCCGAGCGGCTGACCACCAGCCTCAACTTCAAGACCGGCCACGTCCACGACGAGTTCGTCGATCTCGCCGACCGCGTCCACGAGATGCTGAACGAACGCATCGACCGCATCACCGGCGAGTTCGAACAGCGCTCATCGACCATCGTCGACGGCATCTCCGACCGCACCGAACAGGTCCACGACTCCCTGAAGAACTCCTCCGACTCGCTGCTGCTCGAGCTCGAACTGCGTTCGGGCGATCTCGTCAGCAAGATCGACGATGCCGGCAACCGGTTGGCGAGCCGCATCCTCACCTCCGGCGACAAGGCCAGCGACGCGCTCGACGTGACCGTGAACACCTTGGTTGCCAAGGTGATCAGCCAGACCGAGAACGCACACGACAGCCTCGCGCTGCAGATGAGCGCGTACGACGAGCTGGTGAAGCACCAGGGCGCTGAGCTTGCGGAAAAGTTCGCCCGCGACAGCGGCACGCTCGGCGCGCTGATCACGCGGCACATCTCGGAGTTCGACCGCACCGTCAAGACCTTCGGCGGCGAGATCGTCGAGCGCATGGGCCAGCGGACCCAGGAGATATCGGACAGCCTGAAGAACTACGTCGACACCTTCGATACGCGCCTGGTCTCGAACAGCGGCGAGATCACCGCTTCCCTCGATCAGCGGCTGCTGCAATTCGAAACCCAGCTCGGCACCCGCGTCAGCAACCTCGACACCTCGCTCGACAGCAAGATCAAATGGTTCGATGAGGCCGTCGACGGTCGCCTGAAATCGCTGGAAGCGACGTTCGATAGCCGCGCCCAATCCGTCACCGAAACCATCGACAACCGCCTCAGCACGCTGTCGGGCTCGCTGACCGACGGCGCGGCGCAGGCGATCCAGTCGATCGACCAGCGACTCAGCCTGCTCACCTCCTCGCTGACCGAGGGCACCGCGCAAGCGATTGCAGCGGTCGACCATCGCATTACCAACGTCACCGAAACCATCGATGGCCGCAGCGCCCACCTGACCGACACCATCCAGGCGCGGTTCCAGGAAATTCACCAGGGAATGGAGACGCGGGTCGGCGAAATCGCTGCCGGCATTGAGACGCGGGTCGGCAATCTCACCAGCGGCATCGAGACCCGCGTCGGCGATCTCGCCAGCGGTATCGAAACCCGGGTCGGCGCCATCGCCGGCGACATCGACACCCGCGTTGCGCAGTTCGAGGATCTGCTCGGTTCGCGCATCGAGGCCGTTGCAGGCCGGATCGAAAGCAGCGGCCGCCAGGCCAGCGAAGACCTGATGTCGCGCGCCGAAATGCTGTCCTCCGGCATTAAGTCGCATGTCGAGGACGCCGAGCGTTCGCTGACCAACCTCGTGGTCAATACCGCCGAGACCATCCAGACCGGCGCGCGCACCGCGCAGCAGGCGCTGCTGACGGTTTCCTCCGATGTCGGCGCGCAGCTCAAACTTACCTCCGCCGAGGTCGAAGCCGCCCTCACCGCCGTCGGCACCGGCGCCGCCACTTCGATCCTGACCAGCGCCAAGGATGCCCAGACCACGCTGGTGTCGGCCTCCTCCGAGGCCGCTACGCAGATCAAGTCGCTCGCCGCCGACGTCGAGCGCACGCTCTCGGCCGCAGGCGACGCCACCGCCGCATCGGTTCTATCAGGCGCGCGCGAGGCGCAGAGCGCGCTGGTGACCGCGTCGGCCGACGCCGCCAGTCACGTCAAGTCGCTCGCCATCGATGTCGAGCGTTCGCTATCGATCGCCGGTACGGCGACCGCCGAGGCCGTCACCGCGGGCGCCCGCGAGGCACAGAGCACGCTGGTTGCCGCTTCCACCGAAGCCGCCAATCAGGTCAAGTCGCTCGCCGCCGACGTACAGCGCTCGCTGTCGCTTGCCGGCACGGCCACCGCCGAATCGATCACGGCCGGCGCCCGCGACGCCCAGAATACCCTGATGAGCGCGTCCGCCGAAGCGTCGACCCAGGTCAAGTCGCTCGCCGCCGACATGGAGCGTTCGCTCTCGATGGCCGGCAATGCCACCGCCGAGTCGATCACGACGGGCGCGCGCGAAGCCCAGAACACGCTGATGACGGCGTCTTCGGAAGCCACCAATCACGTCAAGTCGCTGGCGATCGACGTCGAACGCACGCTGACCGCGGTCGGCGCCGCCGCCGCCTCCACCCTCCTCGGCAGTGCGCGCGAGGCTCAGAGCTCGCTGTCCACGACTTCTGCCGAGGCTGCGAACCAGATCAAGGCGATCGCCGCCGACATGGAGCGTTCGCTCGGCGCCGTCACCGCCTCTACGACCGATACCATCCAGACATCGGCGCAGAACGCGCAGAGCGCGTTGGTCGCCGCGACCAACGAGGTCAGCTCCAAGGTCAAATCGACCTCGGCCGATATCGAGCGGTCGGTGCTCGCCGCGAGCAGCAATTTCGGTTCTACGATGACCGGCAAGACCGACGAAATCGTCACCTATGTTCAGCAGCAGACCGACCGTCTGGCGCAGATCGTGGACAGCCGCCGCGGTTCGCTGGTCGAGGCGCTCGGCGCCCGGGCCACGCAACTCACGACCGACATCGACCGCGTCACCGCCGACGCGCTCAAATCGATCGAAACCCGCGGCCAGGCGTTCTCGCAATCGATGTCGACCCACGGCTCGGACGTCGCGCGCACGATTACCACCGCCGGCGATCTCGCCACCGGCGCGGTGGCCAAGTCGCTGAAGGATCTCGAACAGGCGTCGCGTTCGGCCATCGACCAGTCGCGACAGGTGTCGATCGCCGCCGTCACCGAGATGCAGGAGACCAGCAAGATCCTGCGCACCGACACGGTCGCACTGTTCGAGCGGCTGCGCGAAGGCAACATCCTGCTGCAGGAGGTGCTGACCGGCGCCCACGACAACCTCAACTCGCTGGAACGCGCGCTGGTGACCCGCGTGGCCGACTTCGTGTCCGCCATGAACGACGTCACCGCCCGCAATGGCGTCGCCACGCAGACCCTGGAAGACCAGCTCACCGTCTTCAACGGCAAGACCACCAAGGCGCTGGAAGACCTCGGCTCGCTCTCCAGCGAGTTCGAGAAGCACGGCAAGGCGCTGGTCGAGGCGGCCAGCGTGGTAGAAAAGGCCAACCTCTCCACCACGACATCGGTCGCCGACCGCAAGTCGCAGCTTGAGTCTCTGGTGACCACCATCGACCTGCGCACCACCGACCTCGACCAGCGGCTGTCGCGCTTCACCGGCCTGCTCGACGAATCGCTCGCCGCGGCCGAAGAGCGCGCCCGCGACATCGCGCGCGTGGTCGCGGAGACCGCGGGCGCCGGATCGGCCGCGATCAGCCGCCAGTTCGAGGCGGTGCGCACTGCGGCCGAGAACGAGCGGCAGCAGACCCTCCATGCGATGAACGATCTGTACCAGCAGAGCACGCATGAAACCGATGCGATGTTCAAGCAATCGACCGAGAAGTTCGCTGCGATGGTGCAGACCATGAAGCAGATGGCCGCCGAGATGCATCAGGAGCTGGAGGCGACGCGCAACGAGCTGCGCCGCGGCGTGCTCGAGATGCCGCAGGAGGCCGCCGACAACACCGCGCAGATGCGCAAGGTGATCGTCGACCAGATCGAGGCGCTCGCCGAGCTCAACCGGATCGTCGCGCATCATGGCCGCGGCCTCGACGTCGTGACCTCCGGCCGCGCCAGCGTGCAACGCCAGGAGGAGCCGGTGATGGCCGCCGCGGTCAGCGGCCGCAACGAGGTGCGCATGCGCGACGCCGGCAGCGCTTCCACCCTGCCCCCGCCCGATCTCGGCATGCCGATGCCGATGCCCTCCCAGCGCCGCACCGAAGCCCCGCCGGTCTCGCCGGCTGCTCAGGACGCGGGACGCGACGGATGGCTTTCCGATCTGTTGAGCCGCACCGATGCCGGCGGACGCGAAACGCCGCGGGGCCGGCAGCAGGGCGCGGCCAACCCGCTGGAATCGCTGTCGCTCGACATCGGCCGGCTGATGGATCGCAACCTTGCCGCCGAAATGTGGGATCGCTACCAGCGCGGCGAGAGCAAGGCGTTCACCAAGCGCCTCTACACGCCCGCCGGCCAGAAGGCGTTCGACGAAGTCGCCCGCAAGTACCGCGCCGACCGCAGCTTCAAGCAGACGGTCGACCGCTACATCGCCGAGTTCGAACGGCTGCTGGACGAGGTCGCACGCGAGGATCGCGGACCGCAGGCGCTGCGCGGCCACCTCACCTCGGAGACCGGCATGGTCTACACCCTGCTCGCGCACGCGGCGGGACGGCTGGGGTAAGCGCTAATAGCGAGTGGCGAATAGCGAAAGAAAAACGGAGGCAGCGATGCCTCCGTTTTTCTTTTAGTCCTTGAAGCCTGAACCGAGCTATCTGTCCGTCGTCATTGCGAGGAACGCAGCGACGAAGCAATCCATTCTTTCTTGATGCGGCGCGATGGATTGCTTCGCTTCGCTCGCAATGACGGCTGGTTGCAGGAATTCCATCCGCTATTCGCTACTCGCTATTCGCCAGTCACTGCCGCTTCTGCCCGCTCGGCGCCCTTGGGGCTGCCGCCGGCGCTGGTGGCGGCGGTGGCGGTGCTGCCGCCTGGCTGTTGCTGCTGCTGCCGCCGCCGAAGATCACCCGGGTCGGGTTGCGGTCGAAATTGTTCACGGCGCGGCTGATGTCGGCGAGCGTGCGGCGGCCATCGGCCATCAGCGCGCCCGACCGCTTGTCGAAATCCTCGGCCAGATCCTTGATCGCCTTCACCATCAGGTTCAATTCGCCGCCGGCGGCGCCGCCCGCGATCGTGTTCAGCCCGAGCATCAGGCTGTCGGCCTTGCCCATCACGCC
Organism: Bradyrhizobium sp. WYCCWR15520; assembly: GCF_056174665.1. Classification (NCBI taxonomy): domain Bacteria; kingdom Pseudomonadati; phylum Pseudomonadota; class Alphaproteobacteria; order Hyphomicrobiales; family Nitrobacteraceae; genus Bradyrhizobium; species Bradyrhizobium sp. WYCCWR15520. Next base: position 62,540 of record NZ_JBWBWM010000029.1, read on the forward strand.
GTCGACCCTGAGCATGACGTTGTCGATTTTCTCGGAGTTGCGCGCGAGCGCGGCCGTGAAGGTCTCGAGGTTTCGCAGCGAGTTCTTCACCGATTCCTGATTGTCGGCGACCAGCCGGTTGACGTTCTGCAGCGTGGCGCGAATGGACTCCGTCACATCCTGCAGCGCGCTCGGGTCGGCGGTCAGCATCGGCACGCCGTCCTCGTCGAGCGGCACGGTAGCCGCGTTTTCCTCGCCGCCCTTCAGCGAGATCGCCGCCACGCCGGTCAGTCCCTGGAATTCGAGACCCACAAGCGTGTCTTTCCGGATCGGAGCGTTGTTCTCAACCATCGCCAGTGCGACCACGCGCCGCGGGTTGTCGAGCTTGACCGACACAACCTCCCCTATCCGGATACCGTTAAAGTTGACGCTGCCACCATTGCGCAACCCTGACGCGGGACCTTCGAAGACAATACGAATCGGGCTGCGCTGCTTGGTGGTATGCAGGCTCTGAAACCACAGCACGAAGCCGAATGCGGCGGCGATCACCGCCAGCGTGAAGGCCCCGATCAGGACGTAATTCGCCCGCGTTTCCATAACTCAATGTACTCCGAAACCAGGATCTATCCAGCGTCGCCGATAGATCGTCATTATCTCATGTTTGAGCACGATCTGATCCGAAAACCGATCACACTTTCGGGGTCATGCCCTAGCCCATCACCGCGCGGGCGCGTTTGCCGTGAAAATATTGCCTCAGCCAGGGATGCTGCGAGGCCTGCATGTCAGCAATTGTGCCTGCAGCAATGATCTTACCGTTCCCTAAAACCGCGATGCGGTCGCAGGCCGTGTATAGGCTGTCGAGATCATGGGTTACCATGAAAACCGTCAAGCCCAAAGTACGCTGCAGGGTGCGCACCAGCTCGTCAAAATCTCCGGCGCCGATCGGATCCAGCCCCGAGGTCGGCTCGTCCAGGAACACCAGCTCGGGATCGAGCGCGAGCGCGCGCGCCAGCGCCACGCGCTTGATCATGCCGCCGGACAATTCGGACGGATAGCGGTCGGCGACTTCGGGCCGCAGGCCCACCATGCCGAGCTTGGCCACCATGATCTCGTCGAGCAGCCGCTGCGAGACCTTGAGATATTCGCGCACCGGAAACTGGATGTTCTGCCGCACGGTGAGCGAGGAGAACAGCGCCCCCTGCTGGAACAGGATGCCCCAGCGGCGCTCGATGCCACGGCGCTCGGCGGCACTCGCCGCATCGAGATCGACGCCGAACACCTCGATGCGTCCGGCAATCTTTGGCACGAGACCGATAATGGTGCGCGTCAGCACCGATTTCCCGGCGCCCGACGGGCCGACGAAGCCGAGGATCTCGCCGCGCTTGACGTCGAGATTGAGTCCGTCCAGCACCCGCGTCTTGCCGAACTGCACGGTAATGTCGCGTACCCGGATGATGGCGTCGGTAATCTCACCCGCCATGGTCACATTCCGATCGATGCAAAGAAGATCGCGAACACGCCGTCCATCACGATCACGAAGAAGATTCCCTTCACCACCGAAGACGTCGTGTGCTGCCCGAGCGATTCAGCGCTGCCCTGCACGGCGAGCCCCTCGACGCAGGCGACGATGCCGATGACGGCCGCCATCACCGGCGCCTTGATCATGCCGACGACGAAATGATCGATCGAGATGGCGTCGCGCAGCCGCAGCAGGAAAGCTTCAGGCTCGACGCCGCCATAGAGCCACGCCACCAGCCCGCCGCCGTAGAGCGCCGCCATCGCCCCGAGAAACGCCAGGATCGGCAGCGCCAAAACCAGCGCCAGCATCCGCGGCAGGATCAGGACCTCGATCGGATCGAAGCCCATGGTGCGCAGCGCGTCGATCTCCTCGCGCATCTTCATCGAGCCGAGTTCGGCGGTGTAGGCCGAGCCGGAGCGGCCCGCCACCATGATCGCGACCAGCAGCACGCCGATCTCGCGCAGCACCAGCACTCCGAGCATGTCGACCACGAAGATGTCGGCGCCGAACTTGCGGAAATGAAAGATGCCCTGCTGCGAGATGATGCAGCCGATCAGGAACGTGATCAGCACCACGATCGGCACCGCGCGCCAGCACACCTGCTCCAGGTGATGGATGGTCGAAGTCAGGCGGAAGCCGCGCGGGCGAATGATGACGTGGGCGGTCGCGGCGAGCACCGCGCCCAGCATGTCGATCAGCCCGATCAGGGTGCCGCCGATACCGGCCACGGCGCGGCCGATCTGCTCCAGCATGCCCGTGATCGTCACCCGGTCGGTGTCGGCGACCGGCTCGGCGTTCACCCGGCGCACTTCGTCGACCAGGCTCGAATAATTGTCCGACAGCCCGGCAATCTGGGCCTCCACGCCACCGTGGGTCAGGCTGCGGCGCAGCCGCTCGATCAGCCAGGCGCCGAACGTGTCGAGCTTCGACACCTGCGAGACGTCGATGAAGATGTTGGGCCGGGTGCCGCTGAGCTTCTCGGCATCGGCGACCATTCGCTCCAGCATCGGCGCAAAGCGGGCCGTCCACGAGCCCGCCGCGCACAGCGCCAGCGCGTTGCCCCTGGCTATCCGCTCCAATGTCGGGCCGCCGCTCACAATACCCACCCCTCGACCGGTACATCAGCGGTGCAAACGCTGAAGGTTCCGCACGCCGTACCGCCTTGTCGAATCTGCCCCTAACCAGCCATAGTTGGTACCGGCGGGCAAGCTTACGGTTCAGAAAATTGCCAGATTTTAAAATGACTTCCAGCGTATCTCGAAACCTTGCCGTCAGCATCGAACGCTGGCCGATTGCGGGCGCTTTCACCATCAGCCGCGGCGCCAAAACCGAGGCTGTCACCGTCGTCGCCACCGTGAGCCAGGGCAACCAGACCGGCCGCGGCGAATGCGTGCCCTACCCGCGATATGGCGAGACGGCGGAAGCGACGCTGGAAGCGCTTCAAGCGATGCATGAAGCGCTCGCCGGGGGATTGGACCGCGCGGCCCTGCAGGCGGCAATGCCCGCAGGCGCCGCCCGCAACGCGCTGGATTGCGCTCTGCTTGACCTCGAAGCCAAGACCGCCGGCCAGCGGGTCTGGACCCTGCTCGGCCGGAAGGAGCCGCGCCCCTGCACCACCGCGTTCACGATTTCACTCGGCACGCCGGAAGCGATGGCGTCGGCAACCGCGAAGGCCGCGCACCGGCCGTTGCTGAAGATCAAGCTCGGCGGCGATGGCGATGAGATGCGGATTGCCGCGGTCCGCCAGGCGGCCCCCGAGTCCGAACTGATCGTCGATGCCAACGAAGCCTGGACACCGGACAATCTTGAATACAACCTCGCCGCCTGCGCCAATGCCGGCGTCACGCTGGTCGAGCAGCCGCTGCCGGCCGGGCGCGACGAGGCGCTGGCGCGCATCGAGCGCCCGATCGCGGTCTGCGCCGACGAAAGCGTGCATGACCGCGCCTCGCTCGAAGGCCTGCGCGCGCGCTACGACGCGGTCAACATCAAGCTCGACAAGACCGGCGGGCTCACGGAGGCGCTCGCGATGGCGGATGCCGCCGAGGCTCTAGGCTTCGAGATCATGATCGGCTGCATGGTCGCGACCTCGCTGGCCATGGCGCCAGCCATGTTGCTCGCGCAACAGGCCAGGTTCGTCGACCTCGATGGTCCGCTGCTGCTGGCGCGTGACCGCGACCTTGGCCTGCGCTACGACGGCAGCCTCGTCTATCCGCCCGAGGCCGTCTTGTGGGGCTGATGCGATAGCCGGTCCCGCGCCAGCCAGATCACCAGTCCGCCCAAGGCGGCCATCGCCGCCATCCCGTAATAGATGCCCTGTCCCCAAATCTCGTAGATCGTGCCTGACGCGACCGAGGCGAGGCCGGCGACGATGCCGCCGCAGGCGGTGAGATAGCCCTGCGCCCTCGCCATCACATGGCCAGGCACGTGATGCAGCATCAATCCCATAATGCCGACCTGCGTCAGCCCGAAGCTCAGCGCATGCGCGAGCTGGACGATCGCAAGAACCGCCAGCGGCAGGTCCTGCGCCGTCAACACCCAGCGCACGGCCGCGCTCAGCGCCGCGATCACCACCAGCATCGACGGCTGCAGCGTGAATCGCGGCGACAGGGCGAACAGCACGATCTCGGCGATCACACCCAGCACCCACAGAACTGCGATCGTCAGCCCGTCATACCCTGCTTGTTGCCAGACGATCGACGCGAAAATGTAATAGGCGGCATGGCTGCCCTGGATCAGCGCCGAGGCCACGATAACAGCGAGAAAGCCGCCGTCACGCAGCAGCGCGCCTGCGCCGCCGGTGACCGGGCGAGCGGCCTTGGCATCGTCCAGCGGCGCCAGCGCAAGGCTCGCCACCGCCCCGAGCGCGGCCGATCCGGCGATGATCCAGATCAGATTCTTGGCGGCGATCAGGTCCAGCAGCATGCCGCAGACCAGCGCGCCGAGGACAAAGGCGGCGGAACCCCACAGCCGCAACGGTCCGTAGTTGAGGCCGTAGCGCTTCACCCCCCGTAACGCATAGGCGTCCGTCAGCGGCACCATGGGTGTCCACAGGCAGCAGGTCAGGGCGTAGATCAGGAACACCAGCACCGGCAAATGCTGGGTGCCGAGGACGAAAAAGCCCAAAGCGGTGGCAAAGGCGGTCAGGATGATACCGCCGCGCAAGGCCTGGCGCCGTTCCGCAAAGCCGGTCACCAGCGGAAGCGCGGTAAATCGGGTTACCGGGGGTACGGCCGTGATCAAGCCTATCCAAAATGCATCGATCCCGACCGCCTTCAACCATACCGTGAAAAACGGCAGGTGGGTGCCGGTCATGCCGAACAGCGTGCCGTAAAATAACGCCACCCGGGTCGCGAATCGCTTCGATGCGTCTTGAGAAGCGATGGGGATTTGTGATTCGCTTGGCATCAATTCAATTGCGATTCGGTCAATATCGTGTTGTTTCGATATCGCAATGCGCGCCGATTTGCGCGAAGAGTTTGACATGGCCGACGAAGCATTCGCCCTTTCGCCGATCTCAGCCCGCGCCGCGCTGCCGAGCGAGGAGGACTATGCTGCGATCGCCGAAGCCTTCATGGAGACCTCGCGGGGCCGCTGGTTCCTGACCGAATACGCCAAGCGCAACCGCAATGCCGACACCCGTATGGTGCTGGACGCGGTGTCACGGATCGAGCAAAGCCTCACCGCCCAGAAGGAAGAAAGCCGTCACCGGGAAGAAAGCCTTCGCCGGGAAGAAGGCCTTTCGGCCCAGCAGGCCGCGGAAGCCGTCGCCGCGGCGACCGCAGCGCAGGAGCGGCTGACGGAGGCGCTCGCTGCCATGCGCGGCGCGGTCGAGGCGGCCGAGGAATCGGCGGTCGAGGCGCTCGACAGCCTCGCGCTGGACCAGCGGCTGGCGCCGGTCCGCAAGGGTGCGCGGGTGTTGCGCGAAATCGCCTGGCGGTTGCGGGAAATCGGCAATGACGGGCGGATCTGCGACCTGATCGATTCGCAGGTCACCGTCATCGAAAGGGGCACCGAACAGTTTTCCTCCGAGGATGCGAGAGTGGCCCTCCGTGCGGCCTTTGCCGCCCTGCAGGGCCGGCTTGTGGAAGTCGAGGACGAGGACGCTTCGCCAGTGCCTCTGGCCGAGACCGACGCTATGGCCCCCTTCTCTGCCGCGCAGGACATGCCCGCGACGGGGACAGCCGAAACGTTCGTCGCGCCGGAAGCTGAGAAAGCTGCCGAGACGCCGTTCACATCCGAGACGCCGTTCACCGCACTGGCCAGGTCTGCCGAAGCCGCGCTTGCGGCGGCGGAAGCCGGGCTGAAGGCTGCGGAAGCGCGGCAGGCTGCCGAAGCCGCCGCGGCTCAGGACAGCTCGGCTCAGGATACTTCGGCCCAAGATACTTCGGTCCAAGATACTTCGGTCCAAGATACCTCGGTGCAAGATACCTCGGTGCAAGACGCCGCAGCCCTGCAGGCGACCACGCAAGACAACGCCACGCAAGACAACTCTATCCCGAATGTCGACGTCCAGGACCCCGATGCACAGGACGAGGCCCTCCTCGACATCATCGCGATGGAGATGGGCGCGCCGGATCCGATCAGCGACGCAGAGATCGCCGAGGCGATAGAAGAGCAGATCCGTTCTGCGGAGCCTACGCCGGTCGCTCCCAAGGCCGTCGCCGAAGCACCCCAGCCGACCGCCACGCCGGCGCCGCCGCCGGTTCAACAAGTGGTTCAACCTCCCCCACCGCCCGCTGCCGCGCCTGCGCCTGCGATGGAAGTGTCGCTCGGCTCGACCCTCATTGCGAGCGGTATGCTGCGAAAGCCGGTCAGTGCAGCCAACGATCCGCTGGCGCCGATCCGGCGCATGAGCCAGGCCGAGAAGATCGCGTTCTTCTCATAAGAACTGCGCTGTCGCGTGAAGCGCCCCGGCCTCCACGACGCATACGCAGCATTTGTTGCACCTGCGAATAATTCGCTTTCCGGTTGATTCACTTCTCCGCCGAGATCAAGCTGGCGCGATTGCCTTCTTGGGAGACAGCCGTGCGAACCAAGATCATCGTCAATCCGATGGCGAACAAAGGAAACTGCGGCAAGCGTTGGCCGCAGATTTGCGCTGAACTCGAAAAACATCTTGGCCCACTCGCGTCCTCGGACGTTGCGATCACGCGCGAGCGCAATCACGCCACCCATCTGGCGCGGGAAGCGGTCGATGCCGGCTATCGCCGCCTGGTCTCGGTCGGCGGCGACGGCACCTTCAGCGAGATGATGAACGGCGTGATCGCGGATGATCGCCCGATTGTGCCAGGCCTGGTGCTGGCGCAACTGCCCGGCGGCACCTCGAACGAACTCTCCCGCTCCTTCGGCCAGCTTTCGCTCGCCGAGGCCAGCAAGGCCATCGCCATGGGGCATACGCGCGAAATCGATGTGTTCCGCGCCGACGCCAAGGGCTACGCGGGCGGCCAAGTCACGCGCTACGGCTTCGTGCTTGCCATCGTCGGCGCCGCCGCCACGATTTCCTGGCGTGCCCAACGCGTGCCGCTGCTGAAGCGATTGGGCCCGATCAGCTATGTGCTGATGACCGCGTTCACGTCGCTGACCTACAGCCCCCGCCCCTATCGTATCTGCATCGACGACGAAGCCGAACAGCGCCTGCCGATGTGGTCATTGATGCTGTGCAGTTTCGATGGCGCGGGCGAAGGCCTGATGCTCGCGCCGGGCGCCGATCCGACCGACCGCAAGCTCGATCTGATCATGGTCGGCGACATGGGGCGCTGGGAAAGCCTCACCAAGATCGTCCCGAACCTTGCCGATGGCAGCTATCTGAAACACCCGAAAGTCTCGCGGCGCCACGCAACGCGGATCACCATTGACAGCGATGACATGGTCCGCGCCGATGTCGACGGCGAAAGCATCGGGCAGTTGCCGATGTCGGTGACGATGTTGCCGTTCCACCTGAAGGTGGCGGCCAATCGGCCGTAGCCGCGCGCGTAAGGCTCATTGAGACGTCCGCTCCAGGAAGCCAGCCGGCTTGCCCTTGTCGCCCGTGACGGCCAGCAAGAGCCAAAACATCCACCGCGAGGAGCGATGTCAGGGGGGTGTTTGCCTGCTCAAACAGAAAGAAGGAGCGAGATGACGATGCCATCTCGCTCCAGTGGCAGGGAGGAACTATGCGCTGCGTGCGGTGGGCTGCCACGCGTAAGCCAGCCAGCCGATCCCGTGGGAGATCAGGTCGACGCCGAGCAGAAATCCGAGCACCCACAACCCGGTCGCGGGAAATCCGGTCAGAATGATGATGCCGGCCACGATGCCAAACACGCCGGACAGCAGCATGATCCAGCCCGCTTCCCGCCAATGGCTGATGCCGATCAGGATGCGGACGAAACCGGAAACCGCCAGCACCAGACCGAGAACGTAGGTGAGGATCAGGGCGCTGGCGATCGGCTGCCCCACCAGCACAACGCCGAAGGCCACGTACAGGATGCCGAGCAGCACCTGCCATACGAACCCTCCCCACCCCTTGGTCCAGAACGCATGGACGACCTCGAATGCGCCCGCAATGATGGAGACCCATCCGATGAAGATGGTGCTGATGACGGTGACGAGCATGACGTCCCCGAGCACAAAGAATCCCGCCACGATCAACGCGAGCCCGAGCAGGATACAGATCCAGAACGGCGGCGCAGGCAGGTTGGTGACGCCCATCGGCGAGCTGTTGTCATATGTCGTCATGTCATCTCCTCGCTTTGGGTCTCACCGACCTCGATTTTTATGTCCATCGCCAGCCGCACCGGCGACGGCCGCGATGCCACCAGCAGACCCAACGTCGACGTCGACGGCGATGCCTGTGAGGGGGAGGACGCGACGGCCGCGGGGGCGGCCGTCCTCCAGGCGGTCGTCCCGGTGGCCGTCCAGCCGGCGATCCAGGCGGCCCCATGCCGGGACCTTGAGCCTCCAGCTTGAAATCTCCGGCGTTCCTTCCAGGATCCTTCTGCACCGCGAGCGGCGCTGCCTCGGCCATGGCTGATGGCAGGCTTGTGGCCAGGCCGATGGTCACGGCACCGCACACCAGAGTCCGCAGCGCTGAGCGACGGTCGATTGCATCCATGGTTGTTCTCCTTCTTGGAACGTCCCTTTCCTCGCATGCTCGTGCTGATCAGCCGGACCTCAATCGGCTGCCGGGCGCATCACTTGGGATCTCGCCCGGCAGGTAGTTCGGAAGCCGACCCGCCGGGATGATCGCCAGCAATGCAAGACCGGCCATGATCAAAAGTCCGATCTTCAGGGCGCGCAGCCGCGCTTCGGTATTCACGCGTACCGCTTCGTCGACTTGCTGCGGCGTGGCGGTCGTGCCTTCCATCACGCTGCGCAGCCGGTCGTTGCTGACGAAATTGATGTTGTCGAGATCGACCTGGCTCTGGACCTCCTTCGGCAGCACGGGGTTCGCAGCGATCTGGCCCAGCACGATCGTGCTCAACAGGCCGACGAGAAGCGCACCAGCCAGCGCCGTTCCGACCGCGCTGGCCAGATTTTGCGTGGTGCCCCGCAGCGACCCGACGTCACCGGCCAGTTCCTTGGGCGAAGCCGTGACCAGCACGTTGAACAGCAACGTCACTAGCGCGCCCTGGCCGATGCCGAACAGAATGAGGCCAAACAGTACCGGAACCTCACTCCAATCGTTGCGAACGACGAAGGCGAGCCACACCAGACCGATGGTGCAGAGCACGAAGCCGTAGCGGCCGATCTGCCGCGGCGTCAGCCGGTCATAGAGATTGACGACCAGCATTGCGGTGAAAAATACCGTCAGGTTGAACGGCATCATGGCAATCGCGGTCGCCAGCGGCGAGCGGCCCTGGACGATCTGGATATAAAGCGGCACCGAGAAATTCAGCGCGGCTTCCAGCGCGACCACCGCAAACAGCGCATATACGGCGCTGCGCTCCTCCGGCGAGTCGATCACCTCGAGCGCCAATAGCGGCGTTCTTCCCGCTGCCTGGCGCCGGTGCGTCCACATCAGAAAAGCTTGCCCGAGCACGACGCCGAGAACGATGAGGACAGGCGCGGGCGAAAGGCCGAGCAGATTGAATGGCGCATTTGCCGTCGCCAGCACAAGGCCCCAGCCATTCAGATTGTTGAAACCGAAACTGATGAGGACGATCGCCGCCGCGGCCAACACGACACCGACCATATCGATCTGCACATCCGGGCGGCCGTAGTCGCGCTTGAGGCGGAAACTCAGCAGAAACACAATTGCGGAAACCGCAATCAGGATTCCGAACGCCGGCCGCCAGCCGATATAGGTGCCGAGCACGCCGCCGATGATGAATGCCAGCACGCCGGCGGCAGCACGCGCCGAGCCGAGCGCGCCGACCGCCGTCGCCTGCTGCCGCCCCGTGTAATTCTCGGCGATCAGCGCCACCAGCGACGGCACGATCACGGCGCCCGCCGCGCCGCAAAGCCCCTGCGCCGTGATCATCAGCGCTGCCGTCGGGCTGAACGTCATCAGTATCTGCGACGCGCAGAACAGGACCACGGCGAAGCGGAACACCTGCAACGCGCCGAACCGCTGCGCGAGCTTGGCGCCGAGCATGACGAAGCCGGCCACCAGCATCGAATACGCCACGATGCCGGTGGCAACCGTCGTCGGCGGCACGCCGAAACTCTTGACCATCCCCCCGAGCGCGACCGGGAGCGAGGCGACGTTGAAAGACATGATCATCTGGCCGAGCGCGATCGCGATCATCGGCACCCATGATTCCCGCGCCCCTTCCCGGATGCCTCCGATCGACATCGAGTGCGTTGCCATGGTGTCCTCCCGAGTTGCTCGGCTTTTTGGATCGACCGAGCCATCGGCTCGATCAAGCCATTCTTTGCATCTGCTTCAGTTTTCCGGTTGCGATACGAACAGATCCATTCCCAGCCGCTGCGACAGGAATTTTGCTGCGAGTTGTCCCTTCACGCTGTTGCCGGCCGCATCGAGCGGCGGCGCGAAGGTGCCGAAGCCGCCCTTGCCGGGAGAGACCGCGACAATGCCGCCGCCGATCCCGCTCTTGCCCGGCAAGCCGATGTCGTAGAGCCAGTCGCCCGAGGTCTCGTACAGGCCGGCTGTGATCATCACGGTCAGCGCATAGTGGCAGACCGAGGCATCCACCACCCGCTGCCGGGTAACGGGGTTGACGCCGCCGTCCGCCAGCGTCGCGCCCATCACAGCCAGGTCCCGCGCGCTCACATTCAGCGAGCACTGCCTGGTATAGAGATCGGTCGCCTGCTTGGCGTCGCAATAGATGCGGTCGTAGCTCTGCAGCAGCCGGGCGATACTGCGGTTGCGATAGTTGGTTTGCGAGGCCGAGGCGTACACCTCTTCATTGAGCGTGAGCTTGCGCCCGGCAAACCGCGACAGTCCGTCGTGAATGAATTGCCATTGGCCTTCCGCCGTCAGGCCCGGCACCAGACTCGTCGTCGCAATCGCGCCCGCATTCACCATCGGGTTGGTGCGGCCGCCGCCCTGCTCGATGGCGGCCAGCGAGTTGAACGGCAGTCCGGTGGCGTTCGCGCCAAGCCTCGCGCGCGCCTCCTCCGGACCGATCGTCTCGCACACCAGCGCGAACACGAACGGCTTCGATACGCTCATGATCGAGAATTTATACTCGGTCTCGCCTGCTTCGTAGACGCGCCCGCTGGTCCCGACCACGCAGACCCCAAACAGCTCTCTGGGGACCCGGGCGAGTGCCGGATAGACCTGAGAGTTGTGGCCCTCTTCATTCGACTTGAACCGCCGGTGGGCGTCGGACACCAGCCGCTGCACCATCTCTGGCTCAGGCAGATGCCCTGTCGAAATGTATGGCCGGTCTGCGGGTTCCGAGATCGAAGGCATGTCCATCGGACTCCTCCACCCGGCTCGAACGATCCTGCTCGCGGATTGTCGAGCCGTTCGGCAACACAACTACACGCTGACGAGCGATCGTGCTCGATCGCTTCAGCCTTCTTGCTGATTGGATGAACCGTAACGCTCAAGTCTATGTCGAGTCAACAATACAACCTGGAAGAAGGTTTGCGACGCGTGCGTTTGGCTACAACACTTTGTGACAAATCGCGCGACGTTGGCGATGCCTAGACGGTGCGTGCGCGCAGAAACCATCCGACGAATTAAGAGCGAATTTGATTACAGAGAACCCAAGAGTGCGATCAGCGAACCGTGATCCGTTCGCTCCCAAGTTATGATACGGTGATACCTCTGCCGCACGGCCGCTGTTCATTCCGCGGCTCTCCGGGATGACCTCGCCGCCGTCGGACATTTGCCATCGGCAGCTGACGCAACGGAAGCTCTCCGCTGCGAGGGCAACGCTTGAGGAGTGTCGAACCGTCAATGCGCCCCGTGCGGCCTATGTCATGTTCACATCGAGTGGGAGGATACGGATGTCAGATCTAGTCGCGATCGTCTATCCATCCGAAGCAAAGGCCGAAGAGGTACGGCAGCGTCTGTTCAAGCTGCAGAAAGAATATCTGATCTCGATCAGCGATGCCGTGATCGCGGTGAAGACCGAAGCAGGCCCCATCAAGCTGAACCAGCTTGTCAATACGACCGCGATCGGCGCCGTATCGGGCAGCTTCTGGGGGCTGCTGATCGGAGTGATCTTCCTCAATCCCATCCTTGGTGTTGCGCTCGGCGCAGCTTCCGGAGCGCTCGGCGGCGCCCTGTCGGATTACGGTATCGATGACGCCTTCATGAAGGACCTCTCCAAGAGCATGCAGCCGGGCAATGCCGCACTGTTCGTGCTCATCAAGAACATGACCCCCGACAAGGTGCTGCGGGAGATCAAGGACGCGGGAGGCACGGTGCTCAAGACATCCCTTGACGACAGCAAGGAACAGCAACTCCGCGACGCGCTGGCGAAGACGAGCACCGAGGAGCCAGGGCCCAAGACCAACGCCGCCTAGTTCGCGGCGGCCAAACGATAGCCGGCTGCGGTCGCGATGCCGCAGCCGGCCGCGCTTCAAGGCATGCTCCGAAGGCATGCTGTGCAAGGATGTCTGTCATGCGCGTCGCGGGCGAAGTGACGACTGACCCGGCAAAGGTAACCACCCGGACAATTCTCGACACCATCGAGCGGATCGGGAACGGCGTTCCCCATCCAGTCGTGATTTTCCTGATCCTGATTGCCGTCGCCGCACTCGCATCGCACCTGCTTTATCTGCTCGATGCCTCGGTCTCCTATCAGGTTATCAATCCAGCGACGCATGGCACCGACACCGTGACAGCGCGCGCCAACAGCCTGCTGACAGCCGAGGGCATCAGGCACATCTATACGCGGCTGGTGCCGAATTTCATGGGGTTCTCCGCCGCCGGATTGCTGATCATCGCCATGATCGGCGTGGGGGTGGCCGAGGAAGCGGGCCTCGTCAACGCATGCATACGCAAACTCGTGACCGTCTCACCGCGCTGGGCGCTGACCTACATTCTCGCCTTCGTCGGCATCATGTCGAGCGTTGCCTCGGATGCGGGCTATCTCGTGCTGATCCCGTTGGCAGCCACGGCGTTTCTGAGCGTCGGCCGGCATCCGCTGGCGGGGCTCGCGCTGGGCTTTGCCGCCGTTGCCAGCGCGTTCAGCGTCAATATGCTGATCAAGCCGCTCGATGCCGTGCTCACCGAGTTGACCAACGACGCCATTCACATCGTCAACCCGTCGCTGTCGATTGCGGTGACCGCCAATTTGTGGTTTTCAATCGTGTCCGTCGTCGTCTTGACGATTGTGATTGCGCTGATCAACGAACGGATCATCGAGCCTCGCCTTGGCTTGTATCGCGAAGATCAGGCGGGGGTAACCCTGCCTCCGCACGAAGGCGGGCGGCTTTCCGCCCAGGAGACGCTCGGCCTGAGGTACGCCGGCGCGGCGCTGCTGGCCGTCATACTGGTATTCTGTCTGCTGACGCTGCCATCAGGAGCCCCGCTCCGCGATCCCGCGACCGGTGCGCTGCTCGGAAACTCACCCTTTATGAGCGGCCTGATCGGCCTTGTCATGCTGCTGTTCCTGCTAACCGGTATCGCCTACGGCATTGGAGCCGGAACGATCAAGCGCGCCACCGATGTGGTCGACGCCATGACCAAAGCCGTTTCGGGATTGGGCGGCACGATCCTGCTGTTCGTGGTGATCAGCCAGTTCGTCGATTACTTCACCTACAGCAACATGCCGACGTTGCTGGCGGTCAGCATGGCCGATATCCTGAAGGACGCCAACATCGGTCCGCTGTGGCTGTTGCTGGGTCTTATCCTGCTCGTTGCTGTCCTTGACCTGATCTTCACGCCGGCGATTGCGACATGGGCCATCTTTGCACCGGTGTTCGTGCCGCTGTTCGTGCAACTGGCCGTCGATCCCGCCGCGGTGCTGGCGGCCTACCGGGTCGGCGATGGCCCCATCAATTCCATCACGCCACTGAACGCCTATTTCGCGCTGGTCGTCGGGTTTGCGCGAAAATACGAACGAAATGCCGGCGTCGGCACGGTCGTCGCGCTGATGCTGCCCTACGTGGCCTGGATGTTTTCGCTTTGGGTAGTTCTTTTCGTCGTGTGGTACCTGTTGGGCCTTCCCTGGGGGATATAGCTGGAGACGGCGCGAGGGCGCGATGTGGAGTTCAGCGATGACGGGGCCGACCGTGGAGCGCGACGCAGCCCACATGGAAGACCGCATGCTGATCGATCCGCGCCACGGCGATATCGAGGACGATGCCGCTAGTCCCGGGCAGCGATCTCTGCTCGCCATCGCCGGCAGCCTGCTGGTCGAAATCAGTTTGCCGAAGCTGCTGTTTGCCTGGACGGTGTTGCTGCTGTTGCCGGCGGTGCTGCTGGGTCTCTCGCCATTGCTGGTCTCCGCCTGGCTCGCAACCCTGTCGGAAAAGCTCGCCACGCTGACCGGGATCGGCACCGCCCTCGCCTTGCTTGCGATCGTCGCGGTCGGATGGATCGGATGGCGACCGCTGTTCCGGATCGCCGAGAATAATTTCTGGTCGCTCAATGCGCTCGCCGTGCAGCCCGGCTACGCTTTCACCCGCGAAGCGCTGCGCCACCTGACGGAACGAATGTGGGGCAGGAAGCTGACCGTCGTCGGCCGGGCGAGGTTACGCAGCGCCAATTCGATTGGGGCAGCCGTCCTGCTGTCCGCCGGCGCGGTGCTGATTGCGATGCTGGCCTGGCCCGCCTCGCGTTGGACAGGCGGCTGGAACGACCTGGTCCTGCTGCACCGCCTCGCGGTGCCGACGCTGGCAAATGCAATCCTGCTGGTGTCGGGATATCTGGCGGTCGCTTCGCTGATGTGGGGATTTGCCGATGCCAGCATGCAGCAACCCGTCGATCTCGCTACGTTCGACACCGCCTCGTCCGATGCGCGCCGCTGGCGCGTTGCGCACCTGTCGGACCTTCATGTGATTGGCGAGCAATACGGTTTCCGCATCGAAAGCGGACGGGCCGGCCCACGCGGAAACGACCGGCTCGAGCGCGTCCTGGCGCATCTCGCCGCCATTCACACCGCCGACCCGCTCGACCACATTCTCGTTACCGGCGATATGACCGACGCCGGCCGCGCCAGCGAATGGGCCGCATTCCTCGACGCCATGGCGCGTCATCCGGAACTTGCCGCGCGTACAATCTTGTTGCCGGGCAATCATGACCTCAACATTGTCGACCGCGCCAATCCGGCCCGGCTCGACCTGCCGTTCAGCCCGAACAAGCGGTTGCGGCAGATCCGCACCCTGTCGGCGATGGCGGCCGTACAAGGCGATCGCGTGCACATAGTCGACGGCAACGGAAAACCGACCGTAACGCTGAGCGCCTCGCTGGCGCCGAAGCGCGATTCGATCGTGGCCCTCGCTCAGCACGGCGGCCTGCGCCGGGCCGCGGCGCTGCGCGGCCTGTTCGACGACCAGTTTCCGATGATCCTGCCGCCCGATGCGGAAGGCGGCCTCGGAATTGCGGTCCTGAACTCCAACGCGGAAACTCACTTTTCCTTCACCAACGCACTCGGATTGGTGTCGGTCGAACAGACGCATCGCCTCGAGGCGGCGATCCGGCATTATCCGGCCGCACGCTGGATCTTCGCATTGCACCACCACGTCGTGGAGTATCCCATGCCGGTGAAAGCATTCTCCGAACGCATCGGGACCGCCTTGATCAATGGGAGTTGGTTCGTGCGCAAGCTGGATGCGCTGGCCGGTCGCACCGTGGTGATGCACGGTCACCGCCATATCGACTGGATCGGCGCCTGCGGTTCGCTCAAGATCATCTCCGCGCCCTCCCCGGTGATGAATGCGACCGATGATGCGGCCACGCATTTCTACATTCACACCCTGGCGGCCGGCCCGGAAGGGCGGCTTGATCTGCTGCCGCCGCAGCGCGTAGAGATTGCCGGCGAGAAGAACGCCTAGGGCAAAGCGGCGTTCGATCGGAAGTGGCTCAGATCGAACGCCAACCTCAGCGGCAGCCTCGCGGGCACGTCGCGATAAAGCGAGCCTACGTGCGCAGTTCGAGGGCAATCCGAACCCGCACGAGCCCGACGCGGTGAGTTTGACTCGAACGCGTTCGGAAAAAGACTAGAGCCCGCCGCGGCACATTTCCCGATACCGTCGGCAGTTTCCCTGGCCCCGTTCGCCAAGCTCATCCTTGTAGAGGCAGTGCGCGCGCAATTTCGCGCAAACCTGGCCGGTTGATACACGCTCGAATGACGGACGATCGAATGACGGACGCTGGCACGCTTCGCGGAATCTGCGGCAATGGCCTTGACCGCGCTCGCCGAGCGCGTCCTTCATTTCGCAGGTGCGCTGCAATTCCCTGCAGTTCTGCGCGAACACAACATCGGTCAATCCAACTAGCAAAAACATCGCTACTGAAAATGCACGCATGGCTTCACTCCTCGCGTTATCACTTTTGCTAAATACTAGACCCTGAAGTCTCCCGGCACGAATGTGTCAAGTGGATGCCGGGAAGAGCTCGATTTTGCGCACCAGCAAGTAAATCGCGAACACGACTTACCTCCTTTGCACCTCCACTTCCTTACCACGTCGGCGCGTATGGGCGCTGTGAACCCGATCACAGGTAGAATGGCTGGAATGCTAACTTGCTTGTCTCGATCTAAAGGACCGCTTCGATTCAAGAGCGACGGTCGAGGCTAACGGCAGCTACGTCGCAGGCTATGTCTTTGCGATCCGCTCGGAGCGATTGATCTGCCGCGAAGTGCGGTGAAGGTTTGCCATCGATGCGAGGCCGATTGCGGCTGATGCCAACAAGCAGCGCTCGATCACGGAACAGGATTGGCGTAGAGATCGCGATCCGGCGAAGTCAAGCCAGTGTCTAGCGACCGTCGCGATTCGGCTGGGGCATCGCCAGCTTGTCTCACCATCGGATCCCGCGGCGCAGTGGACCGGAGCTCACAAGCGGCCGGCATTCTTTGCTTCTCGGACAACTATCTCATCGACGTGAAGTCAGTTGCGGAAGTCCAGCACCGGAAATCGGTCCGTAATTCGATGCCAAAAACTGAGTGGCGGTCGCCGCGATCTTTGACCTGGAAGGTACAAGCACCGAGGCGCCAATTTCATTCCATAGTAAAGATTCTTTCCAGAAATGATTTGTCCACCCTCGAACCTTGCGTCCGCATCAAAAGTTAGCTTGATCACTTCTGCTGTTCGGTTCAGTAGTCCAGTTGCTGTATCGTCAAACGCAACCGTATATTTGGTCGTTGCCTTCAGAACTTGCTGTCCCTGACAGATGTAGTCACCTTCCTGCAGATACCTTCTCACCTCCTGATCGCATGTCCCTCTGTGTAACAACTCATTTGCTATGACCGCGAGATCCTCGAGTGACACTTCAAGAACTTCAACGTCATCAAGCTCAAGCTTGACAGATTCTACAAGCTTTGCATTCACGGTTGTTTCGATATTCCGCAATAACTCTGTAGTCACTCCAAGTCGCGCCTTTCGGAGCTCCGAAGAGACCTGTTTATTTGTGAAAGAGGTGCGAGTCACAGCGACTAGTCGTTGAGGCTCAACCTCGCAGAGCATGGAATAATATTTGCCGTCCGATGATACATGGTAGAGTGACCCCGGAGCGCGCAAGCTGGTGGGTGGCGTAATTGGATAGAAGCCAATGTCCACAATGGCTTCGTTTAGTTTATCGGGGTTAGGCTTGTGCATGTATACCGCCGCTACGGCGCCTGGGGGGCCTGCACACGCTAGAAATATTGCTCCCCACTTAAGGATCGGAAACATCAGATTCCCCTCCTTCGACGACTAGGGACAACAAACACTGCCGCAAGGCCGCGGGCACGCATTGGCCGAGTTGGTGGGGGCCGCCGCACCTAACGCGGAAAGAGCGAAGATCAAGAACAATGCTGCGAACTTCATGACCTGTCCTTTCTCAGATTGGTGTGTGCTCGCTCTAGTTGATGCGAAAAATTATCTCCCTACATAGACGTGCCAAATGTTATCTACTTCACACCCGCCTCGTTTTTTGTGGGATTGCCGAGAGAAACGGTCTGAGCCTTAGTGGTGCGATCGGCTCAAACAATGGGCCCTCTGGGTACCAGAACCAGTCATTGGCACGCATCCCAAGATGGAAGCGACGGTCGCAGAGGTTAGCGCCGGCGATGTTGGGTGAGCGTAGTGGACTCCGCAAAATGAAGCAGCCTCAGTTCGAAGTTGACTGAGGCAGCAGGTTTGGTCACCACAAGTTGACCGGTTCCAAATGGAAAGGCGATCGTCAATTTCGCCGATCGCGATCCGAGAGTGTTCCCGCAGAAGGCGAAGGGAGAGGCATCGATGATGGCTGCGCAGCCGATGACTGCGCCCTGGGTTGCGGCGTGTTGGGCTGCGGGATGGAGGTCGCCTGCGGGGCCGGAGCCGGAGACGTAACCGACATCTTCTGTCTGATGTCCTCCTGAACACCGCGCAGTGCCGCAACGTTCTGGGCGAGCTGTTCTTGCTTGTTAGCGAGTTGCTCTACGCTGCGCCGCACGGCATCGAGATTGGACGCCAGGGGCTCAAGCTGCACCGGGCCAGGGGAAGTTGCTGCCACGGCCGGGGATTTTGTCGTCGAAGTGGATAACAACCAGGCTAGCGCTGGAGCCCGGGCTACCACCATCTCCTTTGCTACATCACCATAGGACTGCCAGCCAAGCGTAGCGCCGACACCGATGAGAACCGTAATAGAAAACCGGATGAGACTGCGGGTCATTCGCCTGCCAATCGACGGCCGGCCGCCCGTCGCCGGCCCCTCGCCGAAGCGATAGGAATGCGAAGAATCGACCGACGACTTCGTGCGTCTTCTACCCATACGCCGATCGGATCGGACGTCCAGATCGCGCGCAAGCCCGCCCGACGAAATTTCTTCGGCGCTCGGCCACTGCTGCTCCGCGAGCGGTGGGCTTTGCGAGTATAACATCTGGTGACTCCACCCCGCGGTTCTTATTGGCTGAAGAGGCCAACCTGGTTTGACAGAAGCGAGGCGGGAGCGCAGCAGTCCTGGGGCGATTGTGGGATCGTCGCGCGATAGAGGATCGGTTTGTTTGAACTCGGTGAAAACTCAACCGTCAAGCCGGCTCATTGCGCAGCCCGTGCGTGACGGCAGTGGGAAGAAGCTCACAGTGACGATGCTTGATCGGTGTCCGGTCACGCCGCGACGGTGACCTCCAAATTGATCAACACCGCCGGCCGAATTGACTTAGGCAGCGCCGCCATGCGTCTTGAGTTGCGCCGTCCGTTAGCCTCCGGACCGAGGCAAAAACGGATGCACGGACTCAGCTAACAGGGTCGCCAATTGTGCGGTGGCAGGCGTGGACTGCTTTTCGGGCGGCAGTGAGCCGACAGACTGGACCACCAGTCCAGTACCAGCGGCAATGGCAACTATCGCAATTGCAGCAAGATATTCGATCCTCATGGCGATGGTTCCTCCATGGGCTTCCACAGAATAACCGGACACTCTCTGAATTGGTTCCAGAGCGCAGTTTGACCCTGGCCCTGGACCGCCTGCTTGCGCGGCGCCCGGATGGCACCCTTGTCAATCCGGCCGAGCGCGGCGTTCCGTCCGAACGGCGTCACGATCAGAAGTCAGGGAACGAAAGCTCTGGCCAAGACTTTAGAAGCTTGAGACCGTCGCTCGCCGTTAACTTCACGGCGCATGTCGCGGATAGCCAAAGGTTCTACTGCAGGGCCCGCTGTTCTCAAAAACAAGCGCTCGCGCAGATAGCCAAAAGCGGCGGTCTCGGTTCCGTTCAGAATTGCAGCAGTGCGCGCAAGCGGGAGATCTGCAGGAGGGGTGGGCGCCGATGCTGGTGCGTTCTTACCCGAACGAGGCTTCGTTATGCGCAACCGCCTTGACATAGACCCCAAACACAGCCGAGCAATCGTTCAAGAGATCGGGGAAAGATTACGCGCGCTCCTGAAAGAAGAGCCGGAACTCCCGGGGAGCCTTGGAACGCAACTCGATCGGCTCCGCGAATTTGAGAAGCAGTCACCATCGATCATTCCAGCGGCTGAGCACTGGGACAAGCGTCGCCGTTGAGACGCAGACGGCTCGGCCGAACATGGACGAGCAATGCCATCGGTGAAGGGCCGTGCGTCAAAAATTTTGAATGAGTACGGTGCGGCGCAATTCGAATTGATCGGCAAAGCCGTCGTGCTTACCGACGGAAAGGCTGGCACGGTCGAAAACGTTTGGCTCGACGAAATGCACGGGCTTCGGATTTCCATCAAAGGTCATGATGGAAGATGGCCGGTCTCGACCATCAAGCTTGTGGAGCCCTAGACCTCGCATCGGCTACGCGCTGCCCAGATCGCGCGCTCGGCGAGAGAGGGTTCATAATGCCTCGCATCTTGCGAAGCCCCGGGAGTGAGTAAACGCGCTAGAGCTTGCCCGGCTTCGTCTGATCCGGTCCGCCGAACAGATCGGCGACCCAGCGGCTCGACGGATGCGCGGCGCAGAAGGTCAGAATAGCGAGCGTGATCGGCACGCCGATGAAGGTGCCGAACAGGCCCCACAGGAAAGTCCAGAAGAAGATCGCGAACAGCACGACAACAGGCGAAATCGACAGCATGGAGCCGGCCACCCGCGGCTCGATGTAGCTGCCGACCGCAAACTGGATGACGTTCAGGCAGACGAAGACACCGAGCACCGCCGGCCAGCTCTCGAACTGCGTCATCGCCAGCAATGTCGGAAACAGCGTCGCGACGAACGGGCCGATGAACGGGATATAGTTGAGCACGAAGGCGATCACGCCCCACTCCAATGCGAACGGCAATCCGGCTACCCACGCAAATGCGCCGACCAACAGGCCGGTGATCGCGCTCATCTGCGTCCGCACCACGAGGTACTTGCGGAATTTCGCCGCCGTCGCCGCGCTGCCGTCGAGCAACACGCGGGCTGCGGCCTTGTTGTCCAACCGTTCGACATTCCGCCTGATGTTCTCGACTTCGAGAAGCCCGAGCATGACGTAAACCAGCGCGATCACCCAGAAGGTGAGCGTGGTATTGACGCGGGCCGTCACCTGCTGCGTCGCGCGCAGCAGCCAGCCGACGTTGAAATGCTCGGCCCAGAGCCCGGCAACCGAGATGCCGTGGCCGTCCAGCCACGTCACCATCGCCGAATAAAGCGCCTGGTACCGCGGCAGATCGCTGACCAGTGATCGGCCGACACGACCAAATCCCCAGGCAGCGAGCGAAGCAACGCCGAGACAGACCGCGACCGTTGCAACGACCGTGATCGCCAGCGCGACAAGCTTCGGCATCCAGGACTGCAACCGCTTCTGGATCGGCCACACGATCGCGATGATGAACAGGGCCGCCGCCAGCGGCGCGAACACCTTGCTCGCCTGGGCCAGCGCCGCCGTGACCAGCACCGCCGCAATGAGTCCCGTGGTGGTCTTCAGCCCGAAGCCCATTTTGGGTTCCTTCGACCTAATCAGCAACCTGAGACTGTCAGCCGCATCGAACCGCGGCAAGAGCGACGGCGCACCTACGCCATGCAACCGTGATCGCCGTCACGTACGACAACCCGGACCTGACTTAGCTTCCCGGCAGCAAACCTCGCAACGAGGTCCGCCCGAGGAGGCAGCCATGTCCCGTTTTAAGCCATTGCTATTGGGTGCCAGCCTGCTGGCAGGCCTGTTGAGCTTCGCTGTTACCGGTGCGGCTTTCGCCGAAGCGCCGAACGTCGACATCCGCAACGGCATGCAAGGGCCGCTGACCGACCAGCGCGTCGCGCTGGTGATCGGCAATTCGAATTACCAGACCGCGCCAAAACTCGCCAATCCCGGCAACGACGCGCAATCGATCGCGCAGCTTCTGAACTCGGCGGGCTTCGAGGTCACCCAGGCGACCGACCTGACGCGCAGCGACATGGTCAGGGTGGTGCAGGACTTCTCCAACAAGGTCGCCGAGCGTGGTCCCGGCGCGGTCGCCATGATCTACTATGCCGGCCATGGCGTGCAGGTGGCCGGCGAGAACTATTTGCTGCCGGTCGACGCAAGGATCTCCTCGCCATCCGATCTCGATGGCAACTCGCTGCGGCTGGTCGACGTGATGGGCACGCTGGAATCGATCCAGAGCCGGATGCGCATCGTCGTGCTCGACGCCTGCCGCAACAATCCCTTCCCGGAGGTCAACGACGCCGGACGTGGCCTCGCTATCGTCGATGCGCCGCGAGGCTCGATCGTCGGCTACTCCACCGCGCCGGGAATGGAGGCGCAGGACGGCGACGGCAACCATAGCCCGTATACGAGGGCGTTCCTCAATATCGCACGTGAACCGAACCTGCCGATCGAGCAATTGTTCAAGCGCGTCCGGCTCGAGGTGAACAATACCACCTCCGGCAAGCAGACGCCGTGGGAAAGCTCCTCGCTGACCTCCGATTTCTACTTCTTCGGCGATACCGCGGTTGCCGCAGGCCGCGCGCCGGATCGCCGCCCGATCATGCAGGTCGCGTCGAACCTGCCGTCGCGTTCGGCGCGCCAGGCTTACGATTACGTGCTCTCGGAAGGCTCGCCCGAATATTATGAAGAGTTCATCCGCCTCTACCCGCACGATCCGCTGTGCGATCACGTCCGCCTGCTGCTCGGCAACTTGCGGGTGGCGACGGCGTGGCACAAGGCGGTCGTCGCCAACTCGCCGTTCGCCTACAAGACCTTCTATGACAATTATTCGAGCAGTCCCTACGCCAAGTCCGCGCTGAAGCTGCAGACAGCGCCGAAGGCTGTTCCGCTGATGCACTTCACGCATCTGGCGAAGCAGTCGCCGGCGTTCAAGCCGGGCAACGTCGGCAACGTGTCCACCCTCGGCATCTCCAAGGGCAATCTTGGCGGCAATTTCGGCACCCACGGTCACATGCCCTCGAAGATCGTCACGCTTCCCGCCAAGGGTATCAACCCGATCAATGACGGCAAACTCAACGGCAACGCCGGTAAGGTCACCACCCTGCCTGGGAAGTTCAAGCCGGGCTCCGTCAACAACGGCGGGAATGCCGGCAAGATCGCCACCTCCCCCGGCAAGTTCGACCGCCATCCGACGCGGTTCGCCAACAAGCCCATGATGACCTCACGGCCCATGATGACCTCGCGGCCCATGATCAAAACCGCGCCGCGCCAATTCAACGGCGGCATGGGCGGCGGAAATTTCAACCGCTTCGCCGCAGGCCCGTCCCGCAGCTCGTTCGGTGGCAGTTCGTTCGGTGGTGGCTCGTTCGGCAGAATGGGTGGCGGCTTCAGGCGCTGACTCAAACCAGCGCAATGAAAAACCGGGCAGAGCATAAGCTCTGCCCGGTTTTGATTTTTAGAGAGCTGGATCAGGCGACCAGCTTGGCGAACAGGTCCGCGTCGACATTGCCGCCGGAGAGCACGATGACGACGTTCTTGCCCTTGGCGTCGATGCGTCCGGCGAGCAGTGCAGCGAGGCCGACGGCGCCGCCGGGCTCGACCACCAGCTTCAATTCGCGATAGGCATAGGCGACCGCCGCGCCGACTTCCTCGTCGGAGGCGGTCACGCCGTTCGCCAGCAGCTTGCTGTTGATCGAGAAGGTGAGTTCGCCCGGCATCGCCGCCATCAGCGCATCGCAGATGGTGCGGCCGGCGGCGTGATGGGCCTCGCGATGGCCGGCGCGCAGCGACAGGCCGTGATCGTCATAGTCCTTCGGCTCGGCGACGATCACCTGCGCTTGCGGAAATTTTGACTTCACCGCCGTCGCAACGCCGGCGATCAGCCCGCCGCCCGACGCCGGGGCCACCACGATATCGGCGCTGAGCCCGAGCGCCGCCATGTCCTCTGCGATCTCGCGGCCCGCGGTGCCCTGCCCGGCGATGACGAAGGGATCGTCATAGGGGCGGACCAGCGTCGCACCACGCTTGCTGGCGATGCCGTTGGCAATGGCTTCGCGGTCTTCCTTGTCGCGGTCGTAGAGCACCACCTCGGCGCCGTAGCCCTTGGTGCGCTCGCGCTTGGTGACCGGAGAATCCGCAGGCATCACGATGGTCGCCTGCATGTTGAGGATCTGCGCCGCCGCCGCCACGCCCTGGGCATGGTTTCCGGAAGAGAACGCAACGACCCCGCCGCCCCGCTTGTCCTGCGGGATCGAAGCCAGCTTGTTGAAGGCGCCGCGGAACTTGAACGATCCGGTCCGCTGCAGCATTTCAGGCTTGAGAAAGACTTTGGTCCCGACGCGCTCGTTGAGAACGGGGAACGACAAGAGCGGCGTCCGCACAGCGAACGGGGCAACCACCCGCGCCGCCGCGTCGATATCTGCGGCACCGACCGGTGCCGTTGAGGCTTTTTCCGTCATCCACACTTTGTATCGCGCAAGCAGGCCGACGAGCAATACAGATTCAGGTGATCTCAGGCGGCGAAATGCGGGTCTTCCGCCACAAATTCGGCCGCCTCACCCTCCGATTCGACCGGGCGAGAATTCATGGCATGCTCGATGAAAACCCGCGTGGAGGCCTGCCAGGTATGGGCGGCGGCGAATTCGACGCAATCTTCCCGCGAGATCTGCAGCGCCTCAAGGCAGGCGGCCCGCAAATCCTCGCTCAGCACGCCCACGGGCGCCGCGCCGATCACGTCGCGCGGGCCGGTGACAGGAAAGGCCGCGACCGGCAGCCCGCTGGCCAGCGCCTCCAGCAGCACCAGTCCAAACGTGTCGGTCCGGCTGGGGAAGACGAAAACGTCGGAGGCTGCGTAGATTTCCGCCAGTTCCTCGCCGTGCCTTGCGCCGAGGAACACGGCATCAGGATACTTCCGCTCCAGCGCCATCCGGGCAGGTCCATCGCCGACGATGAGCTTGGTGCCAGGCAGATCGAGATCGAGGAAGGCTTCGAGATTCTTCTCCACCGCGATCCGGCCGACGCAGAGATAGACCGGCATCGGCAGGCAGAGATCGGTGCTGCGCGGATGGAATAGCGAGGTATCGACGCCGCGCGACCACAGCACCACGTTGCGAAAACCGCGCATCCGCAATTCGGCTGCCAGCGCCGGCGTCGCCGCCATCACCGCCCGGCTCGGCCGATGAAACCACTGAAGCGCCTTCCACACCCATGATTCCGGGATTGGCGAGCGCGCCGAGACATATTCGGGAAACCGGGTGTGAAAGCTCGTGGTAAACGGCAAGCCATGCTTGCGGCAATAGCGCCGCACCAGAAGCCCGATCGGGCCCTCGGTCGCGATATGAATGCTGTCGGGCCTTGCCGCTTTGATCAATCGCGCGATTTTTGCTGGATACGGCAGAGCCAGCCGCAGGTCGGGATAGCTCGGCATCGCAAAGGTGCGAAACGATTGCGGCGTCAGGAAACTCACCTCGACACCAAGTCCCCTGGCCGCTTCCGCCATTGCGGTCAGCGTGCGCACCACCCCGTTGACCTGGGGATGCCACGCATCGGTTGCGACCAGGATATGCGTCATGCGGCGCGCGCCGCGACGCGGGGAACCGGCGCAGCCCTTCGCACCGGATCGGTCCAGGTGATGATCTCGAACCGGCCGTCCTCGTGCTCGGCGAGCGCGGTACAGCTCTCCACCCAGTCGCCGCAATTCATGTAGCGGATGCCATGCTCGTCGCGGATGGTGGCGTAATGGATGTGGCCGCAGATCACGCCGTCGGCGCCGTGCCGCCGCGCTTCACCGGCCAGCGTCTGTTCGAACGCGCCGATATAGTTCACGGCATTCTTGACCTTCAGCTTCGCCCATTGCGACAGCGACCAATAGGGCACGCCGAACATGCGGCGGAAGAAGTTGACCAGACGGTTCATCTGGATGGCGAAGTCGTAGGCCTTGTCGCCGAGATGGGCGAGCCAGCGCGCGTTCTGCACCACGAGATCGAAGATGTCGCCGTGGATGACGAGGTAGCGCTTGCCGTCGACGCCGGTGTGAATGGTGTTCTCCACCACATCGATGCCGCCGAAATGGGTGCCGTAATAGTTGCGCAGGAATTCGTCGTGATTGCCCGGCACGTAGATGACCTTGGCGCCCTTGCGCGCCTTGCGCAGCATCTTCTGCACGAAGTCGTTATGCGATTGCGGCCAGTACCAGCTCGACTTCAGCGCCCAGCCATCGACGATGTCGCCGACCAGATAGATGGTGTCGGCGTCGTGTGTTCTGAGAAAATCCAGCAATCGATCCGCTTGCGAGCCGCGGGCCCCGAGATGGACATCGGAGATGAACAAGGTACGAAAGCGCCGTTCCGGGCTCTCTTCACTCAAGGCGTCACTACCCATGCCTGTCCCCTGACAGATTTCTGTGACAGGGCGATGACTAGTTCACGCGACCCATAGCCCCACGAGAATCAATGTCGCGCCCCGCAGTTTGCGGATAGCAGCGCGATGCGACAGGCAAGCGACATCGCGGCGGCGATATCTCGACGTCGTCCCGCGTTCGCAGGGACAACGGAGACGCTCAATAATATTTGTGAAAATGATGCACCGGGCCGTGGCCATGCCCAACGCTGAACCGGTCTGCCGCTGCAATCGCGGCGGTCACCCACGCCTTGGCGTTGCGCACGGCGGTCTCCGTGCCCTCCCCCCTCGCGAGCCCCGCCGCAATCGCCGAGGATAGCGAGCAGCCGGTGCCGTGGGTGTTCTTCGTCGCGATGCGCGGCGCGGCCAGCGCGATCGCACCATTCGCGCCGACCAGATAGTCGATGCTCTCGGCGCCCTCGCCGTGGCCGCCCTTGATCAGGACCGCTTTGCACCCCAGCCCGAGCAAACGCTTGCCCTGTTGCTCGACTGCGGCTTCGTCCGCCGCCACGGCTTCATCGAGCAGCGCCGCCGCCTCCGGCAGGTTGGGCGTGATCACCGATGCCAGCGGAATGAGTTTTGTCCGCAGCGCCTCGACCGCTTCGGCGGCGAGCAACCGGTCGCCCGAAGTTGCGACCATCACGGGATCGAGCACGACGTGGTTCGGCGACCAGCGCGCAAGCCCCGCGACGATGGCATCGATGACAGGCGGATGCGCCACCATGCCGATCTTGACCGCGCCTACCGCCAGATCGGAAAACACCGCGTCGATCTGCGCGGTGACGAATTCAGCCGGCACCTGATGGATGCCGCTGACGCCCTGGGTATTCTGCGCTGTCAGCGCCGTGATTACGGAGGCACCGTAGACGCCGAGCGCAGCAAACGTCTTCAGGTCGGCCTGGATACCGGCGCCGCCAGAGGAATCGGAGCCGGCGATGGTCAGGGCGATCGGCGTCGTCACCGCAAGCCTCGCGCAGTTGGCGTGTTTGGGATCATGGATTGTCCTACCGCGCCCGGCCGTGGGCAGCAAGCTGGCTTGCCATGACCGGCGGTTTTTGGCCTATTGGGGCCAATTTATTCGGAGACGACAGCGATGGTTCCCTTCTTCGTCCAGTTCAAATGCAAGCTCGGCCAGTCCTACGCCGTCGCCAATGCGCTCGCCGAGGCCGAGATCGCCTCGGAGATCTATTCCACCGCCGGCGATTACGATCTGCTGGTCAAGTTCTACGTCGACAACGACACCGACATCGGCCATTTCGTCAACGAGAAGGTGCAGGTGATTCCGGGTATCCAGGACACCCACACCATCATCACCTTCAAGGCGTTCGGCACGGGCTAGCGGCCCCGCACATCGCCGTCGACTTCGCCCGGCGCGGCCACGCCCGCGGGCCTTACGGGAGTGCCCGTCCTGTCCGAGACGTCAGTTACTTTCGACCGGCTGAAGGCCTTCATTCAGCAGGCGCTCGCCGCGGTCGGCCTGCCGGACGCTGACGCCGCAGAGGTCGCGGCGCTGATGGCGGCGGCCGACCTGCAGGGGGCGGACGGGCATGGCGTCAGCCGGTTGCCGCAATATATCAGGCGGATCAAGGCCGGCGGCTTCAACGTCCGGCCGAACATCCATGTCGTGCATGAGCACGCCAGCACGGCCGTGCTTAATGGCGACAACGGCATGGGCCACCTCGTCATGAAACGCGCCGCCGGGATGGCGATCGAAAAAGCGCGGACCACCGGCATCGGCTGGGTCAACTCGCAGTTCTCAAACCATGCCGGCCCCGCCTCGCTCTATGCCACGATGCCGCTGGCCCATGACATGATCGGGCTCTATTTCGCAGTCGGCAATGCCAACCACCTTCCGCCCTGGGGCGGCCTCGACATGCTGCTGTCGACCAATCCGATCGCGGCGGCGATTCCGGCCGGCGAGGAAAAGCCGATCGTGCTCGACATGGCGACGACGGTCGCCGCCTACGGCAAGGTGAAGACCAAGGCGTTGCGCGGCGAGACCATGCCGGAGGGCTGGATGATCGACCGCAAGGGCAAGCCGCTGACCGACCCGAAACGCGCCGACGAAGGCATGCTGCTGCCGCTCGGCGGCATGGAGGCCGGATACAAGGGCTATGGGCTGGCGATGATCATCGGCCTGCTCGCGGGCACGCTCGGCGGCGCCGCGATGGGCCGCGAGGTCATCGACTTCAACCACGATGACGACAGCGTCACCAACACCGGACAGGCGATCGCCGCGATCAACATCGCCGCTTTCGGCGACGTCGCCGTCTTCAAGCGAAGCGTCGATGCGCTGGTGCGCGATTTCCGCAACAGCGAACGCATCCCGGGCGTAGACCGCATCTGGATGCCCGGCGAACGCAGCCATGAAACGCGGATGAAGCGGACGAGCGCAGGAATTCCCGTCGCCCCGGCGCTATTGCGCGCACTGGACCAGGTCGCCGACGACCTTGGAATATCGCGGCTTGGAGACTAGGCCTGAGGCTGGCGGTCGAGGCTGCCGACCGGCACCGGCCGGCCCATTGGATAGCTTTGCGCGAAGTTGACCCGGGGCGCCCTCAGCAACTCCTGCTGCACAAAACGGCACCGCTTTACCGCAATGCACGGCAACGACGTTAACCATGGCATGCTTTTGCCATAACAGGATCATCCTACCGCCTTGATATTTTTCATTATCTGGGGCGTCGTCAATCGGGAGTTCCGCGGCGGCGGACGTTCCGGGGGGAGTAGTCGCGAGTACCACCATGGGGACGCTGTACGATTTGCTCGGAGCCCTTCCGAGCGATAACGCCGAGGGATTGCGGACGGCGTTCCGCAAGGCCGCGAAGGCGACGCATCCCGATATCAATCCCGACAATCCAGATGCCGCGCTGAGGTTCAGGGAGCTCGTGCGCGCCTATGACATCCTGAACGATGCCGAGCAGCGCGCGACCTACGATGAACTGCTCGCCATTGCGCTGCAGCCGTCCCCCACGACGAAGACAACGCGTACCTACGAGAGGGTGCACAAGCTCGCCTCCAACACGATGGCGGCCTCGGTCATTTCGGCGGTGCTGGTGGGCGGCTACGTCCTGTTCGGGCTTTTTTCGACGCCACCTGGCGCCGCGGAAATGCTGGCTGACAGAACCACCGGCCGCGCGCAGGAAGTTTTGGCGCTGCTGCCCGACACCCCGGTGCAGGACGAGGCCCATGCCCCGCGCGGTGGAGAGATTTCGACCGGCGCGGTCACGCTGACCTCCGCAGCGCCGGCAGTAAAGGAAGCGGGCGCCGCGCCGGTCGGCCGCTTCGAGCCGGTGCCGGCTTTCGCCACATACAATCTGGGCGTTCAATATTATCCGCGCTTCGCAGCCGCCTATTTGGATCGCGGCTTCGTGCTGTACCGGGTGGACGATTTCGACCGCCCGTCTGCCGACATTGCAGCCGCCAAGCGTGCTGCGGATTTGAGACGCAGCAAGACCGCCACGCCCGCGCCGGTGCCGCAAAAGCCGCTGACCATCGTGCCCTCGCTGCCGGAAAGGGAAAGGCGCGAACCGGTCACCGCGGCCCTGACGCCCTGACGGCGCGCAAGGCTTTCCGCGCTCTCAGCCTTCCTTCTTCTTCGGCCGCGGCGGTCCCTCGACTGCAGGCAGCGACTTCACATATTCCGCAATCGCGGCGCGATCCTCCGGCGACAACTGCGACGTATTCTTGATCACGCGCACCATCGGTCCGCCGGCGGTGTCGCCATCGGGCGTTTGTCCGGTTTCGAGGAAGTAGGCGATGTCCTTTGCGCTCCACTCGGCCAGTCTCTTCTGGGTGATGTTGGGTACCCAGCCCTCGCCCTCCGGATTGGGCCCGCCGGCGAAGCGCTGCGCCTCGACGATGCCGCCCAGGAAGTTGCGCGGGCTGTGGCACTCGGCGCAATGGCCCATACCGTTGACGAGATAAGCGCCGCGCTTCCATGACGGAGAACGCGAGGCGTCCACTGTGTAAGTCTTGCCGTCCATGAACAGCCATTTCCAGATTCCGACATTGCGGCGGATACTGAATGGAAACGGCACGTCGTGGTCGCGCGGTTTGCCGGTCACCGGCGCAAGCGTCTTCAGATAGGCAAAGAGATCGCGGACGTCCTCGACCGTCGCATGCTGATAGGACGCATAGGGAAAAGCCGGAAAATAATGCGTGCCATCCGGCGAAGTCCCCTTGAGCACCGCAGTCACGAAATCCGCTTCGCTCCATCGGCCAATACCGTAAGTGGGATCGGACGAGATGTTGGGAACGTAAAACGTTCCGAACGGCGAAGGCATTGCAAGCCCGCCGCCGAGCTTCAGCCGGTCCGGCTGGTTGGGAACGGCGTGGCAGGAGGAACAGCCGCCGGCATTGAACGTTGCAGCACCATTGGCCAGGTTCGGCGTGCGAGGAGCCAGCGAGCCCGGGGCAATCACCGCCGGGATCGTCAGCCACCAGAAGATTCCGGCGCCAGCGACGCCCACGAAGATCAAGCCAAGGAGAATTCGTCGCAGCATTCACCGATCCATCGTCAGGAGTCTCAATTCGATGACAGTATGAACGCACATCGCGCCATAAGCTTCCACGAAATTGCTGATGTCATGGCCGCCGTTCGGGGAATAAATCCGGAAAGTCGTTGTTTTGAGGCTGACACGGCCCGCTTCTTAATCAACAGGGAGAAACACCATGTCGAACAAGACCATGCTTGTCATGCTTGCGCTGGGGGCAGCCGTTGCTTTTGCCGGACCCGCGTCTGCCGACAAGATGAAGGCGACGCTCGACGGCAAGGCCCAGGTGCCGCCCAACACCAGCACGGCCACCGGTACGGCCGACATCGACTACGATCCCGCCAGCAAGAAGCTGAGCTGGAAGCTGAGCTATTCCGGCCTGTCCGGTCCTGCCACTGCCGCGCATTTCCACGGCCCGGCCGAAGCTGGCAAGAATGCCGGCGTCGCGGTCGCGATTCCCAATGCGACGTCGAGTCCGGTCGAGGGCAGCGCGACCCTGACCGATGCGCAGGCCGCCGACCTCGTGGGCGGCAAGTACTACATCAACATCCACACCGCAGCCAATCCGGGCGGCGAAATCCGCGGCCAGGTAACGAAGTAGACTTCGCATTTGCGCCGAAGCAAAAAAGGCGGACGCATCAAGCGTCTGCCTTTTTCGTTTTAGTCGCACTGAAGACAGTAACAACAAATCGTCGTCCCGGCGAACGCCGGGACCCATAATCCCGGTCGTCTATTGTTGAGCGACGCCGTCGGCGATCATACTCGACAATAGCCGCCGCGGCGTATGGGTCCCGGCTCCTTATGCGCAATTGCGCACAGGGCCGGGACGACCAATCATCAGCCTTTCACGCGGAAGGTCTCATGGCAGTTGCTGCATTCCTTACCGATCGCGGGCATGGTTGCTTTCAGCGAATCCAGGTCCTTGATCTTTGCCTTGGCCTCGGTGACCGTTTTGGCGAAGCTTGCAATGGCTGCGTCGAAACCGGCCTTGTCGCTCCAGATCTTCGGTGACGGGCTGTAGTCCCCCTCGAACTTCACGCCCTTGAGGCTGGCAGGAAACAATGTAGGAAGGTTCTTGGCGGTGTCGTCGAACTGGCCGATCGCGGCGTTGACGGTCGCCTGATCATAGGGCTTTTCGCCCTTGACCATCGCCGACAACGCGCCGGCGTTCTTGCCATTGTCCTTCATCAT
The DNA here is from genome assembly GCF_056174665.1 of Bradyrhizobium sp. WYCCWR15520. Lineage (NCBI taxonomy): Bacteria > Pseudomonadati > Pseudomonadota > Alphaproteobacteria > Hyphomicrobiales > Nitrobacteraceae > Bradyrhizobium > Bradyrhizobium sp. WYCCWR15520. The sequence goes on from NZ_JBWBWM010000029.1 coordinate 94,450, forward strand.
GGCTTGGGTCCGCTTGACCTGATCCTGCTGTGCAACGACCGCACCGGCACTGAATGCAAGCACAGCTACGACGACGACGATCCGCTTCATTGGCTAATCCCCCTTCAATTCGGGTTTGTATCGGCCCCAAAGTGCGGACCGACTGTTTGTAAACACCGCACCCGGCGCATCATTCCGCATGCGACAAAATATCAGAGATTATGCTGCTTCTGCGCCTCGCGGATCGCGATCCAGACCCGTTCGGCCGTGGCCGGCATATCGATGTGGTCGATCTTGTACTCGCGCCACAACCCCTCGATGATTGCATTGACCACCGCGGGACAGGAGCCGATCGCGCCGGCCTCGCCCGCACCCTTGACGCCGAGCGGATTGGTCGTGCACGGCACGTTGTGCGTTTCGAAATGGAATGACGGACCGTCGGAAGCACGCGGCACCGCATAATCCATGAAGGTGCCGGTGACGAGCTGGCCGTCGGTTGCGCTGTAGACCGCCTGCTCCATCAACGCCTGGCCAATCCCCTGCATCGCCCCGCCATGCACCTGGCCGGCGAGCAGCAGCGGATTGAGCGTGACGCCGAAATCGTCGACGATGACGTAGTTGACGATCTTGATGATGCCGGTCGCGGGATCGATCTCGACTTCGGCAAGATGCGTGCCGTTCGGATAGGTGCCGTCGGCCTGCGCAAACGTCGCGCTCGCATTTAGTTTCGAGGGATCGACGCCGGGACGCTTCGCGAGGTCGGCGAAGCTGATCGAACGATCGGTGCCGGCGATGCGCACGACGCCATTGCTGATCTCGAGGTCGCCGGCGCTGGTCTCCAGCGCTTCCGCCGCGATCTCCTTCAGCTTGGCGCCGAGTTCGCGCGTGGCGCGCTCGACGCTGACGCCGCCGGTCGGGATCGACGCCGAGCCACCGGTGCCGAGACCGGTCGCGATCTTGTCGGTGTCGCCCTGCAGCACATGGACGCGCTCCGGCGGCACGCCGAACTGCTCGGCGACGAGCTGCGCGTAGGCCGTCTGGTGCCCCTGCCCGCTCGACTGGGTGCCGATCAGGATGTTGATGTCGCCATTGGGATCGAGCGCGACATTGGCGGTCTCCTCGCCCATAGTGCCGCAGATCTCGACATAGCAGGACATGCCGATGCCGCGCACGAGGCCGGCCTTCTTCGCCGCCTTGGCGCGCTTGGGAAATTCCTTCCAGCCCGCGACTTCCATCGCGCGCTTCATATGCGCGGTGAAGTCGCCGGAATCGTAGACCTTGCCGGTCGCGGTCTTGTAGGGCATCGCCTTCGGCGAAATGAAATTCTTGCGCCTGATAGCATCCGGCGTCATTCCGAGCTTGCGTGCCGCCGCGTCGACCAGGCGTTCGACCACATACGCCGCTTCAGGACGTCCGGCGCCGCGATAGGCATCGACCGGCACGGTGTTGGTGAACACGGTGCGGACACGGCAGTGGAAGGCCTGGATGTCGTAGAGACCCGGCAGCATGCCGGCGCCGCCGTGCGGGATGTACGGCCCGAAGGTCGAGAGATAGGCGCCCATGTCGCCCATCAGGTCGACGTCCATGCCGAGGAATTTGCCGTCCTCGGCCAGCGCCATCTTCGCGGTGGTGACGTTGTCGCGGCCCTGCGCATCGCCCATAAAATGATCGGAGCGGTCAGCGGTCCACTTGATGGTCTTGCGCAGCTTTTTCGCCGCAACTGAAATCAGGGCATATTCGCGGTAGGGAAACAGTTTGGTGCCGAAGCCGCCGCCGACGTCGGGGCAGATCACCCGCATCTTTTCCATCGGAATCTTCAGCACCATGCCGCACAGGATTTCGCGCAGGCGATGGCTGCCCTGGCTGCCGATCGTCAGCGTCAGGTGATCGCGCTTGGCGTCGTATTCGGCTACGGCTGCGCGCGTTTCCATGAAGTTGGTGATGACGCGCGGATTGACGATCGTTACTTCGGCGACCGCGTGCGCCTTGGCAAAGGCGGCCTCAGCCGCCTTCTTGTCGCCAACCGGCACGTCAAACAGCACGTTGCCGGGCTTGTCGGGCCAGACCTGTGGCGCGCCCTGCTTGACGGCGTTGACGACACCGACCACGGCCGGTAGCGGCGTCCATTTGACGTCGATGGCCTCGATCGCATCGCGCGCCTGGTCGATGGAATCGGCAACCACGAAGGCCACGGCATCGCCAACATGGCGCACCTCGTCCTTGGCGAGGATCGGGTATGGCGGGCCGGTAAACGGGTCGACTTCCAGATTGAACAGGCATGGCAGATCGCCGAGATCGCCGACCTCGGCCGCGGTCAGAATCAACGACACGCCCGGCATCCCGCGGGCCTTCGTGACGTTGAGGGTGAATTTCGCGTGCGCATGCGGCGAGCGCAGCATCAGCGCGTGCAACGCCGGCTGTGGCGAATGGTCGTCGGTATAGCGGCCCTTGCCGCGAATGAGCGCGTCGTCTTCCTTGCGAAGAACGCTTTGACCGACGCCGAATTTGATGGGAGCTGCCATCGTATCTCCAATTCCATTAGCGCGTCATGACTTGAAACGTCATCGCGCTCACTTTTGTTTTGAGCATGATCCTTTTCGGAGAAACCCCTATCCGCGCTTGCGGATCACGCACCTGGAAGCATTCTATATTGCAGCGGTTCGCGAGCCAGCGCAAACCCCCGCTTTCGGCGGCGAGCACCATTCCAGCAGCCGGATTTTCTGCACCTGCACAACAAGAAAACTTGATGATGCCCGGCTCACAATGCCGGCGTTTTTCCGTCAGCAGACGCGAAAATGCGTCAGCGCGGCCACCGCGTCACTTCCAGAAAATTTCGTTTATTCACAGAAGCTTAGCCCCGGGATTGGCGGTCGCGGACCAGCACAAATAGCCATCCCCTGCCGAACAGCAGAATGATGGTAACCCCATAAACGAACGCGCCGGCGACAATCAGCAGCAACAATGCGGTCTCGTCGCGGAAAGCATGCATTGACGCGAAATAGACGGCCGCGAATCGTGCGATGCCCCACAATGCGGCGGCGAGCACGATACCGGCAGTCGCGAACTTGGCGAAAGACGTCATCCAGGTGCGATCGAGTTCGAGATAGCCGGCCCGCACCGCAAAGAACAGCACCAGCAGGAGATTGACCCAGGCGCCGATGGCGGTGGCGAGCGCCAGGCCGATCTGCGCCAGCGCGCCCATCAGCGCGATCTTCAGCGCCACGTTGACGGCAACGCCGGTCAGCGCCGCCTTGACTGGCGTCGCGGTGTCGTGGCGGGCGTAGAAGGTCGCTACCGCGCTGCGGATGGTCACGAACGGAATCAGCCCGATCGCGTAAGCGGCCAGCGTCGCGCCCGCGGCCACGGCATCCGCCTTCGAGAATGCGCCGCGCGCGAACATCGCGCGCATGATGACGTCAGGCACGGTCAGGAAGGCGGCAACGAACGGTACCGAAAACAACAGCGAGAATTCGAACGCCCGACGCTGCGCGACGGATGCGCCGGTGACGTCGTTGGCGGAGAGGCGCCGCGACATTTCCGGCAGCAGCACGGTGCCGATCGCGATCCCGATCACGCCGATCGGCAACTGATTGAGGCGGTCCGCATAATACAGCGCCGAAAGCGCGCCCGCCGGCAGAAAGGTCGCGATGATGGTGTCGGCGAACAGCGCGATTTGCGTTCCCATCGAGCCGAGGGTCGCAGGCCCCAGCGCCCGAAAGAACGCGCGCACATCCTCGTCGAGCCTCGGGATTGCAAACTTCGGCAGGATCCCGCTCTTCGTGGCGTCACCCGCCAGCAGCAGGAATTCAAGAATACCAGCGAGCAGAACGCCCCAGGCCGCGGCGTAGCCCACGCCCGGAAAGAACGCGGCCAGCGCCAGCGTCGCCATCATCGACAGATTGAGGAAGATCGGCGCGGCGGCGGCGCTGGCGAAGCGATGCATCACGTTGAGCATGCCGCCATACAGCGTCACCAGCGTGATCAGCAGCAGATACGGAAACGTGATCCGCGTCAGCGAAATCGCCAGTTCGCCGCGCGCCGGATCGTCCTTGAACCCCGGCGCGAGGATGGCGATCACCTCCGGCATGAACACCCAGGCCAGGACGAGCAGGATGACCTGCGCGCCAAACAGCAGCGTGAAGATACGGTCGGCGAACAGCCGCGCCGACGCTTCGCTCTTGCCGTGCAGATGCGCGTAGGCCGGCACGAAGGCGGCGTTGAAGGCGCCCTCAGCGAAGATCGCGCGAAAGTGATTGGGCAGCCGCAGCGCCACGAAGAACGCATCCGCCACTGGCCCCGCGCCGAGAATGGCGGCGAGCATGATGTCGCGCGCGAACCCGGTCAGCCGCGAAAGCAGCGTGTATCCGCCGACGGTAAAGATGCGTCCGAGCATGCGCCGCTTCTAGCGCATATTCGTCAAACGGTGAAATCAGGCAGAAAGCGCGCCGCGCACCGCCTGGATGACGCGATCCTGCGTCGGCTCGTCGAGATAGGCGTGAATCGGCAGGCTGATGACATCGTCGGAGAGCTGTTCGCTCACCGGCAGCCCGCCATCCGCTACCGGGAAACCCTTATACGCGGTCTGCTGATGCATCGATTTCGCATAATAGACCATGGTCGGAACGCCCTGCGCCTTCAGCGCTGCCGCAAAGCCGTCACGATCGGTCCCCTTCGGCAGGCGGATGGTATACTGCGCCCAGATCGATGTGCATCCGGAGGCCAGGCGCGGCACCGTAACGACGTTGCCGAGACCGCGGGCATAGCGCTCCGCGACGCGGTTGCGGGCCGCGATCTCGTCCTCGAAAATCTTCAGCTTCTCGATCAGGACCGCCGCCTGCAGGGTATCGAGACGTCCGGTCAGGCCGAGACGCACATTGTCGTATTTGTCCGAGCCCTGGCCGTGGACGCGGATGCTGCGCAGCGTCTCGGCAAGCTCGTCGTCATCGGTAAAGATGGCGCCGCCATCGCCGAAGCAGCCGAGCGGCTTGGTCGGGAAGAAGCTGGTCGCGGTCGCAAGTCCCAACGAACCGGTCCGGCGGCCCTTGTAGCTCGCGCCAAACCCCTGCGCGGCGTCGTCGAGCACGAACAGGCCCTCGGCCTTCGCCACCGCTGCGATCGCATCATGGTCGGCGCTTTGGCCGAACAGGTCGACGGGGATTACCGCCCGCGGCTTCAGGCCACGCTGCCTGGCCGTCGCGATCCCACGCTTGAGCGAAGCTGCATCCATGTTGAAGGTTGCTTCATCGACATCGACGAACACCGGCGTCGCACCGGTCAGCGCCACCGCTTCGCCGGTCGCGCAGAATGTGAACGAGGGGCAGAAGACGGTGTCGCCCGGGCCGACCTCCTTGGCCATCAGCACCATCAGCAGCGCGTCGGTGCCGCTCGCGCAGCTCACGACATGCCTGGCGCCGCAGAAATCCGCCAGCGCCTTCTCCAGCACGGCCACTTCCGGACCGTTGATGAAGAGGCAATGGCTCGTCACCCGCGCCATCGCCTCATCGATCGATGTGCCGAGCCGCCGGCGTTGCGACGCGAGATCATAGAAAGGAACGGGTTCTGGGCGCATGTGCTGGTTCATGGAGCCTTGCAGGAATCGGAGTGAGGTTCAGCCGACGACGCGGCGCGGTCCCTTGCGCACGGCGGAGGCCGCGGGCTTGGCGGGCTGTTCGAGACAGCGGATGGCGATCTCGAGACTGGCGACGCCCTCATCGCCGGAAACCGCCGGTACATTGCCGGTGCGGACGGCATCGAGGAATGCGATTAGCTCGGCGCGCAGCGGTTCGTCATGGCCGACCGGCAGATGGCGCATCGAATAGCTGCCGTCGGGCTTGAAGCCGAAACACTCGGTCACCTGCCGCGTCAGGAGGTCGCCCATCACATATTTGCCGCGGGTCGCCACCGTGACGCTGCGCGCCTTGAACGGCGTCAGCCAGTTGGTGTTGATGTGGGCGAGCACGCCGGAGGCGGTGCGGAATTGCAGGAGAGCGATGTCCTCGCGCTCGGCAACCGCGCTGGAAAGCTGCGGCTGCACCTCGACGATATCGGACTCGGTGAACCAGCGGATCAGGTCGATATCGTGCACGGCAAGATCGATGACGACGCCGACATTGGACATGCGCGGCGGAAACGGCCCGACGCGGGTGATGCCGATCGACAAAATATCCTCGCCCGAGATCGCCTGCTTGATCGCCGCGACCGCGGGGTTGAAGCGCTCGACATGGCCGACCATCAGCGTCACGCCGGCGCTCTTCGCCGCATTGACGATGTCCCGCCCCTCTTCCACCGTCGAGGCGACGGGCTTCTCGACCAGGAGATGGATGTTGCGGGTGATGCAGGCCAGCGCAATCTCGTGATGCAGATGGGTCGGCGCCGCGATCGTCACGGCATCGACGCCCTCGTCGAACAATTCGTCGAGCTCGGCGAAGGCGCGGCAGCCGGCAAGCGCAGTGGCGCGCGCGCGGTGTTCAGGCAAGGGATCGACGATACCGACCAGCGTCACGCCGGGCAGGCCGGCCAGCACGCGGGCATGGTTGCTGCCCATCACGCCCGCGCCGACGACGCCTACACGCAAGCCGCGTTTTTCACCGGTCTTCGCGTCGGAAGCGGACCCTTTGGAACTCATGATTTGTAGACCCCAAGCAGATTCGGCGCTGGAACTTTCCCCGGCGGTTCTCTAGCACGCCGTCACAGACGTGGCGAATGCGATTGGCGGTTTTCGGACACGTTTTGATTCAAACAGTTACAACCGCAGGACCGGTAGAATTACGGTCTCCGCTCAACTGCGCTTGTAGTCGTCCTCGATGCGGATGATGTCGTCCTCGCCCAAATAGCTGCCGGTCTGGACCTCGATCAGTTCGAGCTGGATCTTGCCGGGATTTTCCAGCCGGTGCACCGCGCCAATCGGGATGTAGATCGATTCGTTCTCGTGCACGGTCTTGACCAACTCGTTGACGGTTACCTGCGCCGCGCCGCGCACCACAATCCAGTGCTCGGACCGATGATGATGCTTCTGCAGCGACAACCGCCCGCCCGGCTTGACGATGATGCGCTTGACCTGATGACGGTCGCCATTGTCGACCGACTGATAGGAGCCCCAGGGCCGATGCACCCGGATGTGATCTTCGGTCACCTGCGGCGCCACCGTCTTCAATTTCGCGACCAGCCGCTTCAGGCCGTTGGAGTCCTTTTGCCTGGAGACCAGCACGGCATCTTGCGTTGCGACCACCACGAGATCGTCGACACCTTCCAGCGCGACCAGCGCGCGGTCGGTTGAAACGTTGCAGTTGCGCGAATCCTCGAACACGGCTGCACCGCGCGCCGCGTTACCCTCGCCGTCCTTGCCGGACAATTCCCACACCGCATGCCAGGAGCCGACATCGGACCAGCCGCATGCGACCGGCACGACGGCGGTGCGCGCGGTCTTTTCCATCACCGCATAGTCGATCGAGATCGACTTCGCCGAACCGAACGCGGCCTCATCGAGCTTGACGAAGCCGAGGTCGGTGCCCGCCTTCGCCACCGCATCGGTGACGGCCTGGACACTTTCCGCGTCGACCTTGCGATATTCGTCCGACAGCACGGCAGCGCGGAACATGAAGTTGCCGCTGTTCCAGAGATAGCCTGCCTCGACATAACCCGCCGCCGTTGCCGTATCCGGCTTCTCGACGAATTTCGCGACTGCGCGAACCTTGCCGGAAATCACCTCGCCGGGATTGATGTAACCATATTCAGTGGCGGCGCGTTCGGGCTGCACGCCGAACGTCACGATGTGGCCGGCTTCCGCCGCGGCCAGCCCCTCGCGACAGGCGGCAACGAAAGCTGGCGTGTCGCGAACCACGTGATCGGCGGCGAGCGCCAGCACGATCGCGTCCTTGTCGCGCGCCTCTGCAAAGGCGGCGCCGGCCGCAATCGCCGGACCGGAATCGCGCCGCATCGGTTCGAGCAGTACGTCTGCCTCGAGCCCGATCTCCGCCAGTTGCTCGAGCACCATGAAGCGATAGGCGTTGTTGGTGATAATGACGGGCCGCTCGAACAGATCAGCGTCCGAAACCCGCAACAGCGTGTCCTGGAACGTCGAGCGCTCCCCGAACAGCGACAGGAACTGCTTGGGGTGTACCTCACGCGAGGCCGGCCACAGCCGCGTTCCTGCGCCGCCGCACATGATCAGGGGAATAATTCGTCGGGTCATCGGGCCTCAAATCCTGTGGTAGTCACGGTACCACGCGACAAAATCGCGAAGCCCGTCCTCGATCGAAGTCTGAGGCCTGAAGCCGGTGTCGCGCATCAGTTCCGCGACGTCGGCAAAGGTCTCGGTCACATCTCCAGGCTGCATCGGTAGCATCTCCCGGACCGCCGCGCGCCCCAGTTCCCGCTCCAGAACCGCTACCACATGGGTCAGCTCTTCCGGATGATTGTTGCCGACATTGTAAATTTGTGCTGGCGCACCGGCCGCGGGGCCGCCGTCGCGCGGGGCCTGGTCGACCAGTTGCACTACGACGCGCGCCGCGTCGTCGATATGGGTAAAGTCGCGCCGCATCCGGCCATGGTTAAAGAGCCTGATCGGGGTGCCCTCGACGATCGCCTTGGTAAAGAGGTAAATCGCCATGTCAGGACGGCCCCACCGCCCATAGATGGTAAAGAACCGCAGACCCGTCACCGGAAGGCGATAGAGATGGCTGTAGGAATGCGCGATCAGCTCATTGGCCTTCTTTGTAGCGGCGTAGAGGCTGACCGGATGGTCGGTCTTATCGTCTACCGAAAACGGTAGTTTCGTATTCGCGCCGTAGACCGACGAGGACGACGCATAGATCAGATGGCCGCATCCGTGATGCCGGCAACCTTCCAGCACATTGACGAAGCCCGCAAGGTTGGCGTCGACATAGGCATGCGGCCGGTCGATCGAATACCGCACGCCGGCCTGCGCCGCGAGATGCACCACCCTTGCAAAGCGGTGCTTGGCGAACAGGCGTTCCATGGCGGCGCGATCAGCGAGGTCGACCTGCTCGAATGCAAAGCCCTGCTCACCGCGCAGGATGTCCAGCCGCGCCCGTTTCAGCGCCGGATCATAATAGTCGTTGAGATTGTCGAGCCCGATGATGGCGCGGCCCTCGGCAAGCAGCCGGCGAGCGACGTGAAAGCCGATGAAACCCGCAGCTCCAGTGACCAAAATGGATTGATCCGGCATCATATCCCTCGGAGGCACCGCTCAACGGCTGAAATTTCTGTCCCCGAGCCTCTTTACCCGCGTTGCCGAGGCCGCCGCAACACCTACCAGCCCCGCTATTGCCAGAACGGCTCGAAAACCATACCAAGGCGCCGAATTGCATCGCTTTGCACCCCCCTTCTCAAACCCGGCATGGGCGAGATGCGCCGTATCCTGCTTTCGACATTAAAGATACTGGTCTCGGCGGCGCTGCTGTATTTCTCGCTGCGCAAGGTCGACCTTGCCGACCTCGCCGCTCGCATCGACGTCTCCAGCCTGGGCTGGATCGGTGTAGCGATCGCGGTGACGTTCCTGCAGATCTTCATCGGCGTGCTGCGATGGCGCGAGATCAGCGCCGAGTGCGGTGCGCCGCTGCCGACCCGGCAGGCGATGCGCTTCAACGTGATCGGAACCTTCTTCAACCAGACGCTGCCCTCCTCGATCGGCGGTGATGCGGTCAGGCTGTGGCTGGTGGCGCGCAGCGGTCATGGCTGGCGGGCTGCGACCTATTCCATCTTCGTCGACCGCGCCATCGGCCTGATCGCTCTCGCGGTGGTCATCGTCGCGAGCCTGCCCTGGAGCTACCGTCTGATCACCGATCCGCACGGCAGGTCGGCACTCTTGTTCGTCGATTTCGCAGCGCTTGCCGGCGGCCTCGGATTTCTCCTGCTCGGCAGGCTCAAATGGCCGTGGCTGAAGCACTGGTGGGGCACCCACCACATCCACGCCTGCTCGGTGATCGCCAACCGCGTGCTGTTCAGCCCTACCCACGGCCCGAAGGTCGCGGTGCTGTCGCTATTGGTGCACGTGCTCGCCGTCGTCATCGCCTGGTGCGTCGTGCAATCGATCGCAGCGCCGGTGGTGTTCGGCCAGATCTTCCAGCTCGTTCCGCCCGTCATGCTGATCACCATGCTGCCGATCTCGATTGCCGGCTGGGGCGTCCGCGAGGCCACCATGGGGCTGGCGTTCGGCTATGCCGGCCTGATGGCCAATGAGGGCGTCAACATCTCGCTGCTCTATGGCGCGGTGTCCTTCATCGTCGGTCTGATCGGCGGGCTGGTCTGGATATTGAGCGCCGAGAAAGCCGCGCAGGGCACGGCGCCGATCGAGGTTCCCAAATAATCTCCGAATAACTTCCGCGCGGGTAGAATGGCCAATTCGCAATTAGTGCTGTCGTTTGCCGCAGCGGTGCCGGCGGCGCTGTTGTCGGGCATCCTGACCTGGGCGATCCGGCCGCTCATGGTGCGAATAGCGCTGGCGAAACCAAATGCGCGTTCTTCCCATCGCATCTCGACGCCGCAAGGCGGCGGCATCGCTGTCATCGCGGCCACGCTGATCGCGGCGACCGCCGTCATTGCACTTGCCGGCGCAGCAGACATGAAAATTCCCGTCGCGGCATTCGGCGCAACGCTGTTCATCGCGGCCGTTGGCTTTGCCGATGACGTCAAACCCCTCCAGGTCCTGCCGCGGCTGTTGCTGCAGGGACTTGCCGTCGCGGCGGTGATCGTTGCCGCGCCCGAAAGCCTTCGGATCGTTCCCGCCTGCCCGTTCTGGCTCGAGCGCGGCCTGCTGTTGCTCGCTGGCCTGTGGTTCGTCAACCTCGTCAACTTCATGGACGGGCTCGATCTGATGACGGTCGCCGAAATCGTGCCAGTCACCGCCGCGCTGGTCCTGCTCGGCTGGTTCGGCGATCTTCCGGCGTCGACAACGGTCGCCGCAGCAGCCCTGTTCGGAGCGATGCTCGGCTTTGCGCCTTTCAACCGGCCAGTGGCGAAAATCTTTCTCGGCGATGTCGGCAGCCTGCCGATCGGCCTGCTAGCCGGCTGGTGCCTGCTGCAGCTGGCCTGGCATCAGCAAGTGGCAGCAGCGCTGCTGTTGCCGCTCTATTATCTCGCCGACGCCACCATTACCCTGCTGCGGCGCATCGCGAGGGGCGAGCCGTTCTGGGCGGCGCATCGCAGCCACTTCTATCAGCGCGCCACCGACAACGGATTTTCAGTATCGGGCGTGGTGCGCGAGGTATTCGCGCTCAACATTCTATTGGCCGCATTGGCGATCGGCTCGGTGATGACGTCTTCGCCTGCGATCTCCGGCCTGCTTCTTGTTGCGGGAGCTGTCGCCACGGCGTTTCTGATGCGCCGCTTCTCGCGCCGCGCGCCGTCTATCGGCTAATAGCTCGGCTTCTTCTGCGCCAACTCGCGGATCAGGCCGCAATACGCGGTCATGGCGATCTCAAAATCGAAACGTTTGGAGATTTCAGCTGCGCGTTCGGCCCGCTGCGGATCGATGGAACGGACGGCGCGACCGACCATTTCCGCCAGTTCGTCGGCGTTGCCGGGTTCGACGACCCAGCCGATATCGTGCTCGGTCACCGTCAGCGCCGCCTCGGCATCGGCTTCGGAAACCAGGATCACTGGACGGCCGATTGCCAGCAGATTGTAGAACCGGCTCGGCACCGAAACGCCGGCGACGTTCTTGCGGTAGGGAATGATCCAGACGTCCGCGGCCGAGAGAAAAATCTCCAACTCATCGTCCTCGACGCGCTCGACCAGGGTGACGTTCGGAAGTTTCGCCTCCGCCTGCATCGCCTTCAACTGGTCGAAGCCGACCCCCCAGCCCGAGAAGAGGAAATGGATATCCCTATCGTCCCGCAGTAACCGGGCCGCCTCGAACACGATCACGGGGTCGTGGGTGAAACCGAGATTGCCCGAAAGCCCGACGACAAAGCGGGCGGACAACGAACGGCGATACGGATTGCCAGGTTCGACCGCGCGGACGCCACGCGCAAGCGTCGCCCAGTTCGGAATGAAGTGGATCTTGTCGCTGGTCATTCCGCCATAGCGCAACAACAGCTTTTCCGTGTCGCGGCCGATGATGACGACGGCGTCGAGCGCGCGAAACATCGGCGCGTTCAGGGCGCGCATCGCTTTCGCCACGATCGACTGCGGCTTCAACAGGCCAGCCATGACGAGAACGTCGGGATAGAGATCGTGCATGATCAGCACCGACCTCGCGCCTTTCAATTTAGACGCCGCGGCAAAGGCGTAAGGCAGCATGAAGGGCGCGGGAACCGTAAGCGTGACATCGCCGCGCTTGAGCCTCGCCAACAGCACGAAAAACATCCGGACCGTGAACAGCAATTCGGCCACCGCCCGCTTTCCTAGCGCGCCCTTTGCCGGCATCCAGCTCCTGGCTTCGACGACCTCCGGCTCGCCCGTTTGCGCCGATGTCGCGGAGCCTGCCGTGCCTGACAGCACCAGAACGTCGGCCTCCTGCGCCACGCGCTGCGAAATCGATGCCATGATCGCCGCCGTCGTGCTCGGATCCGGCGGATAATGCTGGCTGACGACGACGACTTTTCCGTAACTCTGCATCTTGGCTTTCGAACCGGCCCGCATGGCCGGCGGACACCGAAAAAAGATCAGGCGGCGTTCGAGCCGAACTCGGGCACGGCGTCCTTGAGCACCGCGCGGATGGTGGAACGGTCATCCCGCGCAATCGCATCCTCCAGCGCCGCGATCCAT
>NZ_JBWBWM010000030.1:0-105248 GCF_056174665.1 Bradyrhizobium sp. WYCCWR15520
CTGAGCGCACCGACCGCGGCGGCACGCTGCGCTACGCATGGCTCCGCGCGCCGCCACTCCACCGAATACAAAATTCACATCCAAGCCACCAGTCGGCACGCTTGACTCAAAAGCCCTCATATGAGGGTGGGCAAAGGAGCGTAAGCGACGTGCCCACCATCCATCACCAATCTTGTTTGCTCGATGGTGGGCGCTCGCTCGTTGAGCTACGGCGGGACAAGTCGCTCACCCACCCTACCGCTGCGGGTGATTTGCCTTTTGCGCCAAGCTCTAGTTCGGGTAGCAGACTGCGACAAATCAACTTAATGGGCAAATCACTTCTGATTTTCAGAAATCGTGTCAAGCCCGGGAATCAAAAATATTCCGCTTAACAGGGCGGGCAAATCAGTCGCATAACTCCGGCCGTCTTACGGCAGATGAGGGGCGTTGGCCATCGTCACGAACGCGCGGTGAGATGCGATGGACGCTGATGGCGCGATAGACGCTCGCGCCGGATGCGTACGGCGAAGTCGTGTGGTTCGGGCGCCGCGGTGCTGGTGCTAAGCTTGCGATACGGAGCGCAGGCGACGGAGGCAAAAGAGCCGTTCTCCGGGAAGAGCACGAAGTAAGTCGTAAAGCCATTGCGCAGGGAAGGCCGGGATGCTTCCGCCGAACCTGTATGCTCGTGTGCGCACTTCCTTGTGCACATTGCACGCGAGACCGCGGGTGCGGCGCGCACCCGGTCTTCCCTGCGCCCTCAGCTTGGAGAGGAGGGCAAACGAACATGCATACCTCGGGCAAAACATGTCGCGAGATCGCGAAACTATATCCACGTCATTGCGAGCGAAGCGAAGCAATCCATCTGCCCCCGAGTCGAGGTATGGATTGCTTCGCTGCGCTCGCAATGACGGGGATAGGCCGCGGCGTATTTCTGTTACCCCCGTGCGTGGGGTGCAAACGGTTTGTCGTGGCCAGACAGCCGTCTTGACTCCTCCCGAGATCGTTATAAAATATAACTATTCTGCAGAGGAAGTAATATACACCCATGGGAAACGCCGGCTCCACCGCAGCAGCGGGTCAATCCGACCTGCTCAAGATCGAGCAGAAGGGCGCGGTGCTGACCGTCGGCCTCAACCGTCCGGCCAAGCGCAATGCGCTGAATGACGGCATCATCCTGGCGATCCAGGATTGCTTCGCCAACCTGCCTGACGATATCGGGGCCGTCGTCGTTCATGGCGTCGGCGATCACTTCTCCTCCGGCCTCGATTTGTCCGAACTCACCGAGCACGATGCGACCGGCGGCCTGCTGCATTCCCAGATGTGGCACCGGGTATTCGACCGCATCCAGTATAGCCGCGTCCCCGTGATCGCGGCGCTGAAGGGCGCGGTGATCGGCGGCGGGCTGGAACTGGCCTGCGCCGCGCATATCCGCGTCGCCGAGCCGAGCGCGTATTTCGCGCTGCCCGAGGGCCAGCGCGGCATTTTCGTCGGCGGCGGCGGATCGGTGCGGCTGCCGCGGCTGATCGGGGTGGCGCGGATGATCGACATGATGCTGACGGGGCGGGTCTATTCGGCGACCGAAGGCTCCGCCTACGGCTTCTCGCAATACCTCACCGATGCCGGCGGTGCGCTGCCGAAGGCGCTGGAGCTCGCCGAACGCGTGGCTGCGAACGCGCCGCTGACCAACTTTGCGGTGTTGCAGGCGCTGCCGATGATCGCAGAGGCCAATCCGCAGACCGGCCTTCTGATGGAATCCCTGATGGCGACGGTGGCGCAGAGCGACAAGGAAGCAAAACGCCGCATTCGCGCGTTTCTCGACCACAAGACCGCAAAGGTGAAGCCGACCTGACATGAGCGCCACGCCCTCGATGTCCGCCTCGACCGGTTCAGCCGCGCGCGCCGATCATCCGCTGCGCCCGATCTCATTCGGCACGCCCGCGGTGCATGTCGAGCGCCGCGACGACGGCACCATCTATCTGCGCCCGAAGGCGCAACTCACCGACTATCCCGTGCGCATCACCGACCGCCTACACCATTGGGCCGCCACCGCGCCGGACCGCGTCTTCATGGCGGAGCGCAACGCCGCACGCGGCTGGCGGCAGATCACCTATGCCGAGCTGCTTGCGTCGTCGCGGCACATTGCGTCGGCGCTGTTGGCACGTGGCCTTTCCGCCGAGCGGCCGGTCGTCATCCTGTCCGGCAATTCGATCGATCATGTGCTGGTCGCGTTCGGCGCGCTCTATGCCGGCATTCCCTTCTGCCCGGTATCACCGGCCTATTCGCTGGTGTCGCGGGATTACGGCAAGCTCGGCTATCTGATGAAGCTGCTGACGCCCGGCCTCGTCTTCGCCGACGACGCCACGAAATTCGCCGATGCGCTCACAGCCAACGTCTCGCTCGGCACCGAGATCGCGGCGTCGCGCGGCACTGTCGCGGGACGTGAAATAACTGGTCTTGCGGACCTGATGGCAGCGCCTTTGCATCCGCGCCTCGACGCGGTGCACGAGGCCATCGGCCCGGATACGATCGCCAAATTCCTGCTGACGTCGGGCTCGACCGGCAATCCAAAAGCCGTCATCAACACCCAGCGCATGATCTGCGCCAATCAGGTGATGCTGCGCGAGACGCTGGCGTTCCTGAAGGACGAGCCGCCGGTCATCGTCGACTGGCTGCCATGGAATCACACCTTCGGCGGCAATCACAATATCGGGCTGACGCTGTACAATGGCGGCTCGATGTATCTCGACGAGGGCAAGCCGATGCCCGGCGGCATCGAGGAGACCGTGCGCAATCTCCAGGAGATTTCGCCGACGGTCTATTTCAACGTGCCCAAGGGCTATGAATCGCTATTGCCCTATCTGCGCGACGATTCAGCCTTGCGCAAAAAATTCTTTGCCCGCCTCCATGCGATGTTCTTCTCGGGCGCCGCGCTGTCGGCCTTCGTCTGGAACAGCCTCGACGAATTGTCGGTTCGGGAAACCGGCTATCGCGTGCCGATGCTGACGGGGCTTGGCGCCACCGAAACCGCGCCGTTCTTCATGTCGGTCAATCCGCACACTAGCCGCTCCGGCCATGTCGGGCTGCCGGTTCTCGGCAATGACGCGAAGCTGGTGCCCAACAATGGCAAGCTGGAAGTTCGCGCCAAGGGGCCGAACGTGATGCCGGGCTATTGGCGCCAGCCGGACATGACGGCGAAGTGTTTCGACGAGGAAGGCTTCTACAAGATGGGCGACGCGCTCAAGCCGGCCGTTGCAGATAATTTCGACGCTGGCTTCGATTTCGACGGCCGCATCGGCGAGGACTTCAAGCTCGCCAGCGGCACCTGGGTCAGCGTCGGTCCGTTACGGGCGCGCTTCGTTGCGGCCTGCGCGCCGCTGGTGCGCGACGTCGTCATTGCCGGCATCAACCGCGACGAAATCTCGGCGCTGGTGGTGCTCGATCTCGATGGCTGCCGCCTGATCAATCCGACGCTGCCGCAGGACGATCTGGCCGCCGCGGCGTCCGATCCGCTGATCGTGGCCGCCTTCCGTGAACGCTTCCAGCAATTGATAGCTGGCGCGACGGGCTCATCGACCCGGATCACGCGCGCGGTGCTGCTCGATACGCCGCTGTCGATCGACCGCGGCGAGGTCACCGACAAGGGCTCGATCAACCAGCGCGCGGTTCTGGAAAACCGCAGCGCGCTGATCGAGGAGATCTATTCGCCCGCGCCGTCGGCGCAGGTCATTACGCTGTTACCGAAATCGTAACTGAGTTTGTCAGGGAGAGCACCATGCAGTTGAACAATCAGGCCGCCATCGTTACCGGCGGCGCATCGGGATTGGGCGCGGCGACTGCGCGCCGCCTCGCGGCGCAGGGCGCCAAGGTCGCGATCTGCGATCTCAACGCCAAGCTTGCTGAGGATGTCGCCGCCGAGATCGGCGGCGTCGCCGTGATCTGCGACGTCTCCGACGCCGCCTCCGCGGAGGCTGCAATCGCCAAGGCTGCGGCGGCCCACGGTCCCGCGCGTGTGCTGGTGAACTGCGCCGGCATCGGCGTCGCCAAGCGCGTGATCGGCAAGGACGGCCCGATGGCGCTCGGTGATTTCGACAAGGTGATCAAGGTCAATCTGATCGGCTCCTTCAACATGCTGCGGCTGGCGACGGCTCCGATGTCGAAGCTGGAGCCGCTTGCGACCGGCGAGCGTGGCGTGGTGATTTCCACCGCGTCCGTCGCGGCCTATGACGGCCAGATCGGCCAGTCGGCCTATTCGGCTTCCAAGGGCGGCATCGTCGCCATGACGCTGCCGATCGCGCGCGAGCTGGCGCAGTTCGGTATTCGCGTGCTGACGATCGCGCCGGGCCTGTTCCTCACGCCGCTGCTCGCCAATCTGCCGCAGGAGGCTCAGGACTCGCTCGCGGCCTCGATTCCGTTCCCGCGCCGCCTCGGCCAGGCCGATGAGTTTGCCTCGCTGGCGCTGCACATGATCGACAACCCGTATCTCAACGGCGAAGTGGTGCGGCTCGATGCCGCGCTCCGCATGGCGCCGCGCTAGCGCATGATCCCTGCAAAGTGCGAAGCGGATTTCATGTGTAAACAAGGAAAGGAGATCATGATGCGATCGACAAAATCGCGTCTTGATCGGGGGTAATCCATGTTCGTCAACCGGCGCGACGTGCAGATCCAGTGGGGCGATTGCGACCCTGCCAACATCGTTTACTACCCGCGTTATTTCGCGATGTTCGACGATTCGACCTCGATCATGTTCGAAGCCGCCGGCTTTTCGAAGCAGGACATCATCCACAAATACGGCCTGGTCGGCATCCCCATGGTGGACACGCGAGCGAAATTCCACATCCCGTCGACCCATGGCGACTGGATCCGGATCGAAAGCCGGATCGAGAGCTTCAAGCGATCCAGCTTCGAGGTCGTCCATAACGTGTTCAAGGGTGAGGCGTTGGCGATCGAGGCGTTCGAGACCCGCGTGCTGGTCGGCAAGCATCCGGACGATCCGGCAAAGCTGAAATCGGCGCCGATGCCGCCGGAGATCATCGAGCGGTTCATGCGGAGCTGACTTTTTAGGGCTGACTTGGACGCCCGGCATGACCTAAAGGAGGGGCTGAATAGTCCGACGAGTTTTGCTTAAGACAATAAATAGATAATCAAGGGAGGAATGAATGAAGAAGGCTTTTCTGTCCGCTGCAGCCATTGTAGCGGCGCTCGCTTTGCCGGGCTCGCCGGCGGTTGCGCAGACCAACGAAATCACGATCGGCATCACCGTCACCACGACCGGCCCCGCGGCGGCGCTGGGCATTCCCGAGCGTAACGCGCTCGATTTTGTGCCGAAGGAAATCGGCGGCGTGCCGATCAAGATCATCGTGCTCGACGATGGCGGCGACCCGACCACGGCTACGACCAATGCGCGGCGGTTCGTGACCGAATCCAAGGCCGACATCATCATGGGCTCCTCGACGACGCCGCCGACGGTCGCCGTCTCCACCGTCGCGAATGAGGCGGGGATTCCACATTTCGGCTTGGCGCCGCTCCCGATTAACGAAGCGCGCATGAAGTGGTCGGTCGCCATGCCGCAGCCGATCCCGATCGTGGGCAAGGTGCTGTACGAGCACATGAAGGCGCACGGCATCAAGACGGTCGGCTTTATCGGTTTTAACGATTCCTATGGCGATCTCTGGGCCAAGGATTTTAAGGACCAGGCCGTCCCCATGGGATTGACCATGAGCACCGAAGAACGGTTTGCGCGGCCTGATACTTCGGTCGCAGGCCAGGCGCTGAAACTCGTTGCCGCCAATCCCGACGCGATCCTGGTCGTCGCCTCCGGTACCGCCGCAGCCTTGCCGCAAACCACGCTGCGTGAGCGCGGCTACAAGGGCCTGATCTACCAGACCCACGGTGCCGCCAGCATGGACTTTATTCGCATCGCGGGTCCGTCGGCTGAGGGTGTGCTCATGGCGTCTGGTCCAGTGATGTCGCCGGAAACGCAGCCCGACAGCGCGCTTACCAAGAAGCCGGGCCTCGCCCTCAACACCGCCTATGAAGCCAAGTATGGCGCCAACAGCCGCAGCCAATTCGCGGGTCACTCCTACGACGCCTTCGAAGTGCTCAAGCGCGTGGTGCCGGTGGCGCTGAAGACGGCCAAGCCGGGCACGCCGGAATTCCGCGAGGCAATCCGCCTGGCGCTGATGTCGGAAAAGGAAATCGCGGCGAGCCAGGGCGTCTACAACTTCACCGAAAAGGATCGCTACGGCCTCGACGACCGCTCGCGCATCATCCTCACGGTGAAGGACGGAAAGTACGTCCCGGCGAAGTGAGGGGCATGCGAACTTCGTAGGGTGGGCAAAGCGACTTGTCCCGCCGTAGCTCAACGAGCGAAGGCGGAAGCGTGCCCACCATAGTGCGACGAATGGAAGAGAGATGGTGGGCACGGCGCGTTGCGCCTTTGCCCACCCTACAGCCAACCACTCGTGGACGCGATCAGCATCGATGACGTCGGTTGTGCACGTACCTCATCGACGCTTCGCAACATCGTGCGGGCCTGCCCGGCGACGTGATCGACCAGCCATCGCTCGAACGCTTCGGGCGACATCGCGGGCGCACAGAGATAGCCCTGCACGACGTCGCAGCCGAGCCCGGCCAGGAGCTTGCGCTGCCCCTCGGTCTCGACGCCCTCGGCGACCACGGCCATCTTCAAGCTCTGGCCGACACGGACGACGGCGGTAGCGATCGCGAGCGCGCTGGCGTCGCGCTCGATGTTGCGCATGAAGCTGCGATCGATCTTCAATTCGCGGATCGGCAGATGCGCCAGCCGGCTCAGGCTCGAATAGCCGGTTCCGAAATCGTCCAGCGACAGCCCGACGCCGAGCTTGCGGATCGCATTCATGGTCTCGATCGCGGCCGTACGCTCGTTGACGAGCACGCCTTCGGTGATCTCGAGCATCAAGGCTTCCGGCGGTAGGCCATTGGCCGCGATGGTCTCCGCCACCACGGCCGCAAGCTTCGCATTCTGGAAATTGAGTGGCGACAGGTTGACGGCCACGCAGGGCACGTCCAGTCCGGCGCGGCGCCAGGCGGCCATCTGCCGGCAGGCTTCGCGGATCGACCACAGGCCGATCTGCTCGATCAGGCCGACCTCCTCGGCCAGTGGAATGAATTTCGAGGGCGGGACTTCGCCGAGCTCGGGATCATGCCAGCGCGATAGCGCCTCGACGCCGTAAAGCGCGCCATCGACGGTTCGGGTCTGCGGTTGATAGACGAGCCTCAACTCGTCATTGGCGATGGCCTGGCGGAGCGCCGCGCTGAAGACGAGCCGTTGCTCGGCGAGGCGGTTCATGTCGGCGCTGAAGAAGCGATGGGTCGAGCGACCGGCCTGCTTAGCCTGGTACATCGCCGCGTCGGCCTGCTGCATCAAGGTATCGATGTCGGTGGCGTTGTCGGGATAGATGCTGATGCCCATGCTGGCGGAAATCGGTACCTGGCGGTTGTCGATCCAAATCGGCGAGGCCAGCGCTGCGGTGATGTTTGAGGCGACCAGCGAGGCGCGGGCCGGATCGCAGTTCGGCAGGACGATGACGAACTCGTCGCCGCTCAGCCGTCCCAGCAGGTCGGAGGGCTGAATGCGGGCGCGCAGCCGTTTGGCGAATTCGACAAGCAGCGCGTCGCCGGCCGAGTGTCCGAGCGTATCGTTGACGTCCTTGAAGTGATCGAGATCGAGAAATATCAGCGCGAACTGCTTTCCCCTGCCATCGTCGATCGCCTGGTTGACCAATTGGCGCAATTGCGTGCGGTTCGGCAGCCCGGTCAGCATGTCGTGGTAGGCGAGGCGGGCGATCTGGGCCCGCGCCTCCTTGCGCTCGATCGCCAGCGCGCCGAGCTGAACGCAGGCATCCACGATCCGCTGATGCCAGCGGCTCGGCGCGCGGCGCTCCCTGAAATAGAAGGCAAAGGTTCCGATCACGCGACCGTCCTTGGCCTTGATCGGCGTCGACCAGCAAGCCTTCAGTCCGGCCTCCAGCGGCTTCGCTTTGAAAGGTTGCCAGCGCGGGTCGGTGTCGAGATCTTCGGCCAGCACCGGCGTGCCGAAATACGCGGCCGATCCGCACGAGCCGATGTTCGGACCGATGGCGACGCCTTCGAGGGCGCGGCAGTAGTCATCGGGCAGGCTGGGACCACCCAGCGGATGCACCAATCCGTCGGAGTCGACGTGCAAATACCGAAGCGACGACATCAGGCGCAATGACTTCGACGCGCCGGCAAGGCCGGTCGGCGATCTCGGTGAGCGGAAGTTCGTCGGCCAGCGCGCCCATGATGAGTTGCTGCAGCGACCGCAGTTGCTTGCTCTCGGAGATATCGCTGAGCAGGGCGAATACGTATTTGATCCGCCCGCGATCGTTGTGGAATGCCTTGACCGTGGCCGAGACCCAGATCTCATTGCCATCTCTGTCGTAGGCGAGGATCTCCTCCTCGTCGCCACGTCCGTCGCAGATGCGGCGGCGCAGCCTCGCCAGGGTCTTGCGGTCGGTAAGCCGCCTGGCGAGCAACTCATTGGCCTGCCGCCCCTGCGTCTCCGTCGCCGTGTATCCGAACATTCCGGAGAACGCCGCATTGGTATAGACGACGCGAAGATTGCGATCGGTGACGACGACGGCGCGGGTGGTCTTGTCGGCCACCAGGTTCAACAGCGCGATCCGCTCGCGCCGTTCGACCTCGGCGGTGATGTCCCGAACGAAGACCATGTAGCCGCTTCGGTCGCCGATCCCGACGCGTGAGACCGATGCGGATGCGCGAAGCCGGGTGCCGTCGCAGCGCCGGATGGTGATTTCAGAATTCGGCTGCAGGTCCGCAAGACCGAGACAGCTTGCATCGAGACCCAGGATATCCGCACGGGCGACGCCCCAGATCGATTCCGCCGCGGCGTTGAAATGGCTCACAAGCAGATCAGCGTCGACGATGACGACAGCCTCGCTGGCCTGCTCAAGCGCCGCCAGCAGGAATTCAGTGGTCTCGACATCAGAGTAATCGGAGGCGCGCATCGTCTGCCCTTGTGATCCGCCAGCCGCCCTCGACGCCCCGGCGTTGGGCGGAAAGTGGTTGCAGTACCGCAAGTTAGGAGACCGCGAGTATTCGGGAAGTCGTGCAACTCACACGATAGGGACGGAACTCATATCATGCTTAAGATTGTGTAAGTGAAGGCGCGGCGAAATCCGCTTTCAGGGGCAAGCCGACATGGCGGGAACCTGATGCCGACCTCGTCCAGCTTGGTGATAACCGCTCAGATTTGCCGAGCAAAACCATCTGTCGCTTTAATCAGCGCATCAAGAATGCCCGGTTCATCGTAGGCATGGGGCGCCCTCGATCAGATGAAAGTCCGCTTCAGGCCAGGCCTTGTGTAGTTGATACGCATAGCGTGCCGGGCATGGCATGTCGTAGCGGCCATGCACAATCGCGCCTTTGATGCCGCGGAGGCGGAAAGCATCCCGCAATATCTGACCGTCCTCAAGCCAGCAGCCGTTGGAGAAGTAGTGATTCTCGAGGCGCGCGAACGCGAGGGCGAAGTGATCGTCGGCGTGCGCGTTCGACAGTTTCGCATTCGGGAGAAGCGTAATCGTTTCGCCTTCCCAAACGCTCCAGGCCCTTGCCGCTTCCAGCCGTATGGAGGGATCGTCGCTCGTCAGCCGCTTGCGATAAGCGGCGATCATATTGTTGCGTTCGGTCTCCGGGATCGGTGCCTGGAAGCGTTCCCATTTCTCGGGAAAAATCTCCGAAACGCCATGTTGATAGTACCATTCGATCTCGGCCCGAGTCACAGTATAAACGCCGCGCAGGATCAGTTCGGAAACGCGTTCGGGATGGGCCTCCGCGTATACGAGAGCCAACGTCGACCCCCACGACCCGCCAAAAACAAGCCACTTTTCCACGGCTGCGATTTGACGTAGCCGCTCGATATCATCGACGAGATGCCACGTCGTATTTGCATGGAGCTCGGCATGCGGCGTCGAGCGCCCGCATCCGCGCTGATCGAACAGCATCACGTCATAGACGGAGGGGTCGAATAGCCGGCGATGGTCTGGAGTAACGCCCCCACCCGGGCCGCCGTGAAGAAATACCGCTGGTTTGCCGCCGGGTTTTCCGCAGCGTTCGTAGTAGATCGTATGCCCGTCGCCGACATCCAAAAAACCAACTGTGTATGGCTCAATCGGTGGATAGAGCGTGCGGAGTGGCGTCATTCTCTGGCTCGCGAAATCGACGAAGGCATGGTCAAAAATTCGCACTCTTCCAACCTCCTTGCAACTCGATCCCTTGGGTGCGGTCACCACCATGCAGCTATCGTCGTCGAGATAGGCGTGCAGCGGATGCAGAAAGGCCCGGCATCGCTGCCGGGCCTTTCATATTGTTGTGCTCTGAATGGTTGGACTTAGAAGTCCATACCGCCCATGCCACCCATGCCGCCACCAGGAGGCATACCGGCGCCGCCTTGGTTTTTCTTCGGCACTTCGGCCACCATGGCTTCCGTGGTGACCACGAGCGCCGCAACCGAGGCTGCATTCTGGATCGCCACGCGAACGACCTTGGTCGGGTCGATGATGCCCTTCGCGATCAGGTTGACATATTCGCCGGTCTGCGAATCGAAGCCGTAGGCATACTGGTCCTTTTCGAGGATCTTGCCGAGGATGACGGAACCGTCTTCGCCCGCATTGATCGCGATCTGGCGGGCCGGCCAAGACAGCGCCTTGCGCACGATCTCGACGCCGGTCTTCTGGTCGTCGTTCTTGGTGCGCAGGCCCTTGAGATGCAGGGAGGCACGGAGCAAGGCAACGCCGCCGCCGGGCACGATGCCTTCTTCCACTGCCGCGCGGGTCGCATGCATCGCGTCATCCACGCGATCCTTGCGCTCCCTTACCTCGACCTCGGTCGCACCACCGACGCGGATCACCGCGACGCCGCCCGCGAGCTTGGCCAGACGCTCCTGCAGCTTCTCACGGTCGTAGTCCGAGGTGGTTTCCTCGATCTGCGCCTTGATCTGGGCCACGCGGGCTTCGATGTCGGCCTTCTTGCCGGCGCCGCTGACGATGGTGGTGTTCTCCTTGTCGATCATCACCTTCTTGGCGCGACCGAGCATCTGCAGCGTAACGTTCTCGAGCTTGATGCCGAGATCTTCCGAGATCGCCTGACCACCGGTCAGAACCGCGATGTCCTGCAGTATGGCCTTGCGGCGATCGCCGAAGCCCGGAGCCTTGACGGCCGCGACCTTCAGACCGCCACGCAGACGGTTGACGACGAGGGTGGCGAGCGCTTCGCCTTCAACGTCTTCGGCGATAATCAGAAGCGGTTTGCCGCTCTGCACTACGGCTTCCAGCAACGGCAGCAGTTCGTTCAGCGAGGAGAGCTTCTTCTCGTTGATCAGGACATAGGCGTCGTCCATTTCAACGCGCATCTTGTCGGCGTTGGTGATGAAGTAGGGCGAGATGTAGCCACGGTCGAACTGCATGCCTTCGACGACTTCGAGCTCGGTCTGGAGCGACTTGGCTTCCTCGACCGTGATGACGCCCTCGTTGCCGACCTTCTTCATGGCATCCGCGAGGAACTTGCCGATTTCGGCGTCGCCGTTGGCGGAGATGGTGCCGACCTGGGCGATTTCCTCGTTCGAGGTGACCTTCTTGGAGTTCTTGACGAGGTCGGCGACCACGGCTTCAACAGCCAGATCGATCCCGCGCTTCAGATCCATCGGGTTCATGCCGGCGGCAACCGACTTGGCGCCTTCACGGACGATCGCCGCCGCCAGAACGGTCGCGGTGGTGGTGCCGTCGCCGGCAGCGTCCGCCGACTTGGAGGCGACTTCGCGCACCATCTGCGCGCCCATGTTCTCGAACTTGTCCTCAAGCTCGATTTCCTTGGCGACGGTGACGCCGTCCTTGGTCATGCGGGGGGCGCCGAACGACTTGTCGAGCACGACGTTGCGGCCCTTCGGGCCGAGCGTCACCTTGACGGCATTGTGGAGAATGTCGACACCGCGCAGCATGCGATCGCGGGCATCGACGCCGAATTTGACTTCCTTGGCTGACATGATGACCTCCGTACTCTCAGATCCCAAGATCCGCGCGACTGGGCGGATTCCTGAGGGATGAGATTTGGATTGCAGGCCTCTTCCTTCGAGACGCCGGCTGCGCCGACTCCTCAGGATGAGGTAACGGCTAAAGCGCTTAAGCGGCCTTCTTCTTGGCGGCGGGAGCGTCGGTGAGAACGCCCATGATGTCGCTTTCCTTCATGATCAGAAGCTCCTGACCATCGAGCTTGACCTCGGTGCCCGACCACTTGCCGAACAACACGCGGTCACCCACCTTGAGGTCGATCGGGATCAGCTTGCCGGCTTCGTCACGGCCGCCCGGACCAACGGCGACGACTTCGCCCTGCGAGGGCTTTTCCTTGGCACTGTCAGGAATGAGGATGCCGCCAGCGGTTTTGTCTTCGGCGTCGATGCGTTTGACCACGACGCGGTCGTGGAGCGGACGGAACTTCATGCGATCCTCCATGGCTTTTATGATTATTTCTGGATTGGCAGTCGCAATGGGCGAGTGCTAGCCGTCCTTCACATAAGCCTGTGACACTGTGGTGCAAGGGCTTCGGCCCACGATGTTTGACCGCGCTTGAGTTTCTGGAGGAGGCCCGACTGCTAGCAGGTGCAGTAACATGCTGCTAGAGCGTTGATTGCTATGACCTATTGAACGTTTCGCTTTTGGCGAATTGAGAATCACGCACTACGCTTCAGTTGGGCTGGAGGTTGGCATCGTCGAGGAAGATGCGGTTTCCAAGGATTTCAGGAAGCAGGTCTTAGGCTACGGGCTGACAACAGCGGAGATCGTTTATCGCCGTCCGGATCGGCGCTGGCTGCTGCAAACTTACGTCTGGCAGGACTACGATATGTTTCCGGATTTCCCGGCGTTGAAGGATTTCCTCGCGTTCTGGGAAACAAAGCTCGAAGGCCCGCTGTTTGCGGTCACCGTCGCGCACTCCAAACTGATCAAGCCTGTCGAACTACGCGCCGTGAACGGAGTCTTCCGGCTGCATTAACGCGAGGGCGAACGAAGCGAACAGAGAGTTGCACTTGCCGAACAGAATTTATCAGAACGCGCCCTAGATATCGCTCGCGCCCTCGTGCTGGAAGCCGAGATAGCTCGCCGCAACCCGCTGGTTGTTGGCGATGTCGCCCGCCGATCCCGAGAGGATGAATTCGCCGAGCTCCATGACATAGGCGCGATCGGCGATCTTGAGGGCCGCTTGCGCGTTTTGCTCGACCAGCAGCACCGAGACGCCGGCGGCGCGCAGTTCGCCGATGGTGCGGAAGATGTCGGCGACGATGATCGGTGCCAGCCCGAGGCTGGGTTCATCCAGCATCAGCAGTTTTGGCGCGCCCATCAGCGCGCGGCCCATCGCCAGCATCTGCTGCTCGCCGCCGGAGAGTGTGCCGGCCAATTGCTTGCGCCGCTCCTTCAGCCGCGGAAACAGCGCGTAGACGCGCTCGAACGATTGTGCGGCCGTGGCTTTCGGAATCCGGAAGGCCCCGAGCAGCAGATTGTCCTCGACGTTCATGGTGCCGAACAATTCGCGGTGCTCGGGCACGAGACAGAGGCCCGCCGCGACGCGATCCTCGATGTCGAGCGGGGCCATGTCGGCGCCGGCGAAGGTGGTGGCGCCCTTGAGCGGCAGCACGCCCATGATGGCGTTCAATAGCGTGGTCTTGCCGGCGCCGTTGGCGCCGATAATGGTGACGATCTCGTTGTCGGCGACCTCAAGCGACACCGAGCGCACGGCTTCGACTTTGCCGTAGGAAACGTGAGCGTCGGAGACCGATAACAGCGCGCTCATGCGGTAGCTCCGAGATAGGCCTTGATCACGTCGGGATTGGTCTTGATCGCGGCCGGCGTGCCCTCGGCGATCTTGGTGCCGAAATCCAGCACCACCACGCGATCGGCAAGATCCATCACAAAACCCATGTCGTGCTCGACCAGCAGCACCGACATGCCGCCGTCGCGCAACTGGCGGAGCAGTGTGGCAAGCCGCTGCTTTTCCATGTGACGCAGTCCTGCGGCCGGCTCGTCGAGCAACAGCAGTAACGGATCGACGCAGAGCGCGCGTGCGATCTCGACGATGCGCTGCTGGCCAAGCGACAGGCTTCCTGCCAAATGGTCGATCTGGTCGCCGAGGCCGACGCGCTCGATCTGACGCGCGGCTTCCGCCAGTAACTTTGCCTCATCGGCGCGGTCCAGCCGGAACATGCTGGAGATCGCGCCCGCAGACCCTCGCAGATGCGCGCCGATCGCGACGTTCTCCAGCACGGTCATGTCGGGCACCAGCTTGACGTGCTGGAAGGTGCGGGCGACGCCGAGCTTGACGACTTCCTGCGGCGGGGCGTTGTCGACCTTGTGGCCGAGCACCGAGATGGTGCCGCCGGTCGTCGTCAGCACGCCCGTGATCAGGTTGAAGGTCGTGCTCTTGCCGGCGCCGTTGGGCCCGATCAGGGCGACGATCTCGCGCGCCCCGACGTCGAACGAGACGTCGTTGACGGCAATCACGCCGCCGAACTGCTTGCGCGCTTTCTCGATCTGCAGCAGCGCGGCAGCAGCGGCCGGCGCGCGCTCGCGCTTGGCAAGGGGAAGCGACGTGTCGGGTGCCTTGCGGCCCGCCCTGAGCGGCAATCGCGCCATCAGCCAGGGCCAGACGCCGGTCGGCGCCAGTTGCAGCAGAACGACCAGCAGGATGCCGAACACGATGGTCTCGAGCTGGCTCTGACCGCCGAAGACATAGGGCAGATAGCTTTGCAGGATCTCCTTGAGGATCACGACGATGCCGGCGCCGAGCACCGCGCCCCAGACGTAGCCGGCGCCGCCGACCACTGCGATGAAGAGATATTCGATGCCGGCATGCGCGCCGAACGGCGTCGGGTTGGCCGCGCGCTGAAAATGCGCATAGAGCCAGCCGGACAGGCCGGCGAGAACCGCCGCATAAACGAACACCAATAGCTTGGCGCGCGGCGTCTGCACGCCGAACGCTTCACCGGCGATATGGCCGCGCCGTAATGCGCGGATCGCGCGGCCGGTACGGGAGTCCAGAAGGTTCATGGTCAGCAATGCCGACACCAGCACGCCGATCCAGATCGCGAAATAGATCGTGCCGGGATCGAGCATGCGGAAGTTGCCGATCGAGAGCGGCGGGATGCCGGAGATGCCGTCATTGCGGCCGAGGAATTCCAGCTTGCTGAACAGATAGAACAGGCCGATGCCCCAGGCGATGGTGCCGAGCGGCAGATAATGGCCGGATAGCCGCACCGTGATGATGCCGAGCAAAACGGCGGCAATGCCGCTGACCAAAAGCGAGAGCGGCAGCGTCAGCCATGGCGAGACTCCGTAGGCCGTGGTGAGTACCGCCGTGGTGTAGGCGCCGAAGCCGCAGAAGGCGGCTTGGCCGAACGAGGTGAGGCCGCCGACGCCAGTCAGCAGCACCAGCCCCATCGCCACCAACGCAGCGAGGCCAATATTGTTGAGCAGCACGATCCAGAACGGCGGGATGCCCGGAATGAACGGGATCGCCGCCATGAGAGCTGCGAAGATGAGGAGAGGGGTTCGCTGCTTCATCGCCGTCAGTCCTTCTCTTCCTCGACTGCGGGCGCCGCGAGCGAACGCAGCACCAGCACGGGAAGGATCAGTGTAAAGACGATGACCTCCTTGAAATTGCTGGCGTAGAACGAGGAGAACGCCTCGACGCTGCCGACCAATAGCGCGGCGACCGCGGTGAGCGGATAGCTGACGAGGCCGCCGATGATTGCGGCAATAAAGCCTTTCAGGCCGATCAGGAAGCCGGTGTCGTAGTAGAGCGTGGTGATCGGCACGATCAGGATTCCGGAAATGGCGCCAATCAATGACGCCAGCAGGAATGCGATCTGGCCCGACAGTGTGGTGCGGATTCCGACGAGGCGGGCGCCGAGGCGATTGACCGCGGTGGCGCGCAGCGCCTTGCCCATCAACGTGAAGCCGAAGAACAGCCACAGCGCGACGATGAAGGCGATGGTCAGCCCGTAGACCGCAAGGCTCTGGCCGGTGAAGCGCAGCGGGCCGACCGTCAATGCCGCACTCGACAACGCCGGGCCGCGCAGACCCTCGGCGCCGAAGAACACGAGGCCAAGGCCCTGCAGGGCGAGATGGCAGCCGACGGATGCGATCAGCAGCACCAGCACCGAGGTATGGGCGAGCGGCTGGAACGCGATGCGATAGAGAAACAGCCCGATCGCCGCGACGATCAGCAGCGACAGCGCGATGTTGACCGCAATCGGCGTCTTGGGACCGGCCAGCCCGTAGGTCAGGGCCAGGATCGCGGCGGGGAGAACGATGTTGAGGGCGAGGGCGCGCAGGACTCGCTTGAGCCGTAGCGACCGTCGCGCGTCAAACAGATCGAGAGCAAAGGCAGCCACGCCCATGGCGAGCGCCAGCCACGCGGTGCCCGGCACCTTGCCGGTCGCCAGCACGGCGTAGCTCAGTGCGCCGAAGGTGACGAACTCACCCTGCGGGATCAGGATGACGCGCGTGACGGCAAATACCAGCACCAACGCGAGCCCGAGCAGCGCATAGATCGCGCCATTGGTGATGCCGTCCTGCAGCAGGAACAGCATGATCGTCGTATTCAAGACTGGCGCTCCCCCTAAAAGCGTCGCCGGCCTGACCTCGCGCGGTTTGCCGGCCGTCCCACATCTCGGCAGTTGAAAGGCGCCGATATTTGATATAATCAATAACAATTATCAAATATAACATCAAGGCCCCGGCCATCGGTCGAGGCACTTTCCGGGTGCGAGCCTCACGCCATGACAGTTTCCAAGGCAGCCACCGATGCCGTCAAGCCGTCGCGGAGCAATGGCAAGGAGATTGCCGATGGCGCCGCTGACAATGCCGGGCTGCAGCTAGGCGAACTCGCCGACCTGCTCGGCTATTCGCTCAAGCGCGCGCAGCTCAAGGTGTTCGAAGATTTCCTGCGCTGCGTCGCGCCGCTGCAACTGACGCCAGCGCAGTTCTCGGTGCTACTGTTGCTCGACCGCAATCCCGGGCGCAATCAGACCGAAATCGCCAACACGCTCGGCATTCTCAGGCCGAATTTCGTCTCGATGCTGGACGCGCTGGAGAGCCGCGATCTCTGCACCCGGATGCGGTCAACCAATGACCGCCGCTCGCACATTCTGGTCCTGACCGACAAGGGAAGAGCGGTATTGGCGCGCGCCAAGAAGCTCGTCGCCAGCAAGCACGAGGCGCGGCTCAACGAATTGCTGGGGCCTGCCAACCGCATCGCCCTGCTCGAAATGCTGTCGAAGATCGCGACGGAGTTTTGAGTGTCCGTCATTCCGGGGCGCATCGAAGATGCGAACTATGGTGCGCAATTGCGCACCTGAGAATCTCGAGATTCCGGATTCGCGCTTCGCGCGCTCCGGAATGACGAGCTCGGCGATCAAGCCGCGACGATACGACCTTGAGCCTCGCGCGGTCCGCGGCCCGACAGGAATTGCCGCTCGATCTCGGCGGCGGGGAGTGGCTTGCTGAACAGAAAGCCCTGCATCTCCGTGCATCCCTCGGATGCAATGCTGTCGAGCTGCTCTGCGGTTTCCACGCCCTCGGCGGTGGCCGTCATGCCCATGCCATTGGCAAGCGCGGCAACCGCCCGCACGATATTGAGCGAGCTCGAATCCTCGGTGATGTTCTTGACGAACGAACGGTCGATCTTGATCTTGTCGAACGGAAAGCTCTGCAAGTAGGTCAGCGATGAATATCCGGTGCCGAAATCGTCCATCGCGATTCGGATTCCGAGCCCGCGCAACTGATGCAGCAGCGCGAGCGTCGCTTCCTTGTTGTGGAGCAGGACGGTCTCGGTGATTTCGATCTCGAGCCGCGTCGGCGCAAGACCGGAGTCTGCGAGCGCGCCGATGATCACCTGCATCAGGCCGGAACTGCGAAACTGCATTGCTGAAATATTGACGGCGACGTGAAGGTGGTCGGGCCATTGCGCGGCGGTCGCGCAGGCCTGCCTGATCACCCATTCGCCCATCGGAACGATGAAGCCGATTTCCTCGGCCAGCGGGATGAATGTGGCCGGCGAGACAATTCCCTTGATCGGATGATTCCAGCGGATCAAGGCCTCGAAGCCGCTGATTTCCTTGCTGGCGAGGTTGACGACCGGCTGATAGTACAGCTCGAATTCGCCTCCCGGCAGCGCTCGGCGCAGATCCTGCTCCATGATGCGGCGGGTTTGCATCTGCAGGTCCATCGCAGGCTCGAAGAAACGGAACGTGCCGCGGCCGTCGCTCTTGGCGCGATAGAGTGCGAGATCGGCATTGCGCAGCAACTTGTCGGGGTTCGCGCCGTCTCCGGGGCCGACCGAGATACCGATGCTGACGCCGATCACGGCCTGCTGACCGTCGATGTCATAGGGTTCGCTCAGCGCATCGATGGCGCGCTGCGCCAGCGAAGTGGCGTCGGCGGGATCAGCGATCGCGGCCTGCACGATCACGAACTCATCGCCTCCCATCCGTGCGATCGTGTCGGCCACGCCGACGAGGGCGCGCAACCTGTCGGCGACGATCCTGAGCAACTTGTCGCCGCAGGGATGACCGAACGTGTCGTTCACGGCCTTGAACTGATCGAGGTCGAGGTGATGGACGGCGACCATTTCGTCGTGCTGAACCCTGCCCAGCGCATACTCGAGTCGCTCGTTCAGCAACACGCGGTTGGCAAGGTCGGTGAGCGCGTCGTGATGCGCCATGTATTCGATCTTGACCTCGGACTGGCGCTGCTCGGTGATGTCTTCATGGGTCGCGACCCAGCCGCCGCCGGGCATCGGGCGATGACGGATCTTGAAGGTGCGCCCGTTCATCAGGTCGACGATGCTGTCTTTCGCCTCGTTGGAAACCGCTACGTTCGTGCGCCATTGCAGATATTCGTCCCGCGTCATGGCGGGGAAGCTGCCGGCTTCAAAACGCAGATCGACGATCTCGACCAGCGACATGCCGGGACTGACTCGCTCCGGCGCGATATCATACATCTCGACAAAGCGATCGTTGCAGACGATCAGGCGGTGATCGGAATCGAAGAAGCAAAGCCCCTGCGACATGTTGTTGATCGCGGTGTCGAACTGGAAGTTTCTGACGCGCAGGGTCTCTTCCTGCTGCCTGCCGAGTTCATATTGCTTCTTCAGCCGGGCATTGAGCTCTTCGCGCTCGGTGATGTCCTCGTGGGTCGCCATCCCGCCGCCGCCGGGTATCGGGTAGACGGTGTAGGCGATGAACCGGCCGTCAGTGAACTCCTGCACCGTGGTATCGAGCGCGATGTCGCGGCCGACGCGCTCACGGATGTAGTCATCTACCGCGACTTGCACCTTCAGGCCGAGCCTGAGCCGATGCCGGATCAGCTCATGGGTCGGTGTCCCCGGCTTCACCTGTTCGGGCGAGAGCCCGTACATTTCCCTGTAGCGCTCATTGCAGAAAACGACTTCGCGCTTCTCGTCGAAAATGACGATACCGAGCGACAAATGGTTGATCGCCTCTTCGAGCTGCGCACTCGACTGCGCCGACCGCGAGGCGGTGATCTGGCCGTGATCCGTCATGTAGCGTTTCCCCAGCCGCCAAGGGCGGCTCTCCTCCCCCAGGAGAGCGGTCATTAGAAGACCATGCTGGTGAATCGCAGCTTCGAGGAAGGCAGGTCCGAGCCGGTTCCTCGCAACTTGCTCAACAAAGCGTTAATGCCGTCGCGGCACGCACTGGATGCCGGCGGCCGCCCGAAAAACCTAAGCGTAGTCCACCAGGATCACCCTGACGTCATTGACGTTGGTGAGCGTCGGACCCGTCAGCACGAGATCGCCGGTGGCTGAAAAGAACGCGGTGGCATCGTTGTTGGCGAGATAGGCCGCGGGATCGAGGCCGAGCGATTTCATCTTCGCAAACGTCGTCTGATCGATCACGGCGCCGGCCGGATCGCTAGCGCTGCCGGCGCCGCCGTCGGCTCCGTCGGTGTCGGCGGCCAGCGCCACAATGCCGGCCGTGTCCTTCAGGAGGTCCGCCAGCGCCAGCGCATATTCCTGGTTGGGGCCGCCGCGGCCATTGCCGCGCACGGTCACCGTGAGCTCGCCGCCCGACAGGATCGCGATGCGCTTGCCTTCGCTGCGTGCCTTCAGCGCCATCCGCGCATGATCGGCCGCCACCTCGCGCGCTTCGCCCTCGAGATCGGCGCCGAGGCCGATGACCTCATATCCCGCGTCCTTCGCGACCTTGATGGCCGCGTCGAGCGAAGCTTTCGGTTTTGCGATCATTTCGAAGTGAGCGCGAGCAAAGGCAGGATCGCCTGGCTTGCTGCTCTCGTTCCTCGAATCTTCGAGGGCACGCCTGACCGCGTCGTCAACCGTGAGATTATACTTCGTCACCAGCGCGCGGGCGTCCGCCAGCGTGCTCGGATCCGGCACCGTCGGTCCCGATGCAATCGCCGACGGGTCGTCGTGCGGCACGTCTGAGATCGCGAGCGTCACGATCTCGGCGGCGTGCTGTCCGGCGCGGGCGAGCCGGCCGCCCTTGATTCGCGACAGATGCTTGCGGACGATGTTCATCTCGCCGATCGGCGCGCCCGAGCGCAACAGCGCGCGGTTCACCTGCTGCTTCTGTGCGAACGAAACGCCGTCAGCCGGCGCGATCCAGTTCGCGGAGCCGCCGCCGGATAGCAGCACCAGCAACAGATCGTCCGCCGTTGCCTCGGCGGCGAGCCGCAGCGTTTCGTCGGCAGCCTTCAGCCCGGCTTCGTCAGGTACGGGATGGCCGGCCTCGATTACCCTGATCCGCCGCGTCGGCACGCCGTGGCCGTGGCGCGTGGTGGCAAGCCCAATCAGCCGCGACGGATCGAGCCCCAGCGTATCGAGGTAGTGCCGTTCGGCTGCAGCCGCCATCGCCGCCGCGCCCTTGCCGGCGGCGAGGCAGATCACCTTGCCCTTGGGTAAGGGACGCAGATGCGCCGACAGCACGACGTCCGGATGCGCGGCCGCAACGGCCGCATCGAAGATCGCACGCAAGAGGGAACGTCGGTCGGTCATGAGGGCACGTGAACTGGATGAGACGGAGGGTCTGGTTATCCATCCAATCGCTGCAAAAGAAAACCCCCGCGAGCGGGTCGCGGGGGCTCTTGTTGGCCGGAAATGGGCCGATCAGATTTTGGAATGACTAGCCGCCGGCGTCACCCGAGAGGACTTCGCCGAAGCGTTCCCAGGTCTCGCCCTTGAACTTGATCAGCTGCACCGACGAGATCGGGGCGAAGTCGGTCGCCGAGGTGTTGACCTTGATGCCCGGCAGCAGACCGCCGAGTTCGAGGTCCTTGATGCTGGCCGCCTGCTTCATGACGTTCTCGCGCGTGAGATTGTCGCCGCAAGCCTTCAGCACATGCGCCAGAGTCTGGGCAACCGAGTAGCCGTACATCACCGACGCATCGGCGCGGTTGGCTTCCGGATAGTATTTGTCCAGGAACTCGTTCCAGGCCTTCATGCCCGCATCGTCCTTCCACTGCGCATCCGTCGGGTCCTTCAGATACTGCGAGGAGATGATGTCCTGCGCGTTCTCCATGCCGGCCGGCTTGATGACACTGCCGATCGAGGCCGAGACGTTGTTGAGGAAGTGCAGTGGCTTCCAGCCGATCTCCGCGTTCTTCTTGATCGCCTGCGCCGCGAATTTCGGCGTGGTAATGTTGATGAAGACGTCGGCGCCGGTCGCTTTCAGCTTGACGATGTGGGAGTCGATCGTCGGTTCGGAGACTTCGTAGCTCTCCTCCAGGACGATCATCGACGCGGCCTTGGCGCCGAGACCGTCCTTGAAGCCCTTCAGATAGTCCTTACCGTAATCGTCGTTCTGATAGAGGATGCCGATTTTGGCGTTCGGCTTCTCCTTCAGAATGTACTTCGCATAGATCTGGGTTTCGCTCTGGTAGTTGGGCTGCCAGCCCATCGTCCAGGGGAAATTCTTCGGGTCGTTCCACTTGGTGGCGCCGGTGGCGACGAACAGTTGCGGCACCTTCTTGCTGTTGAGATATTTCTGGATCGCCGTGTTCGGCGGCGTGCCGAGCGGATTGAAGATCAGCAGAACTTCGTCGCTCTCGACCAGCTTGCGCGCCTGCTCCACCGTCTTCGGCGGGCTATAGGCGTCGTCATAGCTGATGAAGTTGATCTTGCGGCCGTTGATGCCGCCCTCGGCGTTGATCTTCCTGAAATAGGCTTCCTCGGTTTTGCCGATCACGCCATAGGCCGAAGCCGGTCCGCTGTAGGGCATGATGTTGCCGATCTTGATCTCGGTATCGCTCGCGCCGGGGTCGTACTTCTTCTGTGCGAGAACGCCGCTCGAAGTTGCCGCGAGTAGTCCAAACGCGGCCGAAACAACCGCAAGTTTTTTCATTGTGGACATTTCTGTCTCTCCCTTTTCATTTATTAAACGTACCCGTCGGGCTCCTTGAACGAAGCTCTTTTAACAGCGTCGTGAGTAGCATCTTGCTGGAAACCTCACAACAAAAAGCCCTGCGGCAAAGCCGCAGGGCTGCTTCCTTGATAGGCGGTGCCGGCTGACTAGCCGCCGACGTCGCCGGAGAGAATCTCGCCGAAGCGTTCCCAGGTCTCGCCCTTGAACTTCATCAACTGCAATTGCGAAATCGGGGCAAAGTCGGTCGCCGAAGTGTTGACCTTGACGCCCGGCAGCAGGCCGCCAAGCTCGAGGTCCTTGATGTTCGCCGCCTGCTTCATGACGTTTGCGCGGGTCAGGTCGTCGCCGCAAGCCTTCAGCACGTGAACGAGGCCTTGTGCCACGGTATAACCGTATATCACCGAGGCGTCGGCACGGTTGGCTTCCGGATAATACTTGTCCAGGAACTCGTTCCAGGCCTTCATCCCGGCGTCGTCCTTCCACTGCGCGTCGGTCGGATCCTTGAGGTAGGCGGACGAGATGATGTCCTGCGAATTCTCGAAGCCGGCCGGCTTCATGACGCTGCCGATCGAGGCCGAGACGTTGTTGAGGAAGTGCATCGGCTTCCAGCCGATCTCGTTCATCTTCTTGATTGCCTGCGCCGCGAACTTCGGCGTCGTGATGTTGAAGAACACGTCGGCATTGAGCGACTTCAGCTTGACGATGTTGGAATCGATCGTCGGCTGCGAGACCTCATAGCTTTCCTCGATGATGATCATCGATGCCGCCTTGGCGCCGAGGCCGTCCTTGAAGCCCTTCAGATAGTCCTTGCCGTAGTCGTCATTCTGATAGAGCACGGCGATCTTGGCGTCCGGCTTGTTCTTTAGAATGTACTTGGCGTAGATCTGCGACTCGCTCTGGTAGTTGGGCTGCCAGCCCATCGTCCACGGGAAGTCTTTTGGATCGTTCCACTTGGTGGCGCCGGTCGCGACGAACAGTTGCGGCACCTTCTTCGAGTTCAGGTATTTCTGGATCGCGGTATTGGGCGGGGTGCCCAGTGAATTGAACACGAGCAGGACTTCATCGCTCTCGACCAGCTTGCGCACCTGTTCCACCGTCTTCGGCGGAGAGTAGGCATCGTCATAACTGACGAAGTTGATCTTGCGGCCGTTGATGCCGCCCTCGGCGTTGATCTTCCTGAAATAGGCTTCCTCGGTCTTGCCGATCACGCCGTAGGCGGAAGCCGGACCGCTGTAGGGCATGATGTTGCCGATCTTGATTTCGGTATCGTTGGCGCCGGTGTCGTATTTCTTCTGCGCAAGCGCGCCGCTGCTGGTGGCAGCAAGCAATGCGAGGGCGGCCGAAAAGGCTCCCAAGCGCAAGTTGATGGCGAGCATTTTTTGATCTCCCTGGGATCGATGACTGTGTCATTGTTTTTGATTGGAGCACTTGGCGGCTCTTGACCGCATTGAATACCTTTCGGCTGCGTCCAGCAACAAAAAGCCCCCGCGACGATGTCGCGGGGGCCGATATTTAGCCTGATCCCCGGGAAACTACCGCCCGGCGGAATATTGGTTAATGGCTGAGTTCGCCACTCCAGAGCGTCTTCGTTGTTCTCAGTTCTTCCTGAGATTGCCGAGCATCTGCTGCGCAACAATCGCAACCTGCCTTGCACCATGCGGTACGAGGAAGATCACGAGGAACAGAAGCACGCCGAACACCGCGCCGGAGAGGCCCTTGGAGATGCTCTCCGCGATGTTGGGCACGAAGATGATGAAGGCGGCGCCGACGAACGAGCCCGGCAGCCAGCCCACGCCGCCGACCACCATGCCAAGGAATAGCGCGATCGCCAGGTTGATCGTGTAGCTGTCGGGCGCCAC
Source organism: Bradyrhizobium sp. WYCCWR15520 (assembly GCF_056174665.1). Taxonomy (NCBI): domain Bacteria; kingdom Pseudomonadati; phylum Pseudomonadota; class Alphaproteobacteria; order Hyphomicrobiales; family Nitrobacteraceae; genus Bradyrhizobium; species Bradyrhizobium sp. WYCCWR15520. Next base: position 24,301 of record NZ_JBWBWM010000030.1, read on the forward strand.
GAACGCCACGACGATGGCGCTGAGCCCGCCGGCGATACCGGTGATGCCCGCGGACACGCCGAAGGCGAGCGTCTTGTACTGGGCGACATCGACGCCCATGGCGGAGGCTGCGATCTCATTGTCGCGGATCGACATGAAGGCGCGGCCCGAGCGTGAGCGTAGCAGGTTGACCGACCCGATATAGATCGCCAGCGCGATCGCCAGCGTGAAGTAGTAGAGCCACTTGTCCTGTCCAATCGGCAGGCCGAACGGCGCATCGGGTTTCATGACGGTGAGGCCCTGCACGCCGCCGGTCCAATGCTCGAGGAAATGCAGCTTCAGGAGTTGCGGCATGGCGACCGCCAGCGCGAAGGTGGCAAGGGCCAGGTAGATGCCGGAAAGCCGCAACGCGGGTTTGCCGAACAGGTAGCCGGCGCCGAACGAGACCAGCCCCGCGATCGGCAGCGTCAGCGCATAGTTCATGCCGACGTTTTCCATCAGCACCGCCGACGTATAGGCGCCGAGCGCATAGAACGCGCTCTGACCGAGCGAGAACTGCCCGCTGCCGCCGGTCAGGATGTTGAGCGCCAGCACCGCGATCCCGTAGATCATGACCATCGTCATCTGGAAGACGACGAAGTTCTTCACGAACACCGGGGTGACGAGCAGTGCCGCCAGGATCACCAGCGAGGTGCCGGTGCCCAGCGTCATGGCGCGCTTCGGAACGGCCTCGACGGCCGGGGCTTCTGTGACGGCGTCTTCTGCAGCTGCGCTCATGATCAGACTCGCTTCACGATGGCTCGGCCGAAGAGACCGGCAGGTTTGAAAACCAGGACGGTGATGATCAGCGCAAGCGCGATCGGGAGTTTCAGTTCATTGCCCACGCCGGGGATGTAGGTGCCGGCAAGATTCTCGAAGACGCCGACCAGGAAACCGCCCACGACGGCGCCGAGCGGCGAGGTAAGGCCGCCGAGCACGGCGGCGGCAAAACCGTAAACCAGAACGCCGCCCATCATGTTCGGTTCGAGGAACACGACTGGTGCGATCAGGATGCCGGCGACGGCGCCGATCGCGGAGGCCATGCCCCAGCCGAGCGCAATCATCCAGGAGGTATTGACGCCGACCAGCCGCGCCGATTCCGGCAACGCCGCCGCTGCGCGCATCGCAAGGCCGATCCGCGTGAACTGGAAGAAGAGGTAGAGCCCGACCAGCATCAAAAGCGTGACGCCGATCATCCCGGCCTGGTGGGTCGAGATCAACTGGCTGCCGAGGAACGGCGCGGAGCCGAACGGGGTCGGATACTGCTTGATGGTGAAATCCCAGATCAGACCGGCCACCGAGTTGACGATCGCAAACAGCGCGATGAAACCGGCGACGTTGGTCAGCACCGGCGCCTTCGCCAGCGGCTTGAACAGCAGCCGCTCGATGAGGATGCCGCCGGCGAACGAGATCGCCAGCGTGAGCAGGAACGACCACCAATAGGGCACGCCCCACTGCATCAATTGCCAGGAGATGAAGGTCGAGAACATCGCCATTTCGCCCTGGGCGAAGTTCAGATGGTCGATCGCCTGGTAGATCATGACCACCGCGAGCGCCATACAGGCATAGATCGCGCCCGTGGCGATACCGGCCAGGACTTGGTTGGTAAACAGCTCCATTGTCCTGCTCCTCAGTAGCCGAGATAGGATTTGCGGACGTCTTCGTTGCTCGCGATTTCCTTCGCGTTCCCCGACATCACGATCTTCCCGGTTTCGATCACATAGGCCTGGTCGGCGAGCTCCAGCGCCAACTGCGCGTTCTGCTCGACCACCAAAATGGTGACCTTGTCCTCGCGGTTGATCTTGCCGAGAATCTTGAACAGCTCTCGCACGATCAGCGGCGCCAGGCCGAACGACGGCTCGTCCAGCAGCATCAGCCGCGGACGCAGCATCAGCGCGCGGGCGACCGCCAGCATCTGCTGCTCGCCGCCCGACAGCGTGCCGGCCTGCTGGGTGTGGCGCTCCTTGAGCACCGGGAAGTGCTCGTACATGCGCTCGATATCGGCGACGATGTTCTTCTTGTCAGTGCGGGTGATGGCCCCAAGCTGCAGGTTTTCTTCCACCGTCATGGTGGTGAAGGTGCCGCGGCCCTGCGGCACATGCGCAATGCCGAGCCGGACCACGTTTTCGGTCGATTTGCCCGAAAGCGGCTTGCCCTCGAACTCGATCGCGCCGGTCGAGCGCACCATGTTGCAGATCGCCCGCAAGGTAGTGGTCTTGCCGGCGCCGTTGGCGCCCAGCAGCGTGGTCAGCGAGCCCTCGTTGAGCGCAAAGGTGAGGCCGTGAAGTGCCTGGACCTGACCGTAATAGGCGCGCAGATCCTTGACGTTGAGCATTGCGGTCATTGGTCCTTGCTCCCCAGATAGGCTTTGATGACATCCGGGTCGGCCTGGACCTGGGCCGGTGTTCCCTCGGCGAGCTTGCGGCCGAAGTTGAGTGCGACGACGTGATCGGCGATCGACATCACCAGACCCATGTGGTGCTCGACCAGCAGCACGGTGAGGTGGCGCTCGTCACGCAGCTTTCGGATCAGATCGCCGAGGACGTGGACTTCCTCGTGGTTGAGGCCGCCGGCAGGCTCGTCGAGCAGCAGGATCTTCGGGTCGGCGGCGAGTGCGCGCGCCAGCTCGACGCGCTTCTGGGTGCCGAACGGCAGGCCCGACACGATGGTGTGGGCGACCTCCTCAAGACCGAGATAGGCGACGATTTCGTGGACCTTCTTGTTGAGGTCGGCCTCGCTGCGGCGAACCCAGGCGAGCTTCAGCGAGTCCGAGATGATGTCGCTCGAGGTGCGCGCATGGCAGCCGACGCGGACATTGTCGAGCACCGAAAGGTTGGGAAACAGCGCGACGTTCTGGAACGTGCGGCCGATGCCGATCTCGGCGATCTTGTGCGCCGGGCGCGTCAGGATGCTCGTGCCTTCCATCAGGATATCGCCGGAAGACGGCTGATAGAGCCGGGAGAGACAGTTGAACAGGGTCGTCTTGCCGGCGCCGTTCGGTCCGATCAGCCCAAGGATATTGCCCTTGTGCATGTTAAAGGACACGCCGTTGAGCGCGATGATGCCGCCGAACACGACGCTGACGTCGCGAACCGCGAGCAGGGGTGAATTGCCCTGCGCGAGCTGTGCCTGCGTCATCGCGTCCCGCCCGCCCTGATCACGGAGCGGGAATGACCGCGCGAATCTCGCCGGTCATGGTGAACGCTATCTGATCCCCTCGGCCAAACGTGCAACTCTTCCTCCTGCTTTGGGCTTCTTATTTTCTGTTTTTTTGGATTGCGGTGCTGCGCCGCCCAGCGCCGTCTCGATGTTCCTTACCATCGTGACAAGGCGAGGTCCAATGTCGTTGACCAGGCGATCTTCCGTAAAACGGAAAGCGGGCGCGCCGCAATTGAAGGCATATGGTCCGGTTCCGTCGCTGAGCTTCAGCGGCACGCCGACCGCGTGCACGTCCTCCTGCCATTCGCCCGCGGAGATGGTGAAGCCGCGGCGCGCGAGCATTTCGCCCGCGCGTTCGATGCCGTCGCGCATTTTGGGCCAGCGATTGCCATAATGGTCGCGCAGTTCGCGCAATAACGAGGCACGTTCGTCGTCGGACAGGGCCCAGATATAGGCGCGGCCCATCGCAGTGGTCGCGATCGGTACGTGTGAGCCGACGTCAAGCTGCACACCGAGCAGCCCGGTGCGGCTTTGCCCGAAATAGATCATGCTGTGACGGTCGCGCCCGCCGACCGCGACCGCGCCGCCGGTCTCGCGCATCAGCGCTTCGCGATAAGGTTCGGACAAATGCCGAACACCGAGATTGGCGAGTGCGGCATATCCCAGCGCCATGGCTGATGGCGCGAGCTGATACTTCTCGAAGCGCGGAACGGGTGTAAGATAGCCGAGCTTGGTCAGGGTGTAGGTCAGCCGGGAAATGGTTGGCTTCGGCAGATTGGTACGGGCGGCAAGTTCTTGATTGCCGAGAAGTCCGTCGTTGGGATGAAATGCGCGCAACACATCTAGTCCGCGGGAAAGTGCGACGACGAAGCTGCGATCGGTCGCCACTTTCTTCCCTGGACGCTTCATTACCCGCCACTGCTGCTGATGAGCTCGTTGACAAGGGACGTGCTTCAAAATAACCCTCCCTGTCAAGATGTGGAATTAAATTTCGCAGTGCGAAATTGATGAAACGGCCGTAGCTACTCAACGCAAGTCGAGTGGCATCCAAGAACAAGCGATCCAGGGAGAGTCCCGTGAGCGAAGTGGTAAAACTCGAGCGTCAAGACGTCATCGCGATCGTCACGGTCAACAGTCCTCCCGTCAATGCGTTGAGCGCCGCCGTGCGCGGCGGTATTTTCGAATGCATGAAAAGCGCGATCGCGGATGCGGAAGTGAAGGCAATCGTGCTGACCTGCGACGGCCGCACCTTCATCGCCGGCGCCGACATCACCGAATTCGGCAAGCCGCCGAAGCCTCCGGGCCTGGCCGAGGTGCTGGACCTCATGGAGAAGTCGCCGAAGCCGATCGTCGCCGCCATTCACGGCACGGCGCTCGGCGGCGGTCTCGAAGTCGCGCTGGCATGCCACTATCGCGTGGCGACCAAGGATGCGAGACTCGGCCTCCCCGAAGTAAAGCTCGGCCTGCTGCCGGGCGCGGGCGGTACCCAGCGCCTCCCGCGTGCGGTCGGCCCCGAACTCGCGGTCAAGATGATCGTCAGCGGGGACCCGATCAGCGCGGCGGATGCGCTCAAGAACGGCCTGATCGAAGAGATCGTCGAAGGTCCGGCAGCGGGCGGCGAAACCTTCGCGCGCAAGGTGCTGGCGGAGAAGCGCCCGTTGCGCAAGTTGCGCGACGATGATTCAAAACTTGCGGCTGCCAAGGCTGACATCTCGATCTTCACCAATGCGGTCGCCGCATTGACCAAGAAGGCGCGCGGGCTGGAAGCGCCGTTTGCGGCAGCGGACGCCGTGCGCGCCGCCATCGAGCTGCCTTTCGACGAAGGCCTGAAGAAGGAGCGCGAAGGTTTTCTCAAGCTGGTATCCAGCGACCAGTCCAAGGCGCAGCGTTACGCCTTCTTCTCGGAGCGTGAGGCGGCCAAGATCGCTGGCGTGCCCGAGGGCACCAAGCCGCGCAACGTTTCGCGCGTCGCCATCATCGGCGCCGGCACCATGGGCGGCGGTATCGCGATGTCGTTCGCCAACGCCGGTATCCCGGTGACGCTGATCGAGACCGGCGAAGAGCAGCTCAAGCGCGGCTTGGGCGTCATGCAGAAGAACTACGAGGCGACCGCCGCGCGTGGCGGCATCCCCGCCGATGCCCCGGCCAAGCGCATGGGCCTGATCGACGGCAAGGTCGGCCTCGAGAACGTCAAGGACGCTGACCTGGTGATCGAGGCCGTGTTCGAAACCATGGCGGTCAAGAAGGAAGTGTTCGAGGCGCTGGACAAGCACGCCAAGCCGGGTGCAGTGCTGGCGTCCAACACCTCCTACCTCAACATCGACGAGATCGCGAAGGTCACAAAACGTCCGCAGGACGTGCTCGGCATGCACTTCTTCTCGCCGGCGAACGTCATGAAGCTGTGCGAGATCGTCCGCGCCGACAAGACCGCGCCGGATGCGCTGACCACTGCCGTGTCGATCGCGCGCAAGATCGCAAAGGTGCCGGCCGTGGTCGGCGTCTGCGACGGCTTTGTCGGCAACCGCATGCTGGCCCAGCGCGGCAAGCAGTCCGAGAAGCTCTTGTTCGAAGGCGCCTTGCCGCAGCAGGTCGATGCCGTGGTGACGAAGTTCGGCATGCCGATGGGCCCGTTCGCGATGAGCGATCTCGCCGGCCTCGATATCGGCTGGCGTTCGCGGAAAGACCGCGGCATCAAGTCGGAGATCGCCGACGCACTGTGCGAGGCCGGACGATTCGGCCAGAAGACCGGCAAGGGCTACTACAAGTATGAGGCCGGCTCGCGCGCGGCGCTGCCGGATCCGGAAGTCGAGAAGCTGATCGACGAGACGCTGCAGCGTCTGGGACGCAAGAAGCGCGTCGTCAGCGACGACGAAATCCTGGAGCGCATGATGTATCCGATGATCAACGAGGGTGCCCGCATTCTCGAAGAGGGGATCGCGGCGCGTCCGAGCGACATCGACGTGATCTGGCTCTACGGCTATGGCTGGCCGATCTATCGCGGCGGCCCGATGTTCTATGCCGACCAGGTCGGGCTCAAGCACATCGCCGATCGTCTCTCCTATTACGCCAAGGAGACCAACGATCCCTCGCTCGAACCGGCGCCGCTGCTCAAGCGTCTCGCCGCCGAAGGCAAGACCTTTGCGTCGCTCGCGCAGTCGAAAGCGGCTTGATGGGCCGAGGGCCTCACTTCCCGTGGTTCCGGGGCATGCGAAGCATGAACTATGGTGCGCGGTTGCGCACCAGAGAACCTCGAGATTCCGGGTTCGCTCGCTAGCCGCGAGCGCCCCGGAATGACTCCCAACTGGCTGAACCCACATGATCCATCCCGGCGAGCAACATTATCCGCAAGGCGTCCGTTGGGACGACGCCCTCGAGCGCGGCGCGCTGCCTGATCTGCTGTCGCAGGCAGCATCCAGCTACGGCGCACGCCCGGCGATCGAATTCCGCGACCGGCCGATCAGCTATGCCGAGCTGGAGGACAAGGTCGAGGTTGCCGCGAGTGCCTTCCTGCGCGCCGGCTACGGCAAGGGCAAGTCGGTCGCCCTGTTCCTCGGCAACACGCCGGATCATCCGGTCAATTTCTTCGGCGCGCTGAAGGCGGGAGCGCGAATCGTGCATCTGTCGCCGCTCGACGGCGAGATCGCGCTGTCGCACAAGCTCACCGATTCCGGCGCGCGTATCGTCGTCACCAGCAATCTCTCCGCGCTGTTTCCGACCGCGCTGAAGTTTCTCGACAAAGGATTGATCGACAGGTTGATCGTCTGCGAGGACGACGCCTGGGGCGAGGTCGGCGTGCCGCAGACGCCGCTGCCGAGCAACTCCGCGATCATCACCTACAAGCAGTTCGTCGATGGCGTGACCAGGCCGGCCACCTGGCCGGCAATCGACGTCGAGGACGTCGCGTTGCTGCAATACACCAGCGGAACCACTGGGTTGCCGAAAGGCGCCATGCTCTCCCACGGCAATTTCACGTCCGCCGTGTCGATCTACGATGTCTGGGGCAGACCCGCGCGACTGGAGCGCAATGCGATCGAGCGCGTCATTTGCGTGCTGCCGTTGTTTCACATCTTCGCGCTGACCGTGGTGCTGCTTTCCTCGCTGCGCCGCGGCAATCTGGTCTCGCTGCACCAGCGTTTCGATGTGGAGGCTGTGATGCGTGACATCGAGGTAAAGCGCGCCACCGTTTTTCCCGGCGTGCCGACGATGTGGATCGCCATCGCCGCGCTGCCTGATCTCGATAAGCGCGATTTCTCGTCGCTGCGCAGCGCCGGCTCGGGCGGCGCGCCGCTGCCGATGGAAGTCGCAAGGATTTTTGAGCGCAAGGTCGGTATGAAGCTGAGGAGCGGCTGGGGCATGACCGAGACGTCCCCGGCTGGCACTGCGTATCCGGAGGATGGACCGGACAAGCCAGGTTCGGTCGGGGTGATGCTGCCCGGCATCGAGATAGACATCGTTTCGCTGGACGATCCGACGAAGGTGCTGCCGGTCGGCGAGGCGGGCGAACTCCGCATCAGGGGGCCGAACGTCACCAAGGGTTACTGGAACAAGCCGAAGGAGACCGCGGAGTCCTTTGTCGGCGATCGCTTCCTGACCGGCGACGTCGGCTACATGGATGCCGACGGCTATTTCTACCTGGTCGACCGCAAGAAGGACATGATCATCTCCGGCGGCTTCAACGTCTATCCGCAGATGATCGAGCAGGCGATCTACACCCATCCGTCGGTGCAGGAAGTCATCGTGATCGGTATCCCCGACGATTATCGCGGCGAGTCGGCGAAAGCCTTCATCACGCTGCGCGCGGGCGCTCAGCCGTTCACCATCGATGAGCTGCGCAGCTTCCTCGCGGGCAAGCTCGGCAAGCACGAGCTGCCGACCGCCGTCGAGTTCGCCGCGGAATTGCCGCGCACGCCGGTCGGCAAGCTGTCGCGCCACGAATTGCGCATGCAGCAGAAGTCGTCGCAAGCTGCCAACGGTAAGAACGTCGCTTAGCCGGAATGTAATCCGCTCACAGGAGGATCCGATGGATCTCGCTTTCAGCAAGGAAGAAATCGCGTTTCGTGAAGAAGTAAGAGCCTTCTTCCGGGACAACGTGCCGCCGGAGACGCGGCGCAAGATGGTTGAGGGCCGTCATCTCTCCAAGGACGAGATGATCGCCTGGTGGCGCATCCTGAACAAGAAGGGCTGGGGCGTCTCGCACTGGCCGAAGGAATATGGCGGCACGGGATGGACCTCGGTGCAGCACTATATCTTCAACGAAGAGCTGCAGATGCATCCGGCGCCAGCGCCGCTCGCCTTCGGCGTCAGCATGGTCGGGCCCGTCATCTACACCTTCGGCAACGAGAAGCAGAAGCAGCAGTATCTGCCGCGCATCGCCAATGTCGACGACTGGTGGTGCCAGGGCTTCTCCGAACCCGGCTCGGGATCGGACCTCGCCTCGCTGAAGACCAAAGCCGAGCGCAAAGGCGACAAGTACATCATCAATGGCCAGAAGACCTGGACTACGCTGGCCCAGCACGCCGACATGATCTTCTGCCTGTGCCGCACCGACACCAATGCGAAGAAGCAGATGGGCATCTCCTTCATCGTCTTCAGCATGAAGTCGAAGGGCGTCACCGTGCGCCCGATCGAGACCATCGACGGCGGCCATGAGGTCAACGAAGTGTTCTTCGACGACGTCGAGGTGCCGGTCGAGAACCTGATCGGCGAAGAGAACAAGGGCTGGGACTACGCAAAGTTCCTGCTCGGCAATGAGCGCACCGGCATCGCCCGCGTCGGCGTCTCCAAGGAGCGGCTGCGCCGCATCAAGGATCTCGCCTCCAAGGTCGAGTCCAACGGCAAGCCCGTGATCGAGGACCAGGGTTTCCGCGAGAAGCTGGCGGCCTGCGAGATCGAGCTGAAGGCGCTCGAACTGACCCAGCTCCGCGTCGTCGCCGACGAGGGCAAGCACGGCAAGGGCAAGCCCAACCCGGCATCTTCGGTGCTGAAGATCAAGGGTTCGGAAATCCAGCAGACCACCACCGAACTCCTGATGGAAGTGATCGGCCCGTTCGCCGCGCCTTATGACGTGCACGGCGACGACGGCACCAACGAGACCATGGACTGGACCGCCCAGATCGCGCCGAGCTACTTCAACAACCGCAAGGTCTCGATCTACGGCGGCTCCAATGAGATCCAGCGCAACATCATCACCAAGGCGGTGCTGGGGCTTTGATCTTCTCCCTCTCCTCGCCCTTCGCGGGGAGAGGGTCGGGGTGAGGGGCCTGTCTCCCAGCAAAGATTGCCGAGAGACCTGTACCCTCACCCGGAAGCGAGTTTCGTAGGATGGGTGGAGCGAAGCGATACCCATCACAACAAGTCCGAACAGTGCGATGGGTTTCGCTTCGCTCTACCCATCCTACGGGTTCGTTCGATTTCCATGCCTCAGGCATGATTTGAAGAGAGCAAAAGAACATGGATTTTGATTTGTCCGAGGAGCAGCGCCTTCTCAAGGAAAGCATCGACGGTCTGTTGACCGACTCCTACGATTTCGATGCGCGCAAGAAGTACCAGAAGGAAAAGGGCGGCTGGAGCAAGGCCGTCTGGGGCAAGCTCGCCGAGCAGGGCTTGCTGGGTCTGCCGTTCGCGGAAGCCGATGGCGGCTTCGGCGCTGGCGCGGTCGAGACCATGATCGTGATGGAGGCGCTCGGCAAGGCGCTGGTGCTGGAGCCGTATCTGGCGACGGTCGTGATCGGCGGCGGCTTCCTGCGCCATGGCGGCTCGGCCGAGCAGAAAGCCCAGCACATCCCCGGCATCATCGACGGCAGCAAGACGTTTGCGTTCGCGCAGCTCGAAAAGAACTCGCGCTACGATCTCGGCGATGTCGCAACCACTGCCAAGAAGAAGGGCGCAGGCTGGGTCATCGACGGCGAAAAATTCGTCGTGCTCAACGGCGAGAATGCCGACACGCTCATTGTCACGGCGCGGACCAAGGGCGGCCAGCGCGACAAGAGCGGCATCGGCGTGTTCCTCGTGCCGGCCAATGCCAAGGGCGTCACCCGCAAGGGCTATCCGACCCAGGACGGGCTGCATGCGGCCGACATCACCTTCACCGGCGTTGAGGTAGGCAGCGACGCTGCGATCGGCGATCCCGAGAACGGCCTCGCCCTGATCGAGCGCGTGGTCGATGAAGCCCGCACCGCGATGTGCGCGGAAGCTGTCGGCGCGATGGATGAATCGCTGAAGTCGACCGTTGAGTATCTCAAGACACGCAAGCAGTTTGGCGTGCCGATCGGCACCTTCCAGACGCTGCAGCACCGCGCCGCCGACATGTTCGTGGCGCTGGAGCAGGCCCGCAGCATGTCGATGTTCGCGACCATGGCGGCCGATTTCGACAGCGCCAAGGAGCGCGCGACCGCGGTCGCCGCCGCCAAGGTGCAGATCGGCAAGTCAGGCAAGTTCATCGGTCAGCAGTCGATCCAGCTCCACGGCGGCATCGGCATGACCCAGGAAGCCAAGATCGGCCACTACTTCAAGCGGCTGACCATGATCGAGAATACGTTTGGCGATACCGACTACCACCTCCGCCGCGTCACCGACGCGGGCGGGCTGGTGTAAGGACCTCCACCGTCATTGCGGGGCAACAATGTTGCCCCGTCATTGCGAGCGAAGCGAAGCAATCCATGGCTCCGCAAGGCAAAGCGTGGATTGCTTCGTCGCTTGTGCTCCTCGCAATGACGGGGAGAAATCAGGGAACAAACAACAATGAAAAACACCCCGTTCGATCTCACCGGCAAAGTCGCTGTTATCACCGGCTCCAGCCGCGGCATCGGCCGTTCCTCGGCCGAACTGCTGGCCAAGCTCGGCGCCAAGGTCGTGATCTCCAGCCGCAAGGCGGATGCCTGCCACGAAGTCGCCGAGGGTATCAAGAAGGCCGGCGGCGACGCCTATGTCATTCCCTGCAATATCTCCCGCCGCGAGGAAGTCGAGGCGCTGATCTCGGGCACGACAAAACATTACGGCAAGGTCGACATCCTCGTCTGCAACGCCGCGGTGAATCCGTATTACGGCCCGCTGCTCGACATCAAGGACGAGGCCTTCGACAAGATCATGGGCAGTAACGTCAAGAGCAACATCTGGCTCTGCGCGCTGGCGATCCCGCAGATGGCGGAGCGCGGCAATGGTTCGGTGGTGATCATCTCTTCCATCGGAGGCATGCGCGGTTCCACCGTGATCGGCGCTTATGGCATCTCGAAAGCGGCGGATTTCGCGCTGTGCCGCAGCCTCGCCGGCGAATGGGGTCCGAAGGGCGTCCGCGTCAATTGCGTGGCGCCGGGCCTCGTCAAGACCGATTTCGCTCGCGCGCTATGGGAAGACCCCGATAACCTCAAGCGCCGCACAGCCAGCACGCCGCTCCGCCGCATCGGCGAGCCCGACGAAATCGCAGGTGCAGTGGCCTATCTGGCGTCGGACGCGTCGACCTTCATGACCGGCCAGACCATCGTGGTGGATGGCGGAGTTACGACGGCAGCGACGTAATTCTTCCCTCTCCCGCGTGCGGGGGAGGGTGCCGAGCGAAGCGAGGCGGGTGGGGGTCTCTCCGCGAGTCCGCCTCTTAGTTTGTTGCGCTGCTTGCGCTCAATCTCTTGCGCTCTCATTCGCGGACGCACCCCCACCCCAACCCTCCCCCGCAAGCGGGAGAGGGAGCGCACCGAGCGCGCGGCAAGCTTCCCAACTTGACCTTCGCCTCCCAATCGGATTGCCTCTCCACAACCAAAACCTCCCGGGGAAGCAACGTCATGTCCTTTGTGCTGGCCATCGATCAGGGCACCACGTCCTCGCGCGCCATCGTGTTCCGCAGCGATATTTCCATTGCCGCTACGGCGCAGCAGGAATTCCCGCAGCATTTCCCGGCCTCAGGCTGGGTCGAGCACGAGCCGGAGGACATCTGGACGTCGACGGTAGCTGTCTGCCGCCAGGCGCTGGAAAAGGCCGGCCTGAAAGCCAAGGACATCGCCGCCATCGGCATCACCAACCAGCGCGAAACGACCGTGGTCTGGGACCGCGCCACCGGCCAGGCGGTGCACCGCGCCATCGTCTGGCAGGACCGCCGCACCGCCGACATCTGCGCCAAACTGAAGAACGAGGGCCACGAGCCGGCGATTTCGGCCAGGAGCGGCTTGATCATCGATCCCTATTTTTCGGGAACGAAAGTCGCCTGGATCCTCGATCACGTCCCCGGCGCGCGTGAGCGCGCCGCGCGCGGAGAACTGATGTTCGGCACCGTCGATTGCTACTTGCTGTGGCGGCTGACCGGCGGCAAGGTGCACGCGACCGACGCCACCAACGCCTCGCGCACGCTGCTGTTCAACATCCACACCGGCGAGTGGGACGACGAACTCTTGAAACTGCTGCGCGTGCCGCGCTCGATGCTGCCGGAGGTGAAAGACTCCTCCGCCAAATTCGGCGACAGCGACCCGAACCTGTTCGGCGGTTCGATCGCCATTTCCGGCATCGCCGGCGACCAGCAGGCCGCGACCATCGGTCAGGCCTGCTTCGAGCCCGGCATGATCAAGTCGACCTACGGCACCGGCTGCTTCGCGCTGCTCAACACCGGCATGACGCCGGTGGCGTCGAAGAACAAGCTGCTCACCACCATCGCCTATCAATTGAACGGCAAGCGCACCTATGCGCTCGAAGGCTCGATCTTCGTCGCAGGCTCCGCCGTGCAATGGCTGCGCGACGGTCTCGGCATCATCAAGCAGGCCTCCGAGACCGGGCCGCTCGCTGACAAATCCGATTCCATGCAAAGCGTCTATCTGGTGCCGGCCTTTGTCGGCATGGGCGCACCCTACTGGAATCCGCGCGTGCGCGGCGCGCTGTTCGGTCTCACCCGCAACACCGGCCCCGCCGAACTCGCGCACGCGGCGCTGGAGAGCGTCTGTTACCAGACCTTCGATCTCCGCGAGGCGATGCGCGCCGACTGGCCGGGCGAGAAGGCCGCCAACGTGCTGCGCGTCGATGGCGGCATGACCGCATCCGACTGGACCATGCAGCGGCTGGCCGATCTCCTGGACGCGCCGGTCGACCGCCCGGTAATCCAGGAGACGACTGCGCTCGGCGCCGCCTATCTCGCCGGCCTGCATGCCGGCGTCTATCCCGAACCGGCGAAGTTTGCCGATAACTGGCGGCTCGAACACCGCTTCAAGCCCAACATGAGCAAGGCGACACGGGATCGCAAACTCGCAGGCTGGGCGAGAGCGGTAAGGGGCGTGCTGGCGAGCGACGAGGGGGAGGGGTAGCAACCTTCCTCCGCCGTCATGGCCGGGCTTGTCCCGGCCATCCACGACTTTACTTTCCTGTTGTGTCCAAGACGTGGATGCCCGGGACAAGCCCGGGCATGACGATGAGAGAGCGCGCACGATGATCCTTCCCGACGGCTATTCCGACATCCCCGCCGGCAAGGTCGCCGCTGTCGTCACGCATCTGGAGATGACCGCGCGCCCTGCGCCGCGTCCCGATCCACGCGGTGCGTGGACGCTGCGCAGGGTCGAAACTCCTCCGCTCGACTGGTTTCGCGATCTCTATCGCCGCGTCGGCGAGGAGTGGTTATGGTTCTCGCGGATACGGATGCCTGACTCCGAGCTCGCGGCACGGCTACATTCGCCGCCGCTCGAAATCTACGCGATGGTCGATAACGGCCGCGACGAAGGTTTGCTCGAGCTGGATTTCCGTGAACCCGGCCACTGCGAAATCGGCATGTTCGGCGTCACCGTAAAACTGGTCGGCACCGGCGCCGGCCGCTGGCTGATGAACCGCGCGCTGGAGCTCGCCTGGTCGCGCCCGGTCACACGCGTCTGGCTGCACACCTGCACCTTCGATCACCCCGCCGCGTTCGCCTTCTACCAGCGCTCGGGATTTCGTCCATTCCGCAGACAGGTCGAAGTGTCGGACGATCCGCGGCTGGACGGCACAGCGCCGCGTGACGTGGCGCGTCACGTGCCGATTGTTGAGTGAAGCCGCGCGTTATATGCGCCCAATTGTTCAGTCTGGAAGTTCATAGGGCGTGAGACGCCACAGCCGTTCCGGCCACGGCTGCTGTGCCGGAAGCGCCAGTTCCCCGTAGCTGGATCGCAACGGTTGGTCTGGCTCCCAGAAATGGATAACAAAGACGACGCGATACTGAGATGCGTTGGGTAGCTCTTGGGTACGGTCGAGATTGATGAGCGTCTCGCCGTCCGGCGTAAGAAACTTTTCGTTCCATGCCGCTTGCCAGAGGTTCTCGGACTGCGCCGGATCTGGCTGAAAGAACTTGCCGATATCGAAGCTTGCGTCGGGGTTCGTGACCAGCACCTCGAGCACGGCCGCTTCATCCATGTGAGAACGGAAATTTTCGTCATCTTCCTGTCGATCCAAGTCGGTATATGGCTGCGGATCACGGCCAAAGCGCCGGAGCGTTTCCTTGATGTCTTCGGAAAAGTTAGCCGGGTCAGAAGCTTCGATCTGTTTTCTGATGAAGCGCGAGTACGCTTCCTTGTCTGCACTGAACGAGTACAGGCCGATGACCTTCAGCGAGGGAGATTTGTCGACTTCCATTCCAACCTGTGCCCGAGCAAAACTGATCAATAGTGGCAATACGATTAATATCGATACAAGTCGAGCTTTCACCATCATCCCTCAAAACACCTCCTGCTTCCCCCGCGCCAGCGAGAACCCGCGGCGGTCAGAGTTGAAGCACGTCACGCCCGTCTGCTCCGATTTGCAAGTAAACCCGCCGCGCTGCCACACCTCGCCATAGGCCAGCACCGGCAGCGACTTGTCCACCACAGTGTCGCCGTGGCAGATACGCGCGGCGGGACCTTTGGCGTTCATCTCGAAGGCGCCGCCGTAGTCGAGCTCGCAATCAGCAGGGCGGCGCGGCTTGGTGTCCATTGCGCCGATGTCGCAACGGAGCACGTTCTGCTTGTCGTAGTCGAAATACTGGCAGGCGACGTTCTTGGATGGCGACTGGAAGCCAGTCGGTCCGCTCTGCGCATACGCTGTGGCAGCTACTGTCAGCAGAGGAAGCATCAGAAAGGTCGGCAGCACACGAAGCATGATGTGTAACTCGTGAGTTGCAATGTGAAGCAGCGTACTTAGGATGGCGAGGAGCGCAACCCCGACCCGGCATGTCATGCCCGGACTTGATCAGGGCATCCATCAATTCTCGAAAGAGTCTTTCGAAGAGGATGGATTGCGGGTCTTCTAACGTGCAGGCGCGCTTCGCGCTTTTGCCCGGCAATGACGAGTGAGCACCATGATCCTGATCGGCCAATTCGACTCCCCCTTCGTCCGCCGTGTCGCCATCGCCATGCGGCTTTACGGCATCGATTTCGAGCACAAGCCGTGGTCGACCTTCGGCGATGCCGACAAGATCGCGGCCTATAATCCGCTGCGGCGGGTGCCGACGCTGGTGCTGGACAGCGGGGAAGCGCTGATCGAGAGCGCGATCATTCTGGATTATCTCGACGACCGCGTCGGCGCCGAGAAAGCGATGATCGCGCGGAGCGGCGAGGCGCGCTGGAAGCATCAGCGGATTTGCGCGCTGGCGATGGGGCTTGGCGACAAGGGCGTCAGCCTGCTTTATGAGCTCGTGCTGCGCAAGGACAAGCAACTCGATCTCTGGGTCGAGCGCTGCAAATCGCAGATCGCGGGCGTGCTTGAGGTGCTGGAGAAGGAGCGCGCCGCCGTCAAGACGCCCTATTGGTCCGGCGACAAGATCGGTCATTCCGATATCGCGGTGGCCTGCGTGTTGCGCTTCACCGGCGAGGCGCATCCCGCGCTGTTCGACGACCGCTATCCCGCGCTGAAGGCGCATTCAGAGCGGTGCGAGGCGCTGCCGCCGTTCCAGGAAATCGTCCAGCCGCTGGCGCCGCCGAAGGGGTGAGTGGCTGTTGCTGTTGTAGGGCGGGCAAAGCCAACGGGTCGCGCGAATGCGCGCCCGATGACAGGCTCCGCGTGCCCACCTTCTATGCCGAGAGAAGGGTGGGCACGTCGCTACGCTCCTTTGCCCACCCTACGGCTGCGCTCGCACGAGCGTGAGCCGTAGGCCCAATCCTACTTTGCATGGGGTTGTTTTCGCGATTTTTTCAGGCCGAGTGAGGCGCGTCCGGGAAGTTCGCGCCGGCCCGGTGGTCAGCCTCGCGTTCAGGCCTTCGGCCGCATCGCCTCCGGCGTATCAGCCTGCTGCAGCGGATGCGCGCTGGCAAATTCCGGCAGAGCCATCGCGGTCTCGAAGATGCGCTTCACGTTCGGATAGGTCGAGAGATTGACCTGATGGGTCAGCGCGACGGTGACGTGGCCGACCATGCAGATGTCGGCGAGCGTCGGCCGATCGCCGTGGCAGAACTTTCCGGTGTCCTTGTTATCAGCAAGATGCCCCTCCAGCGCCGCCAGCGTCTCCACGATCCAGTGCCGCCGCCAGGCCGCCTGCTGGGTGTCGCGCAAATTCAGTTCGTGATCGAGATAGCGGCGCACCCGCGGTGTCAGCAGCGGATGGCCCTCGCAGGCCACCATCAGCGCCAGCGCACGCACGCGGGCGCGGCCGTTGGGGTCAGTGGGCAGCAGCGGCGGGGAGGGATACTTCTCGTCGAGATATTCGAGGATGGCGAGCGACTGGAATAGCGTGGTGCCGTCATCCTCAACCAGCGCCGGCAGCGCCATCTGCGGATTGACCTTGCGATAGTCGGCTTCGCGATGCGCATTGGCGTCGATGTCGACGAAGATCACCTCGGCCGGCACATTTTTCAGATTGAGCGCGATGCGCACGCGAAAGCTCGCCAGCGATCGCCAGAACGAGAAGAATTTCATGGGAATACAAACTCCGTCATGCCCGGACTTGATCCGGGCATCCATCGCTTTCGCAGGACTCTTGTGAAGATGGATCACCGGGTCAAGCCCGGTGATGACGAGGGAGTTGTGCCGATGTTGCTGCTTACCCTCCCCTGGAGGGGGAGGGTCGGCTCGCATGGAGCGTAGCGAAATGCGAGACGGGGCGGGGTGACAGTCGTTCAACTCGGGTACTGTTTGCGCGGAGAGACTGTAAGAGCTCAGCCCGCCCCCACGGCCTTTTTGCGCCAGGCTAAATGCACAGCGCAGGTGCAGCCGGGCGGATGCGAGGCAACATCGTTGGCGGGCACGATTTCCGCGACCGGTGCCGGCTTCGCCTTCGCCTGTTCCTGCGACGGAATGTAGTTCAGCACCGGCGCCAGCCAGCGCTCGGTCTCGGCGACGCTCATGCCCTTGCGCGCGGCATAGTCCTCGACCTGGTCGCGCTCGATCTTGCCGACGCCGAAATAGAAGCTTTCGGGATGGGAGAAATAAAGCCCCGATACCGACGAGCCCGGCCACATCGCAAAGCTCTCGGTCAATTTCACGCCGGCGGTGCTTTCCGCATCCAAGAGGCGGAACAGCGTCGCCTTTTCGGTGTGATCGGGCTGCGCGGGATAGCCGGGCGCGGGGCGGATGCCGGCATATTGCTCAAGGATCAACTGATCCGACGTCAGCGCCTCGTCCGGTGCGTAGCCCCAGAACTCCTTGCGGACGCGCTGGTGCATCCGCTCGGCAAAGGCTTCGGCCAGACGGTCGGCCAGCGCCTTGCACAGGATCGAGGAGTAATCGTCATTGGCGTTCTTGAAGCGGTCGGCGACCGCGTCCTCGCCGATGCCCGCGGTGACGACGAAGCCGCCGATATAGTCCGATACGCCCGAAGACGCGGGCGCGATGAAATCCGACAGCGCCGCGTTGAAGCGGCCTTCGCGCTTCTCCAACTGCTGGCGCAGCGTGTGGAAGGTCGCGATCTTCTTCCTCCGCGTATCGTCGGCATAGACAGCGATATCGTCGCCCTCGGCATTGGCCGGCCAGAAGCCGATCGTTGCGCGCGCGGTAAACCATTTCTCCTTGATGATGCGCTCCAGCATCTTGCGCGCGTCGTCATAGAGCGAGCGTGCGACTTCGCCGATCTTGGGGTCGTCGAGGATGGCCGGGAAGCGTCCGGTCAATTCCCAGGTCTGGAAGAAGGGCGTCCAATCGATGTATTCGGCCAGCTCCGCCAGATCGTAGGCGTCAAAGCTCTTGATGCCGAGGAACGAAGGCTTCTTCGGCGGCGTTTTGGCAAAGTCGGCCTTGACCGCGTTGGCGCGTGCATCTGCCAGCTTCAGCCGCTTCTTGTCGGCCTGCGCGCGGAAATGCGCGTCGGAAATCTTGGCGTACTCGGCGCGGATGTCGGCGGCATAGGCCTCGCGCTTGTCGGGCGATAGCAGCGAGGACGCGACGCCGACGGCGCGGCTGGCATCGTTGACATGCACCACCGGGCCGCCCTTGTAGTTCGGGTCGATCTTGACAGCGGTGTGGACGCGGCTCGTCGTGGCGCCGCCGATCAACAGCGGCATCTTCATGCCCTGCCGCTGCATCTCGCCGGCCAGAAAGCTCATCTCGTCGAGCGACGGCGTGATCAGGCCGGACAGTCCGATAATATCGGCGCCTTCCGTTTTTGCGGTCTCGATGATCTTGTTGGCGGGCACCATGACGCCGAGATCGATCACCTCGAAATTGTTACATTGCAGCACGATACCGACAATGTTCTTGCCGATGTCGTGGACGTCGCCCTTGACGGTCGCGAGCACGATCTTGCCGGCAGCGTTGCGGCCGTCGCTGGTCACGCCATTGGCGAGGTTGCGTGCCTTCTCCTCTTCCATGAACGGCATCAGATAGGCAACCGCCTGCTTCATCACGCGGGCGGACTTCACCACCTGCGGCAGGAACATTTTTCCGTCACCAAAGAGGTCGCCGACGATGTTCATGCCGGCCATCAGTGGCCCTTCGATCACGTTCAGCGGACGTTCCACCGTTTTGCGCGCGGCCTCGGTATCCTCTTCGATGAATTCGGTGATGCCGTGTACCAAGGCATGCGATAGCCGCTTCTCGACCGGCCATTCGCGCCAGGCGAGATCCTGCTCCTTGCTCTGCTTCTCCTTGCCGCGGAATTTTTCCGCCAGCGCCAACAGCCGCTCGGCCGCGCCTGGATCGCGGTTGAGGATAACGTCCTCGCACACCTGGCGCAGCTCGGGATCGATATCGTCATAGACGATCATCTGCCCGGCATTGACGATGCCCATGTCCATGCCGGCGTGAATGGCGTGATACAGGAACACCGAATGCATCGCCTCGCGCACCGGCTCATTGCCGCGGAACGAGAACGAGAGGTTAGAGACGCCGCCGGAGACATGCGCGCCCGGCAGGTTCTGGCGGATCCAGCGCGTCGCCTCGATGAAATCGACGCCGTAATTGTTGTGCTCTTCCAGTCCCGTCGCGATCGCAAAGATGTTCGGATCGAAGATGATGTCCTCAGGCGGGAAGCCGACCTCGTTGACCAGGATGTCATAGGCGCGCTTGCAGATCTCGGTCTTGCGCGCGAACGTGTCGGCCTGGCCGACTTCGTCGAACGCCATCACCACGACGGCCGCGCCATGGCGGCGCGCAATGCGGGCCTCGTGGATGAATTTCTCCACGCCTTCCTTCATCGAGATCGAATTCACGACTGGCTTGCCCTGAACGCATTTCAGGCCGGCCTCGATCACGTGGAACTTCGAGGAGTCGACCATGACAGGGACGCGGGCGATATCGGGCTCGGCGGCGACGAGGTTGAGGAACGTCACCATCGCGGCTTCGGAATCAAGCAGGCCCTCGTCCATGTTGACGTCGATGATCTGCGCGCCGTTCTCGACCTGGTCGCGCGCCACCTGCAGCGCCGCGGTGTAATCGCCCGCGGTGATCAGCTTGCGGAATTTTGCCGAGCCGGTGACGTTGGTGCGCTCGCCGACGTTCACAAAGGGAATCGCGGGCGTCAGCTCGAACGGCTCGAGGCCCGACAGCCGCAGCCGCGGCTCGATCGTAGGCACAATGCGCGGCTTGTGCGGGGCGACGGCCGCCGCAATCGCTGCGATATGGTCCGGCGTGGTACCGCAGCAGCCACCGACGATGTTGACGAGGCCGGCCTCGGCGAACTCGCCGATCAGCCGCGCCATGTATTCCGGTGTCTCGTCATACTGGCCGAACTCATTGGGCAGGCCGGCATTCGGGTAAGCGCAAATTAGAGTATCGGCGACGCGGCCGATATCGGCGATATGGGCGCGAAGGTCTTCCGCGCCCAGCGCGCAGTTGAAGCCGACGGTGATCGGCCTGGCGTGGCGGATCGAATTCCAGAACGCTTCCGGCAATTGCCCCGACAGCAGGCGGCCGGACTTGTCGGTGATGGTGCCCGAGATCATCACGGGCACGTCGATGCCGCGTTCCTCAGTAATTTCGGAGATCGCGTAGAGCGCGGCCTTGGCGTTCAGCGTATCGAAGATGGTTTCGACCAGCAGCAGGTCGGCGCCGCCGTCGAGCAGGCCGTTGACCTGTTCGCCATAGGCCTTGCGCAGATCGTCGAAGGTGACGGCGCGATAGCCGGGATTGGAAACGTCGGGCGAGATCGAGGCGGTGCGGTTGGTTGGGCCCAGCGCACCAGCCACGAAACGCGGCTTGCCGTCCTCGGCCGAGACGCGCTCGGCGGCAGCACGCGCCAGCTTGGCGCCGTCGCGGTTCAGCTCATAGGCGAGGTCCGACATGTCGTAGTCGGCCTGCGCGATCGAGGTCGAGGAGAAGGTGTTGGTGGCGACGATGTCGGCGCCCGCGCGCAGATAGGCCGCGTGAACGTCCTCGATCGCCTTCGGCTGCGTCAGGATCAAGAGGTCGTTATTGCCCCTGACGTCGCGATGGAAGTCCTTGAAGCGATCGCCGCGAAACGCTGTTTCGTCGAACTGCAGGCCCTGGATCATCGTGCCCATGGCGCCGTCGAGCACCAGAATGCGCTCGCGCGCGGCGGCGAGCAGGGCGGTACGCTTTGGCGAAATCTTGGGCGAAATCGAAACACTCATCGGATCAGGCGGCTTTCTGTGCGGCATTGGGGCGAATGCCCAGCAGATGGCTGATCGCGAACACGAGGTCCGCGCGGTTCATGGTGTAGAAGTGAAAGGTGTCGACGCCATGCTTGGCGAGTTTGTGCACCTGGCCGGCCACAACGGTGGCAGCTACCAGCTTGCGTGTATCGGCGTCGTCGTCGAGCCCTTCGAACTTGTCGGCGAGCCAGTCCGGCACCGTGGTGCCCGCACGGGTCACGAAGCTGCGCGCCTGCTTGAAATTGTGCATCGGCATGATGCCGGGCACGACGGGAATATCGATGCCACGGGCGCGGACGCGATCGAGGTAGCGGAAGTAGAGGTCGTTATCGAAGAACACCTGTGTGATGGCCCGCGCCGCGCCGGCGTCGACCTTGGCCTTCAACGTGTCGATATCGGCATCGATGGTCGGGCTCTCCGGATGCTTTTCTGGATAGGCCGAAACCGAGATCTCAATATCGGGATAGCGCTTCTTGATGCCTTCGATCAGGTCGGGCGAACTCTGATAGCCGTCGGGATGAGCGTGATAGGCGGTGCCGATGCCGGTGGTGGGGTCGCCGCGCAGGGCGACGATATGGCGGACGCCGATCTCGTGATAGCGGGCCACCACGTCGTCGATCTCGCCCTTCGGCGCGCCGACGCAGGTCAGATGCGCCGCCGGGACCAGGCTGGTCTCTTTGAGGATGCGCGCGATGGTCGAATGGGTGCGCTCACGGGTCGATCCCCCGGCGCCATAGGTCACGGAGACGAAATTCGGCGTCAGCGGCGCCAGCCGGTTGATGGTCTCCCACAGGCTGCGCTCCATCTCCTCGGTCTTGGGCGGAAAAAACTCGAAGGAGATCCGGGGCGAATGCAGCGTGCGATGGCCGTCGAATGCGGGGGGCGTAAAGTCGGTCATGGCACTCACAAAGCTCCGGAACGATCGGCGGACATCAGGCCTAGCGGCAGTCAGCTAAAAATAGGCCAAACAGGTCCGACCAAACAGCCCATCGGATATGGGAAGTAGCCCACTTTATCAAAATAATTGACGATGTGAGGTGACGGTAGAACGGGCGGTGGGTTTAGATTGATCCTATATTTATGAAGTAAAAACAATAAGATGAATTTTGGTTTGGTCTGTGTTCAGCTCGGCGCAATTCGTTGGGCAGAGTGAAATATATGGATTCTGTCTGCTTTTGTCCCACTCTTTGGTAGCGACCCATTACTCCTTTCCCCACAAGTGCGGGCCTGATCTGCGCCGACCGGGCCTTTGTCGCCTTCGATTGCCGCACTAGTTTAGCGCCATGATCCCGCTTTCAGTCCTCGACCTCTCCGTCGTCACCACTGGCACCCGCCCGGCCCACGCGCTGCAGAACAGCATCGATCTGGCGCGCCATGTCGATGGGCTCGGCTATGTCAGGTACTGGCTCGCCGAGCATCACAACCTGGCCTCGGTGGCGAGCCCCGCGCCCGACCTGATGATCGGTCAGATCGCGGCGGTGACGAAGAACATCCGCGTTGGCTCGGGCGGCGTGATGCTGCCCAACCATGCGCCGCTGGTGGTGGCCGAGCGCTTCAAGATGCTGGAAGCGCTGTTTCCCGGCCGCATCGATCTCGGCCTGGGGCGCGCCCCTGGCACCGATGGCGCCACGGCGCACGCGCTGCGCAGCCGGCTCGATCGCCGCGAGGGCGACGATTTTCTCGAACGGCTGAGTGAGCTGGTGTTGTGGGAAACCCGCGGTTTCCCCGCCGGCCATCCCTACAACAATGTGGTGGCGATGCCCGACGACACGCCGCTGCCGCCGATCTGGCTGCTCGGCTCCTCCGACTACAGTTCGGAATTGGCGGCGCAGGTCGGCATGGGCTTCGCGTTCGCGCATCATTTTGCGTCCTATGACGCGATCGCAGCGATGACCAACTACCGCAGCCACTTCAAGCCGTCCGGCTGGCGGGAAGGCCCCCACGGAATCCTCGCCGTCGCAGCGGTCGCCGCCGAAACCGATGCGGAAGCCGAAACACTCGCGACCTCGATGGACCTCAACCGCCTGCGC
Organism: Bradyrhizobium sp. WYCCWR15520; assembly: GCF_056174665.1. NCBI lineage: Bacteria > Pseudomonadati > Pseudomonadota > Alphaproteobacteria > Hyphomicrobiales > Nitrobacteraceae > Bradyrhizobium > Bradyrhizobium sp. WYCCWR15520. The sequence continues at coordinate 47,459 of NZ_JBWBWM010000030.1, forward strand.
CGCGACCGCGGACAATATCTGCCGCTGCCGAGCGTCGAAGAGGCCCTGGCCTATGATTATACGGACGCCGAACGCGCCTCGATCGCCCGCAACCGTTCACGGTTTTTCGTCGGCAGTCCGGCAACCATCATGGCAAAGCTGCAGCCGATGATCACGGCGAGCCAGCCGGATGAACTGATGATCATCACCGCCGTCTACGACCACGACGCGCGGAAGAAATCGTATAGTCTGCTGGCCGACGCGTTTGGGCTGAACAAGAAAGTGGCGGCGTAAAGCCAATTACTCTTCTTCGAATGCGTCATCCCGCTTGTCTTGTTTGAGATGATTTTTCGGAAAACCGCTACGCGCTTTTTCGGATCGTCCTCCAGATCGTGATCACCTCTCCATCTCATTTTTTGAGCATACCCTGTGCTGGTTTCGGATCGGACGAGCAACCAAACGTTGCCAAAAAAGTTGTTGAGGTCTCCAACCAAGGAGACAAGCCATGGAACTGAAATCTGCTATTGTTGGGTTGGCCGCCCTCGGCGGCGTTGTGCTCACCGCCAGCTCGGCTTCCGCCGCGATGCCGAACGGCCTTCCGCAGGCCGACCAGATTTCACGTCAATCCAATGATGTCGAGTAGGTCCGCTGGGTCTGCAACGCGTGGGGGCGCTGCTGGTGGCGTCCGGGTCCAAGATGGGGCGCCTATGGCATGTGGGGCCCGCGTCCCGTGTGGCGTCCGGGATGGCACGGCGCCTATGCGTGGGGTGCCCCGCCAGTTTGGGGGCCGCGCCGGGTGTGGGGGCCGCGTCCGGTATGGGGCCCGCACCCAGGATGGGGCTGGCGCGGATGGTGATTGGAGAGGCGGCGTACGCGCGCCGATAACGGCCGCGGGTGCCGCTTCACGGCTGCGCCGCTAATGACCTGCAAAGCCGCCGTTCGCCGCTAGCGTTCGGTCGGAATATCTACGTGTCTGTGCTCTCCACACCCACGCAAAGTTCGCCGGTTCACGGGCGAGCACTAGAGGACGCGAGCAGAAGCGTGCGCTTCCTCAATCCTGCTTCTCGCTGAAGGTCGCGCGGAACGGATGGGCGGGGTAGACGCCGACGATACGGAATTCACGCGAGAAGAATTTCAGCTCCTCCAGCGCAAAGGCGAGGCCCTTGTCGTCGGGGTGGCCATCGACGTCGGCATAAAACTGGGTCGCAAAGAAATTGCCGTCGACCATGTAGCTTTCCAGCTTCGTCATGTTGACGCCGTTGGTGGCGAAGCCGCCGAGCGCCTTGTAGAGCGCGGCGGGCAAATTGCGCACCCGGAAAACAAAGGTGGTGACCAGCGGGCCGGAGTTTTGCTTGGCCCAATCCGCCTCGCGCGCGAGCACCACGAAGCGGGTGGTGTTGTGGGCTTCGTCCTCGACATCCTCGGCCAGGATATCGAGCCCGTAGATTTGCGCCGCCAGGCGGGAGGCGATCGCGGCAACGCTCTTGTCCTTGCGCTCGGAGACGTCGCGGGCGCTGCCGGCGGTGTCGGCCGCCACGATCGGCTTGATGCCGAGCTTGCGGATGATGCGTCGGCACTGGCCGAGCGCATGGACGTGGCTTTCGACCGTCTTGATGTCGGAGAGTTTTGTCCCCTTCGGCGCCATTAATTGGTGGCGGACCGGCAAGAACCATTCGCCGACGATGAACAGGCCGGACGCCGGCAGCAAATGATGGATGTCGGCAACGCGCCCCGCCACCGAATTCTCGATCGGAATCATGCCGAGATCGGCCTCGCCGGAGGAGATCGCCGACAGGGCGTCCTCGAAGGTCGCGCACGGCATCGGTTCGGCGTCCGGATAGGCCTCGACGATGGCGATATGGGAATTGGCGCCAGGCTCGCCCTGGAATGCGATTTTGAGCTTTTTGGTCATGCTGTTTTTCCTGGCGGGCCTTTTAGCAGCCGGTCAGGCCTTGGCTAGTATTTTGCGGGCGGTTTCAAGGTCGGCCGGGGTGTCGACCCCGCGCGGCACGCTATCGACGATGGTGATGTCGATCCGCATCCCGGCTTCCAGCGCGCGGAGTTGTTCGAGCTTTTCCTGCTGCTCCAGCGGCGAGGGGGGCAGGGCAACGAACCGCTCCAGCGCGGCGCGGCGGTAGGCATAGAGGCCGATATGGTGGTAGCGGGGGCCGTCACCGTGAGGCGCGGTGGCGCGGGTGAAATAGAGCGCGCGCAGCCGGTTCGGGCCGATCGGTGAGCCGACCGCCTTCACCACGCTCGGGGCCAGGTCCTCCTCCTGGGTGTGGATCTGCGAGGCGAGCGTCGCAATATCGACGGCGGGGTCGTCGAGCGGCGGCAGCGCGGCGCGGATGGTGTCCGGCGCGATCGTCGGGAAATCGCCCTGCAGATTGACCACGATCTCGGCCTTACCCGACGGATCCAGCGTCTGCATGGCCTCGTGGATCCGGTCGGAGCCGGAAGGATGGGAGGCGCGGGTCATCACCACCTCGCCGCCGGCGGCCCTTACCGCGCCGGCGATCTCGGGGCTATCGGTCGCCACCGCGACCCGGCCGATTTTGGCCTCCTCGGCCCGCCGCAGCACGTGCACGATCATGGGCAGGCCGGCGATATCCAGGAGCGGCTTGCCCGGCAGCCGGGTCGCCGCCATCCGGGCGGGAATCAGCACCAAAATGCGGGAATCGGTCATCGTCTGAGGGCCCGGCCGGACTAGTGGATTTGGTGGGGATGGGATGAAATTCGGCGCGTTTATACGGGTTGCCAGAGCCGGGGCAAACCGATATCTCAACCCTGCTGAGGGTGCGGCGCGAAAGGCTGATTCCTCGCGCCCATCCGCGGCCGTTTTGCCGGCCTCTAGTCGACCTTCCCGGCCCTGGAGCCTGATCCGTTATGGACTCCTTCGAACTCAACAAGATTCTCGGCGCCATCCTCGCCACCTGCCTTGTCGTTCTGGTGACGAGCTTTGCCGCTCATGCGATTTTTGCCCCCGTGAAACCGGAAAAGCCGGGCTTCGAGATTGCCGTGAAGGAAACCACGGCCGGCGGAGCCAAGGAAGCCGCAGCTCCCTCCGAGCCGATCGAGAAGCTTTTGCAGACCGCCTCGGTCGAGAAGGGCGCCGCCGCCGCCAAGAAGTGCGCCGCCTGCCACACCTTCGAGAAGGGCGGTCCGAACCGCGTTGGTCCCAATCTCTACGGCGTCGTCAACGAGCCGAAGGGCCAGGGACATGCCGGGTTCAACTTCTCGGCCGCCTTGAAGGCCAAGGGCGGAAACTGGAGCTTTGACGATCTCAACAAGTTCCTCGCCAACCCCAAGGCTTTCGTTCCGGGCACGGCCATGGGCTTCGCCGGCATTGCGAAGGACAGCGAGCGCGCCGACGTCATCGCCTATTTGAATTCGCTGTCGGAAAAACCGGCACCGCTGCCGACTGCGGCGAAGTAAAATTTCGGCCGTCCCGCGTGGACGTTGCCACAACTTGACGGCCAGGCACTGCCTGGCCGTTTTGTTATGTGGGATCACATCGTTGCTAGCGGAGTTGTTACCGGGACTATTCGCCGCAGCGAAGGTGTTCCCAAGCTGCTATCATGAGGAAAAAGCAACGTAATTCGTCGAACCCTTGCCTTATATTAGGTCCTCACTAACTCGGCCTCGTGCTTGCATGGTTCGCGTCTGGGGCCGCCGCGGACATCGACAGCACGGATACCGGCGTCAGCAACAGGAATTCTGCATTTGGCCATTACCCGACGACATCTTCTCCAAGGCGGCGCGGTTGCCGCTCTGGCTCCTGCGCTGGGCATTGCGACGGCGCTTCCCCCCATCGAAGCCGCAAAGGCGCAAGGCGCAGGCGGCGAGCCGGCCTGGCGGCACGCGCTATCGCTGTTCGGCGACATCAAGTATCCGGCCGACTTCAAGCGGTTCGATTACGTCAATCCGGACGCGCCCAAGGGTGGCACGGTACGTCAGATCCAAGTCGGGACATTTGATAACTTTAACCTTGTGGTTGCTGGCGTCAAAGGCTCGCTCGCAGCCGGCGTTCAACTGATCTACGAATCTCTGATGACGCAGTCACTGGATGAGGTTTCGACCGAGTACGGCGAATTGGCCGAAGCCGTTAGTCACCCCGACGATTTTTCCTGGGTCTCGTATCGTCTCAGGCCAGAGGCGAAATGGCATGACGGAAAGCCCGTTACGCCTGACGACGTGATCTTCTCCCTTAATGCGTTCAAGCAACATCATCCGCAGTACTCGGCTTACTATCGCCACGTGGTGAAAGCCGAAAAAGTCGGCGATCGCGACATCAAATTCAGCTTCGACGCGCCCGGCAATCGCGAGCTCCCGCAGATCGTTGGACAGCTCACGATTCTGCCGAAGCATTGGTGGGAGGGCAGCGACAGCGAGGGTCGCAAGCGCGATATCTCCACGACGACGCTGGAGAAGCCGCTGGGCTCCGGCCCTTACCGAATAAAGGAATTTGTCCCGGGAAGGACGCTGACACTGGAGCGGGTAAAGGATCATTGGGGGCGCAATTTCAGCACGTATGTCGGCATCAACAATTTCGACGAGCTGCGCCTGGAATATTTCCGGGACTCGACGGTTGCGCTGGAGGCTTTCAAGGGCGACCAGGTTGATTGGCGAACCGAAAACAGCGCCAAGAACTGGGCGACGGCCTACGACTTTCCGGCCGTCAATGACAAGCGCGTGCTGCTCGAGGAGTTTCCGAACCGCAGTTCCGGAATCATGCAGGCGTTCGCTCTGAATATCCGGCGTGACCAGTTCAAGGATCCGCGGGTGCGTCGCGCGCTGAATTTTGCGTTCGACTTCGAGGAGATGAACAAGCAGATCTTCTTCGGACAGTACAAGCGTATCAGCAGCTATTTCGATGGCACTGAACTGGCTTCAAGCGGCCTGCCGCAGGGCACGGAGCTGGAAATACTCGAAGCCGTCCGTGCGGATGTGCCGCCCGAGGTATTCACGAAGCCCTATACCAATCCGGTCGGCGGCAGTGCCGAAGCGGTTCGCGAAAATCTTCGTGAGGCGCTGCGCCTGCTCAAGGAAGCCGGCTATGAGGTACGCGAGCGGAAGCTGGTCGATAGCAAGACGGGAGCGCAATTTGCGCTCGAATTGCTTGGTGCAGACCCGTCCTTCGAACGGGTCATGCTGTTTTTCAAACCCTCTCTGGAGCGGCTAGGTATCAATGTCAGCGTGCGCACGATCGATCCGACACAGTATGAGAACCGGCTCCGTAGCTGGGATTTCGATGTAGTCGTCTCGTCGTGGGCGGAATCGCTATCGCCCGGAAATGAACAACGCGAATTCTGGGGTTCGCAGGCGGCCGACATGGCGGGTTCGCGCAATATCATCGGCATCAAGAATCCGGCGGTCGACAAATTGATCGAGCGGCTGATCTATGCCAAGGGTCGGGATGACCTTGTTGCCGCGACCAAGGCGCTCGATCGCGTGCTGCTGTGGAATCACTATGTCGTGCCGCAGTGGAATTATCCCAAGGTCCGGACCGCACGTTGGGATCGCTTCGGCAGGCCGTCCGAATTGCCGAAATACGGTCAGTCAGGTTTTCCGTCGCTATGGTGGTTCGACGCCGACAAGGCGGCGCGGAACGGAAGGCGCTCTTGAAGGATAGCTTGCGCATGGCGCAATTCTCTCGCCGGCATGTGCTCGGTCTCGGTGTCGGTGCGCTGGCGGCTGCACGCCTCGCTCCCGCGTTCGCGGATAATGGCGGCAAGAAGCTCCACGGTCTTTCGGCGTTCGGCGAGCTGAAATATCCCGCCGACTTTCGTCGTTTCGACTACGTCAATGCGAACGCACCGAAAGGCGGGATGTTCTCGCAACTCGTCGGCGCCGGTGGCTCGACCTTCAATTCGCTCAACGCCTTTATCGTAAAGGGCGACAGGGCGAACGGAATGGAGCTGACTTTTGCATCGCTGATGGCGCGGGCGTTCGACGAGCCGGACGCGGTCTATCTCCTGGCGGCGGAGGATTTGACCGTCTCCCCCGACGGACTGGTCTTCCGTTTCCAGTTGCGTCCAGGGATTACCTTTCACGACGGCAGTGAAATCACCGCCTCCGATGTCGCGTTTTCGCTGACGACGCTGAAGAGCAAGGGACATCCTGCGTACGCTTCCGTGCTGCGCGATCTCGCCGATGCCACCGTCGAGGACAAGCGGACGGTCCAGTTGCGTTTCCAGCCGGCCCGCGGCCTCGACATGCCGGCGCTTGCGGCGGCGATGCCGATTTTCTCGGAGAAATACTATTCGACGCGGCCGTTCGACGAGACCTCGCTGGAAGCGCCGCTCGGATCAGGTCCCTATCGCGTCGCCCGGTTCGAGCAGGGGCGCTTCGTGGAATTCGAGCGGGTGAAGAACTGGTGGGGGCAGAACCTCCCGGTTTGTCGCGGCCTGTACAATTTCGATATCGTGCGGGACGAGTATTACCGGGACCGCGAAGCCGGCTTCGAGGCCTTCACCGGTCGCAACTACCTGTTCCGCGAGGAGTTCACCTCGCGAGTCTGGGCCACGCGCTACGATTTTCCTGCGATCCGCGACGGCCGCGTCAAGCGGGACGTCATTTCGGACGAGCGCCCCTCCGGCGCGCAGGGCTGGCTGCTCAACACGCGGCGGGACAAATTCAAGGACAGGCGCGTTCGCGAGGCATTGACGATCGCCTTCGACTTCGAATGGACCAACAAGAACCTGATGTATGGTTCTTACCAGCGCACGCATTCGGTGTTCCAGAATTCCGACATGATGGCGCGAAGCGAGCCGTCGCCAGAAGAGATCGCATTGCTCGAGCCGTTCCGCGACCGTCTGCTGCCGGAAGTGTTCGGACCGGCATGGATACCTCCGGAGACTGACGGGTCCGGACAGGATCGCAAGCTCTTGCGCAGCGCCGGTGAACTGCTCAATGCCGCGGGCTGGACCGTGAAGGACGGCCGCCGGCTTAACGCGAAGGGCGAACAGTTTTCGGCCGAATTCCTGCTGACCGAGCGTTCGTTCGAGCCGCACCACCAGACCTTCATCAAGAATCTTCGTGTGCTCGGCATCGATGCAAACATTCGCCTGGTCGACCCGGCGCAGGCCGAGGTACGGCTCAAGGATTTCGACTTCGATATCGCCATCGCGCGATTCATCTTCCCGCAAATTCCGGGAAGCTCGCTGCGCAACTATTTCTCAAGCGATTCCGCCAAAACCAAGGGCTCCAATAACCTTGCCGGAATCGCCGATCCGGTCGTCGATGCGCTGGTCGAGAAAGCGGTGGGTGCGCAGACGCAGGCCGAACTGAACAACACCTGCCGTGCCCTCGATCGTGTGCTGCGCTCCGGCCGTTACTGGATTCCGCACTGGAACAAGGCTTCGCACTGGATCGCCTATTGGGATCAGTTCGGTTTCCCGCCGACGAAGCCCCGCTATGCCCGCGGCGCGCCGGAAACCTGGTGGTACGAATCGGCAAAGGCCGCAAAACTCGAGCAGGCGAAATAGTCCATGGCCGCCTATATAGCCCGCCGCGTTCTCCTGATGCTGCCGACATTGCTCGGCATCCTGTTAGTCTCCTTCGTGGTCGTGCAGTTCGCGCCCGGCGGGCCGGTCGAACGCGTGATTGCGCAGCTCTCGGGCGCAGACACCGGGGCCGCCTCTCGTGTGTCGGGCTCCTCCGGCGGCGATTTCGGTGCGCGGCCCCAGGCCGGCGCGGCGGCGGACGCCGTCAATTCGAAATACCGCGGCGCGCAGGGACTTGATCCGGATTTCATCAAGAACCTCGAAAAGCAGTTCGGTTTCGACAAGCCTGCGCATGAGCGCTTTGCGCTGATGGTGTGGAATTTCGCCCGCTTCGATTTCGGCAAGAGCTACTTTCGTGACACCACCGTGGTGCAACTGATCAAGGAGAAGCTGCCGGTCTCGATATCGCTCGGTCTCTGGTTGACGCTGCTGACCTACCTGATCTCGATTCCGCTGGGCGTTCGCAAGGCGGTCGCGGATGGCTCGCGCTTCGATACGTGGACGTCAGCGGTGATCATCATCGGGTTTGCGATTCCCGGATTCCTGTTCGCGATCCTGCTGATCATCCTGTTTGCGGGCGGCTCGTTCTTCAACGTGTTCCCGTTGCGCGGCTTGACCTCGGATGGCTGGGCACAGTTTCCCTGGTACTGGAAGATCATCGACTATTTCTGGCACCTCACGCTGCCCCTGATCGCCATGGGCCTGGGTGCCTTTGCCACCATGACACTGCTGACCAAGAACTCGTTCCTCGATGAAATCAGGAAGCAGTATGTGATGACCGCGCGCGCCAAGGGCTGCGGCGAGGGGCAGGTGCTCTACGGCCATATCTTCCGCAACGCCATGCTGATCGTGATCGCGGGCTTTCCCGGTGCATTCATTGGCGCATTCTTCTCCGGCTCGCTGCTGATCGAGACCATCTTCTCGCTCGATGGACTCGGCCTGCTCGGCTTCGAGAGCGTGCTCAACCGCGACTATCCGGTCGTGTTCGGCACGCTGTTCATCTTTTCCCTTGTGGGTCTTGTGGTGGGGCTGATCTCCGACCTCGCCTATATGTGGATCGATCCAAGAATCGATTTCGAGGCGCGGGAGGTCTGATGACGGTGCTCGCCCCGCAGCCGATCGAGACCAAGACGCAGTCGCCGCTCGGCGCCGCCGTGCCGGTCTCGCGTCATCCCCTTGCGATGTCGCCGCTCAACCGCCGGCGCTGGCAGAACTTCAAGGCCAACCGCCGTGGCTACTGGTCGCTCTGGATCTTCCTCGCGCTGTTCGTGATCTCGCTGTTCGCGGAGCTGATCGCCAACGACCGCCCCTTCATGCTCAAGTATGACGGGAGACTCTATTGGCCGGCTTTCGTCAGCTATTCCGAAACCACCTTCGGCGGCGATTTCGAGACCGCGGCCGACTACCGCGATCCCTATCTGCAGAAGCTGATTGCGGACAAGGGCGGCTGGATCGTCTGGCCGCTGATCCGCTATTCCTACGCCACCCATAATCTCGACCTGCCGACGCCGGCGCCGTCGAAGCCGACATGGATGTTGACAGAAGAGCAGTGCAAGCCGGTGCTCGAGAAGAAGGGCCTTAAGAGCTGCAGCGATCTCGAATATAACTGGCTCGGCACCGACGATCAGGGCCGCGACGTGGTGGCGCGGCTGATCTATGGCTTCCGCATCTCGGTGTTGTTCGGCCTGACGCTGACCATCGTGTCCTCGATCATCGGCGTCATCGCCGGCGGCGTGCAGGGCTATTTCGGCGGCTGGACCGATCTGATCTTCCAGCGCATCATCGAAATCTGGAGCGCGATCCCCTCGCTCTATCTGCTGCTGATCCTGTCATCGGTGCTGGTGCCCGGCTTCTTCGTGCTGCTCGGCATTCTCTTGCTGTTCTCCTGGACGTCCCTGGTGGGCCTCGTGCGTGCGGAATTTCTGCGCGGGCGCAATTTCGAATACATCCAGGCCGCGCGCGCGCTCGGCGTCTCCAATGGCATCATCATGTTCCGGCATTTGCTGCCGAACGCGATGGTGGCGACGATGACCTTCCTGCCGTTCATCGTGTCGTCCTCGGTGATGACGCTGACCGCACTCGATTTCCTCGGCTTCGGCCTGCCGCCGGGCTCGCCGTCGCTAGGCGAGCTGCTCGCGCAAGGCAAGGCCAATGTGCAGGCGCCCTGGCTCGGCTTCACCGGCTTCTTCTCGGTCGCGATTATGCTGTCGCTCCTGATCTTCATCGGCGAGGGCGTGCGCGATGCCTTCGATCCGCGCAAGACGTTCCGGCAGGGATAGCGACATGGACGCCATCAACCAGCCGCTGCTCGATGTCTGCGATCTCTCGGTCGCGTTCGGCAACAGCATTGCCGTCGATCATGTGTCGTTCTCGATCAAGCGCGGCGAGTGCGTGGCGCTGGTCGGTGAATCCGGCTCCGGCAAGTCCGTCAGCGCGCTGTCGGTGCTGAAGCTGCTGCCTTATCCGGCCGCCTCGCATCCCTCCGGCACAATCCATTTTAGGGGCCGCGAGCTGCTCAATGCCTCGGAGCGCGAGATGCGCGAAATCCGCGGCAACGACATCTCGATCATTTTTCAGGAGCCGATGACCTCGCTCAATCCGCTCCACACCATCGAGGCGCAGATCGGGGAAATCCTCTCGCTGCATAGGGGCATCGGCGGGTCGATGGCGCGGGCGCGGACGCTCGAACTGTTGACGCAGGTCGGCATTCCCGATCCGGAAATGAGGCTGCAAAGCTATCCGCATCAATTGTCCGGCGGCCAGCGCCAGCGCGTCATGATCGCGATGGCGCTCGCCAACGAGCCGGACCTTCTGATCGCGGACGAGCCGACCACCGCGCTCGATGTCACCGTGCAGGCGCAGATCCTGGCGCTGCTCGCCGAGATCAGGTCGCGGCTCGGCATGAGCATGCTGTTCATCACCCATGACCTCGGCATCGTCCGCCGCATCGCCGACGTCGTCTGCGTGATGAATTCAGGCAAGATCGTCGAACAGGGGCCGGTCGAGCAGGTCTTCACCGCACCGAAGCATGCCTATACGCGCGCGCTGCTCGCGGCCGAGCCCAAGCCCGACCCGGCGCCGCCGCGGCCCGAGGAGCCGGTGGTGATATCGGCCGACAATCTCAAGGTCTGGTTTCCGATCAAGCGCGGGCTGTTGCGCTCGACCGTTGGCCATATCAAGGCGGTGGACGGCGTCAGCCTTGCGGTGCGCAAGGGCGAGACGCTCGGTGTCGTCGGCGAATCGGGCTCGGGCAAGACCACGCTTGGGCTGGCGCTGCTCCGGCTGATTTCATCCGACGGCCCGATCGTGTTCCTCGGCAACAACATCCAGGGCCTGCGCTTCAAGGCCATGCTGCCGCACCGCCGCGACATGCAGATCGTGTTTCAGGATCCGTTCGGCGCGCTGAGCCCGCGCATGTCGGTCGGCGATATCGTCGCCGAAGGCCTTTCCGTGCACCAGAAGTCGCTGTCATATGAGGAGCGCGAGGCGCGCGTCGTCAAGGCGCTGCGGGACGTCGGCCTCGACCCCGAGACACGCTTCCGCTACCCGCATGAATTCTCCGGCGGCCAGCGCCAGCGCATCTCGATCGCGCGCGCGGTGGTGCTGGAGCCGAATTTCGTCGTGCTGGACGAGCCGACCTCAGCGCTGGACATGCTGTTCCAGGCGCAGATGGTCGATCTGTTGCGCGAACTGCAGCGCAAGCGCGACCTGACCTACATGTTCATCTCGCACGATCTGCGCGTCGTCGCTTCGCTGGCGAGCCATCTGATCGTGATGCGTCACGGCAAGGTGGTGGAGGAGGGGCCCGCTGCGGAGCTCTTCAAGAATCCGAAGAGCGACTATACTCGCGCGCTGTTCGCCGCTGCGTTCCGAATCGAGGCTGTGCCGGGCGACGCGGCCGCTACGTAGCCCGCTTTTGTCGGCATCCCGGCCTCATGGTTCGAGACGGCGCTTCGCGCCTCCTCACCATGAGGGTCCAATGTTCCGCTCATCCTGATGAGGGGCCTGCGCAGCAGGCGTCTCGAAGGATGAGGCCCTCTCTTTGCATCAGAGCCGCTTGATCGCCGTCACATCGCTGCCGGCCGCCTTGATCCGCGCGATCGCTTCCCGCGTGCTCTCGATCACCGTCGCCATGTGATGCGCATTGGCGTGGACGATGGTGTCGGCGTCGCGGACGATGGCGACGTGACCCTTCCAGAAAATCAGATCGCCGCGCTGCAGCTTCTTCGTCTCCGCCGCATCAAGCGACCGGCCGAGGCCGTCCTGTTGCATATCGCTATCGCGCGGGCAGCCAGTTCCGGCGGCGTTGAGCGAGATCTGGACGAGGCCGGAGCAATCGATGCCGAGCGAGCTCTTGCCGCCCCAGAGATAGGGCGTGCCGACAAAGCGTTCGGCGACCGCGACAAAATCCTTTTCGACGGCGTCGAGACTGCCGACATGGTGACGCGGCAGATACCAGCCTTCGCTGGTTATCGCGAAGGCACCGTCTTCGCGTATGACGGTCACCCTTGCGCCCGTCGTGAGCGTCTCGACCGGCGGCAGCTTGATCGAGGGGCCGGGAAAAGCATATGTGCGCAACGCCGTGATCTTGTGTGTCGGTGCGGCCACCGGCTTTGCCAGCGCGGCATCCGGAATCCAACCGACGTAGCCGTCGCCGCTCAACTGCCCCCAGGCGAGCCCTTCGCCATGGCGGTCGTACACCGTGACGCGTTCGCCCTTCAGCGCCTGCGTCGCCATCATGGCGCCCGCAGCCGGTGTTTCCCACAGCGGCGCGATGGCCACAGCCACGCAAAATTCCTCGCCGTCGACGAAACGCGCGGCGTTCACCCTGCCTTCGAGATATTTTGCGGCGACCTCGGGCCGTGCCGGTGTCAGGCGCGGATCATGCATAGCGTTCGCTCAACAGTTTGTAGATCGCGCGCGCGGCCTGGCATTCGCCGCCTTCGGGGCGCGCGGGTTTCGCCGACGGCGTCCAGCCGTAAATATCGACATGCAGCCAGCTCTTTGCATCCGTCACGAAGCGCTGCAGGAACAGCGCGCAGGTGATCGAGCCGGCAAAGCCGCCGGACGGCGCGTTGTTGATGTCGGCGACCTTCGAATCCAGCCACGAATCATAGGGCGGCCACAGCGGCATTCGCCACAACGGATCATTCTCCCGTTTCGCGTGGGCTGCGACCATTTCGGCAAGCGTCTCATCGTGGGTATAAAAGGGCGGTAAATCCGGCCCGAGCGCCACCCGCGCTGCACCCGTCAGGGTGCCGAGGTCGACCAGCAGGTCGGGCTTCTCTTCGTCCGCCAGCGCCAGCGCATCTGCCAGCACCAGCCGTCCCTCGGCGTCGGTGTTACCGATCTCCACCGTCGGCCCCTTGCGGGACTTGAAGATGTCGAGCGGACGGAAGGCGTTGCCGGCGACCGAGTTCTCCACCGCGGGAATCAGCACGCGCAGGCGGACCTTCAGTTTCGCATCCATCACCATCTGCGCCAGCGCCAGCACGTTGGCGGCACCGCCCATGTCCTTTTTCATGATCAGCATGCCGCTGGACGGTTTTATGTCGAGCCCGCCGGTATCGAAACAGACGCCCTTGCCGACCAGTGTCACCTTGGGATGGGTGGGGTCGCCCCAGCTCAGATCGATCAGGCGCGGGGGGCGCGTCGAGGCCATGCCGACGGCGTAAACAAGCGGAAAGTTCTGTTTCACGAGATCGTCGCCGACGATGCAATTGAACCCGGCGCCGAAGCGGGCCGCGAGCGCTTGCGCGGCATCAGCCAGTTGCTCCGGCCCCATGTCGTTCGACGGCGTATTGATCAGATCGCGCGCCAGCGCGGCTGCTTCCGCCATCCGCGCGATATCGGCGACATCGATGCCGTCGCGCGGCACCAGCCGAACGTCAGGCTTCTCCGCCTTGCGGTAGCGGCCGAAACGATAGCTCCCCAGCGCAAAGGCGAGCGTCGCCAGGCGCATGTCGTGTGGCGCGTTGGCAAAGCGATAGACGCCCGGCGGCAGCAGGCCGGGCAACGCACCGGGCCGGAACAGGTCGCGGGATTTGCTGCTCTCGTCCTCGAGCCCGAACACGACCTGCGCAATCTGCCCGTCGGGCCCGGGCAGCGTCAGGCATTTGCCGGGCTTGGCGGTGAAATCATTGGCAAGGGCAAACTGCCGCGCATGCTCGGGAAGGTCTTTGGCGATTGCGCTCCAACTCGTTTTGGTGGCGAAGGTAATCGGAATGGCGGAGGCGGTGGGCGCGGTCTCGAACGGGAATGGCATGCTTGTCTCGCGAAGGGGACGGGGCAGGACGGTGTGGTAAAGCTGGCATAGCACGGCCGATTAACCGGCCGTTAGGGTTAACACTCTATTGCTGGCTCGTACGGCTCCATTCGTCCGCCAATCCCGTGAGTTGAAGTGCCATGCGTCGACAGCCCCGCCACGCCGGATCTCTTGCCCGGTTCCTGACCTCGGCCGCCGTCACGGCGGTTCTGGCCGCAGGCCTTGGCGGCTGCCAGACCATGTCCGACATCACGGGGTCGCTGACCTCCTCGTCATTCAAGGCACAGGCCGTTCCCGACGATCCGCGCCGGGCGGCCGAGGTCTATGGCGAGCGATACCGCGCCAATCCCAAGGATGCCGAGGCGGCGCTGGGTTACGGCCAGGCGCTCCGCGCCACCGGCCAGCGGGCGCAGGCCGCCGCCGTGCTCGAACAGGCTACCATCGCCCATCCTGGCAACAAGGCGCTGCTCGCCGCCTACGGTCGCGCGCTTGCCGACAACGGCAATTCGCAGGCCGCGTTCGATGTGCTGAGCCGCGCGCATTCGCCGACCAATCCGGACTGGCGCATTCTTTCGGTGCAGGGCACCACGCTCGACAAGATGGCCAAGCACGAGGAGGCCCGCCGCTATTATACGGCTGCGCTGAAGATCGTGCCGGAAGAGCCGTCGGTGCTGTCCAATCTCGGCCTCTCCTACATGCTGACGCGGGAATTGGCGCAAGCCGAGGAAACGCTGCGGCGCGCCTATTCCAATCCGCGCGCCGACGGACGGGTGCGCCAGAATCTCGCGCTCGTCGTCGGCCTGCAGGGCCGCTTCGCGGAGGCCGAGACCATCGCCAAGGGCGATCTGCCCGCCGACGAGGCGGCCGCCAACGTGGCTTACCTGCGGGAAATGCTGAGCCGCAAGGACAAGGACAATTCGCGTCCTCCCGGCAGCAAGGCGACCGTCCCGGTCGCGGCCCTCAACCGGCCGGATTGAGCTTCTCTAACCAAAGTTGGAGATGTGAGCCGTCCTTCGAAGCGCGCAAGTCGGCGCATTGCACGGTTGCGCGCTCACCTCACGGCATCATCTGGAGCTTGATGTAGGTCGGTCCGAGAATGACGATGAAAAGGCACGGCAGGAAGAACAGGATCATCGGCACGGTCAACTTCGGCGGCAGCGCGGCCGCCTTCTTCTCGGCCTCGGTCATCCGCATGTCGCGGTTTTCCTGCGCCATCACGCGCAGGCTCTGGCCGAGCGGGGTGCCGTAGCGTTCCGACTGCATCAGCGCCAGACAGACCGATTTCACGCCCTCGAGGCCGGTGCGCTTGGCGAGATTCTCGTAGGCCACCTTGCGGTCCTGCAGGTAGGATAGTTCCGCCGTGGTCAGCGCGAACTCCTCCGACAGCGCGAGCGATTGCGAGGCGATCTCGGCTGAGACCTTGCGGAAGGCGACTTCCACGGACATGCCGGACTCGATGCAGATCAGCAGGAGGTCGAGCGCGTCGGGAAAGGCGCGCTTGATGTTGAGCTGGCGCTTACTGATGGCGTTCTTCAGGAACAACATCGGCGCCTGCAATCCGAGATAGGCGGCGCCGATGCAGATGCCGAGCTTGATCGTCAACGGCTTGTCCATCTGCGTGATCACGAACACGTAGAGAGCCGCGCCGAGGAACAGCACGATCGGCGTCACCGCGCGGGCGAACAGGAAGGTGACGTACGGCGCGTGGCCGCGGTAACCGGCCATGATCAGCTTGTCGCGCGCGGCTTCCTGCGCCAGCCATTTGGTCAGGTTGAAGTCTTCCACCACCTTGGAAACGAGCTGCTTCGGGGTTTGCCGCAGCGACACCTTTTCCGACTTGTTGAGCCGCTCGCGCTCGCGCTGCCTGAGCCGCTCGCGCTCGCTAGCGACCGCCTTCATGCGCTTGGCAAGCCCTTCGCCGGCAAACAGCGGCATGATCAGCGTATAGGCGGTCGCGCTTGCTGCGATGGCGGCAAGCAGCATGGTCATGAACCGCGCATCGTGCATCTTGGCGATCACAATATCAATCATGGCCGTTACCGTCAGAAATCGAAGTTGATCATTTTCTTCATCACCATGATGCCGATCGACATCCAGCCGACGCAGCACACCAGCATGAACTGGCCGATATGGTGGGTCCAAAGCAGCGAGATGTAGTCAGGCGTCGAAAGCCAGACCAGCAGCATCACGATCGGCGGCAGCGAGCCGATGATGCCGGCGGAGGCCTTTGCTTCCGTCGACATCGCCTGAATCTTCTCCGCCATCTTCTTGCGGTCGCGCAGCACCTTGGAGAGGTTGCCGAGCGCTTCCGACAGGTTGCCGCCGGACTTCTGCTGGATCGCGACCACGATGCCGAAGAAGTTCGCCTCCGGCACCGGCATCCGCTCGTACAGCCGCCCGCAGGCTTCGCCGAGCGGCATGCCGATGGTCTGCGTTTCGATGATGGCGTTGAACTCGCTCCTGAGCGGCTCCGGCGAGTCGGCCGCGACCACCTTGATCGATTCGAACAGCGGCAGGCCGGCCTTGATGCCGCGCACGATGACGTCGACGGCATCGGGGAGCGCCTTCAGAAACGCCTTCTCGCGCCGTTTCTTGAGATAGCTGAGCAGCCATCGCGGCAGACCGAGTCCCGTGCCGAAAGCCATCACGATGGCGCCCAGCGGGGAGCCGCCGACGACGAATGCAACCACGAAGCCGACCACGGCGAGGACGCCGGAAACGATCCAGAATTTCTGCGTCGTCCAGGACCCCAGGCCGGCCTGGGCGAGGCGGGTCGACAGCGCGACGGTCTTGTCCTTCTTGCGGCGGGCGTCGAGTTCCTTGAGCGATCCTTCGACCTGTTCGCGGCGCGAGCGCTGGCTCTTTTCGGCCTGGCGCGCCGGAGCGTCGTTCCGGGCGATCGAGGCGCGGCGCGATTCGGCCTTCCGCTCGCCCGACAGCAGCGGATAGATGAATACCCATGCCAGGCCGCCGAGGGCGGTGGCGGCGAGGAAGGCCAGTGCGAGTGCCTGCATGCTTGTTACCTTCCTCAAACTTTCTCGATGACTTCGGCGGCATCGAGCGCGGCCGCAAGCCGCTTCTCTTCGTTGTAGTATCGCGCGCGTTCCCAGAACTTCGGACGGCCGATGCCGGTCGAGCGGTGCCGTCCGATGATCTTGCCGTTCGCGTCTTCGCCCAGCATGTCATACAGGAACACGTCCTGGGTGATGATGGTGTCGCCTTCCATGCCCATCACCTCGGTGATGTGGGTGATGCGGCGTGAACCGTCGCGCAGGCGCGCGGCCTGCACGATGACGTCGATCGAGGCGCAGATCATCTCGCGGATGGTGCGCGAGGGCAGAGAGAAACCGCCCATCGTGATCATCGATTCGCAGCGCGACAGGGCTTCGCGGGGATTGTTGGCGTGCAACGTTCCCATCGAGCCGTCGTGGCCGGTGTTCATGGCCTGCAGCAGGTCGAACGCCTCGGGTCCGCGGACTTCGCCGACGATGATGCGTTCGGGGCGCATACGCAGGCAGTTGCGGACCAGCTCGCGCATCGTGACCTGGCCCTCGCCCTCGATGTTGGGCGGGCGGGTTTCCAGCCGTACCACGTGAGGCTGCTGCAATTGAAGCTCGGCGGCGTCCTCGCAGGTGATGACGCGCTCGTCATGCTCGATATAGTTGGTCAGGCAGTTCAACAGGGTGGTCTTGCCGGAGCCGGTGCCGCCGGAAATCAGCACGTTGCAGCGGACGCGGCCGATGATCTGCAGGATCTGCGCGCCTTCCGGCGAGATCGCGCCGAACTTGACCAGCTGGTCAAGCGTCAGCTTGTCCTTCTTGAACTTACGAATGGTGAGCGCAGGGCCGTCGATTGCCAGCGGCGGCACGATGGCGTTGACGCGGCTGCCGTCGGCGAGGCGGGCGTCGCAGATCGGTGAGGATTCGTCGACGCGCCGGCCGACCTGGCTGACGATGCGCTGGCAGATGTTGAGAAGCTGCTGGTTGTCGCGGAAGCGGATGCCGGTCTTCTGGATCTTGCCGCCGACTTCGATGAACACCGTGCCGGCCCCGTTGACCATGATGTCGGCGATGTCGTCGCGCGACAACAGCGGCTCCAGCGGGCCGTAGCCGAGCACGTCGTTGCAGATGTCGTCGAGCAGCTCTTCCTGCTCGGCAATCGACATCACGATGTTCTTGATCGCGATGATTTCGTTGACGATGTCGCGGATTTCCTCGCGCGCGGACTCGCCGTCGAGCTTGGCGAGCTGGGCGAGGTCGATCGCCTCGATCAAGGCGCCGAAGATGGTCGCCTTGACCTGGTAGTAATTGTCGGAACGCCGCGCCTCCATGGTGGGGGCGGGCGGTGGCGGCGCCTTGGGCGCGATTGAGGGCGAAGCGACGGCCGGCGCGGCCATCTCGCGCGCAACGACCGGCGCAGCCGCCGGCTCCGGCGCCTGAATGGCGGGTTTCATTACCCGCGTATCACTATCATTTCCGCTACGCTTACCGAACACGATGGCACTCCACGCGGGCTGTCTACTTCTTGGCCCGCAACTTCTCGATCAAAGGTGACAGCAACGAACTCTTCGGCTTCTTGGTCTCGCCGCGGCCGGTGAGCCGCTGCGCGATCTGCAGAAACATCTCGGTGGTGCGATGAGTCGCGGAGATTTCCGCGATCATCTGGCCGTTATTGGCGGCCGAGCCGAAGATTTGCGGCTCGAACGGGATGGTGGCGATCGGGTGGTTTTCGATCGCCTTGGCGAACTCGGCGGCGGGGATCTCCGGCCGCTTCGGGATGCCGACCTGGTTGAGGCAGTAGAGCGGCGCGCGGTCGTTCGGCCGCGATGCTTTCAGGAGGTCGAAGATGTTCTTGGTGTTTCGCAGATTGGCGAGATCGGGCGCCGCGACGATCAGGATGTCGTCGGCCGCGATCAAGGCGCGCTTGGTCCATCCCGACCATTGATGGGGAACGTCGAGCACGATGCAGGGCATGGTGGTGCGAAGCGTGTCGAAGATCGAATCGAATGCCTCGGCGCCGAAATCGTAGACACGGTCGAGCGTCGCCGGCGCCGCCAGCAGGCTGAGATGATCGGTGCATTTCGACAGCAGGCGGTCGAGGAACGCGGTATCGATCCGGTCGGGCGAGAACACCGCGTCCGCGATGCCCTGCGGCGGATCCTGGTTGTAGTCGAGCCCGGCGGTGCCGAAGGCTAGGTCGAGATCGGCGACCACCGAATCCAGCGCCAGATCGCGCGCGATCGCCCAGGCGACGTTGTGGGCAACGGTCGATGCGCCGACGCCGCCCTTGGCGCCGACGACGGCGATGATGCGGCCGACGGCCTTGGCTTCCGGCGACGAGAACAGGTTGCAGACCGAGCGCACGACGTCGATGGCGTTGACCGGGGCGATGACGTAGTCGCTGACGCCGCGGCGCACCAGTTCGCGATAGAGCATGACGTCGTTGATGCGCCCGACCACGATCACGCGGGTTCCGGCGTCGCAAACGGAGGCGAGCTGGTCGAGTCCGGCGAGAATGTCGTTGCGGCCTTCGGTCTCCAGGATGATGACGTTCGGGGTCGGGGCCGAGCGGTAGGCCTCGATGGCGGCGGCCATGCCGCCCATCTGGATCTTGAGATGGGCCTTGCCCAGGCGGCGGTCTTCGCCCGCCGACTGCACCGCGGCCGCGGTTTCCACCGTCTCGCAGAAGGCTTGCACCGACACCCGCGGCGCCGGCGCGATGTGATCCTCGGTCGACGGCGCCGTGATTTCCGGCTGCAGCTGTTCTGTATTCTGGCGCGAGTAAGTGATCATTTGCCGGTATCGCTGAGTTTGGCCTTGTCGGCCTCGGGATAGGTGGTCGTGGTTGTCATGCCCTTGCGATATTTGTCGAAGGCGATGGCACGGCGCGGCGTAAAGGCTGGTGTTTCGGGACGCGGCTGCGCGAGATCGGCCGGATTGTCGACCATCGCCGCAAGATTGCGCTGATTGGCGCAGCCGAAATTGTAATAGGACTTGTTGTCGAAGTAGCTCTTGTTGTTGATCGACGGGCCGAGATCCTCCGGCCACAGCCCGCATGGGCCGGCCACTGCCGAAATCTTTGGATAGTTGAGGCGGATCGCAGCCATATGCCTGGGATCTTCGGGACGATACCGGCGGACATTGACAGCCCGCGGCGGCACGCCGGCGGCGGAGAAGGTCGCCTGGATCTCGCGCAATGAATCCTCGGCCGCCCGCGCATTCGGCGTATTGACGGGGATGTCGACGCTGATCGCGCCAGTGCCTTCGCGAAGCCAGGTCTGGGCCAGGTACATGACGTCGGCGCGCTGGGATGCGGAAAGGCCGCCGCGTCCGCGACCGACGAAAACGACGATCGAGCGGTCGGCTTCCTGGACCGCGATCGGGTGGCGCAGGCGGTAATCCTCGGGAACGCTGGCCGTCGTCGCGGGGTCGACAACGGCATGCTTGCAGGCGCCGAGCGCCACGGAAAGACCGATCAGCGCTCCCGTCAGGCGGAGCGCGCGCTTGCGATCGGCGGGTCTTGGGAATGTGCTCTGTGATGTCATCGTCCCGCCTCAGTCCGTAATAAAGCCGTAGGTGCCGCGATAATTCCGTGCCTTTTCGACGCGGCCCGGAACGCCGTAGATGCGATTGATGCTGCCGAGCAAGTCGGCCTGCGGGTCCGCTGCGGCGGCAAAGCCGTCGTCGGGGCGCGACAGGTCCTTCTGCGCCACCGCGCGGACCACGTATGGCGTGACCAGAACCATCAGTTCGGTCTGGTTGTTGACGTAGTCGCGGCTGCGGAACAGCGAGCCGAGAACAGGCAGTTGCGCCAGGCCGGGCAGGCCGTTGATGGCCTGCTTGGTCTGCTCCGCGATCAAGCCCGCCATGGCCATCGCGCCGCCCGAGGGAATCTCCAGCGTGGTTTCCGCGCGGCGGGTCTTGATCGAGGGAATGGTCAGCGAGTTCGTCGAGTTGTTGCTGAGAGCCTGCGTCAGCGTGATCGAGTTGTCGTTCGACAGTTCCGACACTTCGGTCATGACGCGAAGGCTGATCCGTCCTTCGGTCATCACCACCGGCGTGAAGTTGAGCGAAATGCCGAACTTCTTGAATGAAATCTGGGTCGTACAGACGCGCGTGACGGGATCGCAGGCATAGCCTGCGGGAACGGGAAATTCGCCGCCGGCAACGAAGGTCGCGGATTCACCCGAGATCGCGGTCAAGTTTGGCTCGGCCAGCGTGCGGACGACGCCGGCGCTCTCCATCGCGCGCAGCGTAGCCGTCACTGACGAAGTACCTCCGAACGTTCCCTGTGCCGAATTGCCCGGGACCAGCGAACGACCGAGCGCGGTGAACGGATTGGCATTGGTGAAGTTCACGACCGAGGTGCCGTAATTGAAGCTGGCCGTGAGATCGATGCCCAACTGCTTGATGATATTGCGGGAGACCTCAGCGACCGTCACCTTCAGCATCACCTGGTCGCGGCCGCGGACCGCGATCGAATTGACGACCTTTTCGCTGCCGCCGACGAGGCGGGCGGCAATGTCGGCAGCCTGTTGCGCTTCGATCGGGCTTGCTGCGCTGCCGGTCAGCACGACGCCGTCGCCGACGCCTTCGATCAGGATGTCCGAGTTCGGCAGCGACTGCTTCAGCGCGGCGCGGACGCCGTTGAGGTCGCGCTTGACCGCAATGTCATAGGCCGCGATCTGCGCGCCGGTGGAATCGAAGAAAACGATGTTGGTCTGGCCGACCGCGGCGCCGATGATATAGGCGCGCTGGGTCGTCCGCACGACTGCGTTGGCGACCTTGGGATCGGCGACCAGCACGTCCTTGATCTCGCGCGGCAGATCGACCACCATCGATTTACCGATCCCGAGCGAAACGAAACGCGCGTTCATCTGTCCTTCGGCGCCGACCGGAGCCATGGCGCGATAGTCGCTCGCCACCACTGGCGTCAGCGCCGGATTGAGCGTGAGAGCAGCCACGGCCGAAAACGACAGGGCGCGGACGATGAACGTTCGCATCATCGGCTGAATTTCCCTGCACTTCATATCGTGCGTCCTTTCGGTCACTTCTGCATTGTCTGCTGGCTGGCGACGCCATAACGGATGACGTTGAAATTTTCGCCGCGCCTGTTGCGTTGTTGTTCGTCCAGATCATCGACCGCGTTGACGTCGGCGATGCTGCGCAGCGCCAGCGTCAGCGTGCCGCTCTGGCGCGACCGCGCCAGCGTCTCGGCCTGCTCGGGCTTCAGTTCGAGGGTGACGGTCTTGCCGACCAGCGAGTTGGCGCCTTCTTTTTCCTTCGGCGCCTGGTCGATCGCGAGAACGCGAACATTGGAGAGAATGATTTCCGAACTGGAGACGTCCGGACCTCTGCCGTTGGCACTCCTCTCGCGCTTGGTGAGAAGCACGTCGACGCGGTCGTTCGGCAGGATGAAGCCGCCGGCGCCGGTTTCCGGGGAAATTTCGGTGGAAATGGCGCGGTAGCCGGCCGGCAGGATCGCCGCCATGAAGCCTGAGCCGTCGGCTTTCACCAGCTTCTGCTCGCGAATCGGCTCGCCCGCGATGAACGGGGAGCGCGCGATCGAGCCGGTGATTTCGTTGATGGCGTCGGCCTTGCTGGCCTTGTTGATGAAGTTGCTGCTGGCGGTTGCGGCCGGCCACATCTGCCATTGCAGATCGTCCGGCTTGACCGACTGGCCGAGGCCGATATCCGATTTCGCGACGAGAATTTCGACGGTCGGCATCTGCGCGACCGGCGCCGGCGCTGGCTTGTCGTCGGACCCGCTGGCGAGATAGGCGGCAATGCCGCCGGCGACGATCGCGATGGCCAGAACCACTATGCGTGGCTTATTCATACGCTTCACTTTCCACATTACGCTGCGACGCTTCCGCCGCCGTGATGGGAGTTGACCAGCTATTCGTCAAAGCATGGTTAATGAGGCGTGTGTAAATTGCCTTAACGGAAAGTTAGCGACGCCGGATCAGCGCATGGCGAGGTGAGTGAGGTCGACCGCCTTGATCCATTCGGTCTCCGGATAGACGATCAGCGCGCCGAGCGCGAGGGCGATGCCGTAGGGGATTCCGCTCTGCTTGTCGTGCAGCCGGTTCAGCCAGGCTTGTCCCGTGAGGAAGGATGGCAGCGGCCATTGCCGGAACTGAATCAGCAGGATCGTCAGCGCGCCGCCGAGCAGCGAGACATAGAGCAGATAATTGAGCAGATGGTCGAAGCCGAACCACAGCGCCACGCTGGCTGCGACCTTGGCGTCGCCGCCGCCCATCCATCCCATCGCGAAGCAGCCAAAGGCCACCACCAGAACGGCGGCGCCGGCGCCGAAATGCAGAAGGATGTCGTGCAGGCTCATGCCGCCCAGCACCGCAAGCGCGATGAAGCCGGCAATCAGCGCCAGCGATACCCGGTTCGAAATCGTCATCGTGAACAGGTCGCTCGCGGCTGCGAACGCCATCAGGGCCGGAAACAGCAGGAGGCGGGCGGTATCGAGGATCATGAAATCACGCTTGCTGCGGTTGACCGGGATGCAGGCTCTGGCTGAGCCTAGCCATGAGAAATGAACAATCGGGAAACAGCGGAACGTTGCGCGGGCATGCCGCTTCCGGCAGCCGGCCGTCAGCTCCGGCGCGTGCGCGCTCTGACGAGAAACGAAAAAGGCCCCGGCTTGCCGGGGCCTTTAACGCTAGCTCGCAGCCGTCGCTTACTTCAGCGAGCTCGAGATCGTGTTGAAGTTCGTCGACAGCTTGGTGCCGAGACCGTTGACGGCGGTAATGATCGCGATCGCGATGCCGGCGGCAATCAGACCGTACTCGATGGCGGTGGCGCCGGACTCATCCTTCACGAAACGCGAAACGAGATTCTTCATAGATGATAACTCCTGTGTACACGTGGCTGGTCGAACTTAAGTTTGGTCTCGCCGGCGTTCTCAGCACCGTGACCATGGGCGTCACCCTAGGGTGCGACAATTTCGGCGCAGTTAATTCGAACGTCGAAAAATGCTTGGAACTTGCTGTTATTGAGCACAGTAAACGCTGCATTAAAGCGTTCGATAAAAATCCAGGTGCGCCTTCGAAGCGTCTTCGTCGCGATCGCTTGTGCCCGCCGGCTCCTTTGATTCACGGCTCCTTAAGCGCGAGCGGATACCCCTTTTCAGGTGTGATCGAGCGAGGCCGTCATGTCGAGTTTGCCAATGGAAGTCATCGAGGTGGTCGGCCAGACGATGGCGAAGGTCGTTCCGGTCACGATCGTGCTCGCCGTTGTTTTCACGGTGCTCTCGCATTTCTGGGCCTGCAATCCGGGCAGACCATGGTGGCGTAAGCGCGAGCTCATTACCGACATCTGCTACTGGTTCTTCGTGCCGGTGTTCGCGCGCATCTTCCGCATCGGGCTATTGGTGATCGGCGCTTCAGTCGTCTTCAACATTCACGAGGTCGACGAACTGATCGCATTCTACGACAACGGCCATGGACCGCTGGCGCAGCTTCCGCTCTGGGTGCAGGCGATACTGTTCCTGGTCGCGTCCGACTTCATGCTGTACTGGCTGCACCGCATGTTTCACGGCGGCGGGTTCTGGAAATATCACGCCATCCATCATTCTTCGGAAGATCTCGAGTGGATCTCGGCGGCGCGGTTTCACCCCGTCAACCTGTTCATCGGAACGATCCTGGTCGACGTCATCCTGCTGATGGCGGGCATATCGCCCAACATCATGCTGTGGGTGGGGCCGTTCACGACCTTCCACTCCGCCTTCGTTCACGCCAACCTGAACTGGACGCTCGGGCCGTTCAAGTATGTGCTGGCCACGCCGGTCTTCCATCGCTGGCATCACACCTCGCTGGAAGAGGGCGGCAACACCAATTTTGCGGGCACCTTCCCGCTCTGGGACATTCTGTTCGGAACGTTCCGCATGCCCGAGAACCGGCTGCCTGAAACTTACGGCGTGGACGAAGATCAACAGGTCCCGACCGAGATTGGCGGGCAACTGGCCTATCCATTCCGTCAATAGGAACGGCCGGTAATTTCGCATGAGCATTGAAGCGGAGGCGATCCAGAGGGAGAGAACCTTCAGCCTTGCCGACGTTCCGGCATGGCTGTGGCTCGGCATCGGCATCTACGCGCTGTTGCTGGTCCGCGGCGTGGCGCTTCTGAACGATTCCGATACCTACTGGCAGATCGCCGTGGGACAGTGGATCCTCGACCATCATGCCTTGCCGCGCGTCGACATCTACTCCTTCACCAAGACCGGAGAGTCGTGGACGTCGTCGTCCTGGCTGGCGCAGGTGCTGTATGCGGTGAGCTACAATCTGGCGGGCTGGTCCGGGCCGGTGGTTCTCTCCGCGAGCTCAATCGCCGCAACCTTTGCATTGTTTGCCCACATTCTTGGCCGCCGCATCCCCGCCGGCTATGCGATCATGGTCGCGATCGCGGCGCTGGTGCTCTCGATGGGACATTTTCTGGCGCGCCCGCACGTGCTGGTGCTGCCGATCATGCTGGCCTGGGCGTACGGGCTGATGTCGGCGAGCGAGCGCGGTCAGGCACCGTCGTCATGGCTGTTGCCGTTGCTGGCTTTGTGGGCGAACCTGCACGGCGGGTTCGTGTTCGGCCTCGTGCTGGTCGGCGCGTTCGCGCTGGATGCGCTGTGGAATGCCGAGCGCGCGCAGCGCAGGTCGGTGGCGCTGCGCTGGGCAGCGTTCGGCATCGGCGCGCTGCTGGCCTGCTGCGCCACGCCTTACGGTTGGGGATCGATCCTCGCCGCCCGCAGGATCCTGGATCTCGGCGAACTCCTGCATCTGATCTATGAATGGATGCCGGCGGACTTCAGCAAATTCGGCGCGTTCGAGATGGCGATCCTCATGCTGATCGCCGGCGCGCTCTACGGCGGCGTCAAGCTCACGCCGCCGCGGATCGCGCTGGTGCTCGGCCTGCTGCACATGGCGCTGTCGCATGTCAGGAACGTCGAAATCTTTGCGCTGCTGCTGCCGATCGTGGTGCTCGCGCCGGTGGCCTCGCAGTTTGCGCTGCGGCCGGCTTGGTCTGCCCGCAACGGTGCCCCGATGTCCGTGGTGGCGGCGGTAATCGCCTTGCTCGGTGGCTGGACGTGGCTGCTGGCAGCCAACACCGCTTTCGCGCCACCCCAAAATCATTCGCCGGCGGCGGCTGTCGATGCGCTGATGGCGCATAATCCGAAGCGGGTTCTCAACGATCTCCCGTTCGGCGGCTATCTGATCTGGCGGCAGATCCCGGTCTTCATCGACGGGCGTGCCGAGCTCTACGGCGAAGCCTTTGAGATGGCCTACTACCGCGCGATGCAGCTCAAGGACGTGAACGAGCTCCTGAATATCCTCAACGCCTGGCAGATCGATGCCGTGCTGCTGACGCCCTTCACGCCGGCGGCCAGCCTGCTTGATCACACCGCCGGCTGGCGGCGCGTCTACGCCGATGGCAACGCGGTGTTGCACGTCCGTACCGCCGGCACGCCATGACACGGCGCAACCAGTCGCTGGATCTTCTGCGCGGCGTGGCCATCCTGCTGGTCGTCCTGGTGCACTGCCAGGAAGAGTCTACCGGCGTCGTTCCCGGCCTGACCTGGTTTGCCAAGAACTACGGCGGGCTCGGCGTCCAGCTCTTCTTCATCATCAGCGGCTATACGATGATGCTGACATTTGGCGACAGGCTCGACCTGGCCGCCGCCCGCTCGTTCTATATCCGGCGTTTCTTCCGGATCGCGCCGCTGTTCTGGGTCGCCATTGTTTTTTATCTGCTGGCGACGCGCGGCCGCGGCATCACGAACTTTGCGCCTGACGGCGTCGGCCTGAGCGAGGTGCTGCTGACATTCCTCTTCCTGCACTCGTGCAGCGTCACCGCCTACAATTCGGTCGTTCCGGGCGGCTGGAGCATTGCGGTGGAAATGCAGTTCTATCTGCTGTTTCCGCTTCTGATCTATCTGTTCCGCCGCCGCAACGGCGCCACGTTGTGCTACGCGTCGATCGCACTTGTGAGCGTTATCGGACAATTGGCCGTCGAGCCCTATCTGATTCCGCGGCTGGCGGCGTCGCTGCCCGCCAGCCAAGCGTATCTGGCTGAGGGCGTCTTCACCAGCTGGCTGCCGCGCCAGGTGATCTGCTTCGGCTTCGGTATCCTGCTGTATGACTATATCGAGCTGAAGAACAGGCCGACATTCGCCGCGCTGCTTCTGCTCGGCGCTGCGCTGATCGTCACGCCGCAGGGCGCCGAAATCGCGCTGCTGGCTGCATTCGCGTTCGGTGTCCTGATCTCGAACGTCTCGCTGTCGTGGATGATGGTGCTGGGACGTCACTCCTACGCCATCTATCTCGTTCATTTCGCCGCGGTGTCGCTGATAGCCGGACTGGTCCCGGTGGGCCTGGTGCCGCTGTTCGTGCTGGTCTCCGCCGTGTCGCTGGCATTCAGCTATTATCTGATCGAGCCCCGGATCGAGCGTCCCTTCAACCGGCTGGGCCACGCATTGGCGTCGGCCGGCGGTGCCCCGAAAGCCGTCGTGACGACCGCCTGAGGCCGCCGACGGCCGTCCAAACTGGCGGCGAGGCGGGGATTCTGCTACGCCGGTCGAAATGAACCTGCCGACCGAAATCGTCGAAATGTTCGGCCAGACCTTGGCCAAGGTGGTGCCCGTCACGATCGCGCTGGCGCTGCTGTTCTCGCTACTTTCGCATTTCTGGGCCTGCAATCCCGGTAAGCCCTGGTGGCGCAAGCGCGAGCTTGTCACCGACATCTGCTACTGGTTCCTGGTACCGCTGTTTGCGCGCGTGTTCCGCATCGGGCTGCTCGTGCTCGGGGCCGCCCTGCTGTTTGGAATTCGCGATGCCGACGAACTGATCGCATTCTACGACAACGGTCACGGCCCGCTATCGACGCTGCCCTTATGGCTGCAGGCGATCCTGTTCCTGGTCGCAGCCGATTTCGTGATGTACTGGCTGCACCGCATGTTTCATGGCGGCGGGTTCTGGAAATACCATGCCATTCACCATTCCTCGGAAGACGTGGACTGGATCTCGGCGGCGCGCTTTCACCCCGCCAACCTGCTGCTGGGGACCATCGGCGTCGACGTCGCGCTGCTGATGGCCGGCATTTCGCCGGGCGTGATGCTCTGGCTCGGACCGTTCAACATCTTTCATTCGGCCTTCGTCCACGCCAACCTCAACTGGACGCTCGGGCCGCTGAAATATGTCGTGGCGACGCCGGTGTTTCACCGCTGGCACCACACTGCCCGCGAAGAGGGCGGCGACACCAATTTCGCAGGCACCTTTCCGCTCTGGGATCTCCTGTTCGGGACCTTCCGGATGCCGAAAGACCGCCTGCCGGAGCATTATGGCGTCGACGACCAGGTCTCGTTTCCCCGCGAGATCGTCGGGCAGCTGGCCTATCCATTCCGCAAGTAGGTAAATGGCGGATTTCTTGCCGCCGGGCGGCGGCCTATTTGCCCTTTGTTCATGAATTGTCGTCAGATTCACCCTGTCGGGCGCCGGTTCCGCTGTGTATCCGCCATTGCCGGCATGTTGATGCCCCGGGGTAGAGTATGTCGTTCAAGTTTCCGCGTATTCGCGCACGCGCGCGTTTTGGATTGCGTTCGCTCGTTGCAGGAATCCTGCTGTGGCCGGCCGTCTGCCTAGCTTCGCCCGATCCCGACCGCATAGCCGTCTATGTCGATCAGGCGAAGCTTGTGAAGCTTCCTGCCAAGGTCTCCACCATCGTGGTTGGAAACCCGCTGATTGCGGACGTGACGCTGCAGAGCGGCGGCATCGTCGTGGTTACCGGCAAGGGCTACGGCGCGACCAACTTCATCGCCATGGACCGCAACGGCGAGGTGCTGGTGGATCGCCAGATCCAGGTCGAGGGCCCGTCCGATCAGCTCGTCACCGTCTACCGCGGCGTTGATCGGGAGTCCTATAGCTGCATGCCGATCTGCCAGCGCCGCGTCACCCTCGGTGACGGCGTGAACTACTTCCAGACCGCAATCAGCCAGGCCGGTTCGCTGTCGGGCCAGGCTGCGGGAGCCGCGGCGGCTGGCATCAGGTGAGTTTGTTGCGGTAGAGAACCCGCGGGTAATCTCCGGCGGGCTCGCGGCAGGGTTAAGAGACGGTTGACGCAGCGGGTCGTTCTGGCTGGATCGGCCGAAACAATTCGACAATCAGTTTCGGATAGATTTTTGCGGCAATCCCCTCGCGTTCTGAGGTCTCGTCGATGCCGCCTTCTACAGCTCCCAAGACAAACATCCTGCGCCGGTTTCGTCGCAATCGAAGGGGCACGGCCGCCGTCGAGTTCGCGCTGGTCGCGCCGATATTCTTCGGCGTCCTGTTCGCGATCATCGAACTGGCGCTGGTGTTCTTTGCCAGCCAGATTCTCGAAACGGTGACGCAGGATACGTCGCGTCTGATCTTGACCGGCCAGGCGCAGAACTCCTCCTTCACCCAGGCGCAATTCAAGAACGCCGTTTGCGCCAAGCTCACCATCATGTTCGACTGCGTCAACGGCATCTCGATCGACGTGCAGAGCTACAAGGCGTTTTCCAGCGTCAACGTTTCCGACCCGATCGTTGCGGGAAATTTCGTTCCTCCGAACAATTATCTGCCGGGCGGACCCGGCGACATCGTCGTCGTGCGGCTGTTCTACAAATGGCCGCTGTTCGTCACCGGCCTCGGCTTCAATGTCGCGAATATCGGGCTGAACCAGCGGCTGTTGACGGCGACCGCCGCGTTCCAGAACGAACCTTACTAGGGCCAAGGTAATGAAACCGATGAGCACAATCTGGCTTCGCATGCGCCGCCACGCATTCGAGTTGCGGGGCAACAACAACGGTGTGGCGGCCGTCGAATTCGCCATGATCATTCCGCTCATGGCGATGCTGCTCGTGGGAACCAACGAGTTCTCGGCCGGCGTCGCCATCGACCGCAAGGTGACGATCATGGCGCGCACGCTGTCGGATCTGACGTCCCAGAACGAGAAGGTCACCGATGCGCAGTTGACCAACTTCTTCAATGCCAGCAAGGCGGTCATGACGCCTTATGCGTCGGCTCCTGTGGAGGGGACGATCACCGAACTCTGGATCAATCCGACCACGCTGAAGGCGCGGGTGCAGTGGAGCAAAGGCGCCAACGCGCACTCCCCGGGCGACATCATCGAGATTCCGGAGGCGCTCAAGATCGCCGGCACCTACCTGATCTACAGCGAGGTGAAATACAAATATGTTCCCAGCGTCGCCTGGTTCCTCAACAAGGCGAATGGCATCACGCTGAGCGATGTCACCTTCACCCGTCCGCGCCAGTCGCTTTGCGTGATGTACAACACCACTGTCTGCGAACAGAAATGAGACGCCTGCGCCGGGCGAACTGCCGGGAAAATGATGAGATGAAAAAGGCCGCGCCATGGGCGCGGCCTTTTGATTTATTCGGCTGAATTGTTCAGCGGCGGTCTTCGGGACGCTGTCGCATGCGACCCGAAAATCGCTTATCCGGCGGCGCGCAGATTGTCGGCCGAAGATTTGCCAGAGCGGCGATCTGCCACGATTTCGTAGGAGATCTTCTGGCCTTCACGCAACGTTCCGAGGCCGGCACGCTCGACAGCGCTGATGTGCACGAACACGTCATTGCCGCCGTCATCCGGCTGGATGAAGCCATAGCCCTTGGTTGCGTTAAACCACTTCACGGTTCCCATGCTCACTGGGGTAGTCCCTTCTCAGATATACAAGTCGTAGCCCACCCTTCGATGGGCTGGTGAGATCGAATTTTTGGAAGGGTCGTCAGCGTCTAAACCGGCTGTACCGGTGGATAGCTAATGTCGTCCGGCCGAAAATCGATGGCTAATATTATTCGATAGTAGTGTTCAAAACAATCCTGACGTGCACGATTTTTTGATTCGGTCGGCCAGCCGGCCGCGACCGCGCACGATATGAGCGTATCGGGCGCGTTTTCGCAGATGTTAAGGAATCATTTACCGGCGACGGAACTGTCCGCCGCGCGGTGGCGCACCGCGTGGGGCGCCGGGATTGCTGGGACGCTCGTCCTTGTGACGGAAGATCAGGCGTCCTTTCTCCAGGTCGTAGGGTGACATTTCGATCGTGACCCGATCGCCTGCGAGCGTCTTGATCCGGTTCTTCTTCATCTTGCCCGCGGTATAGGCAACAATCTCGTGTCCGGCATCGAGCTGCACGCGATAGCGCGCGTCGGGAAGGATTTCGGTCACCAGTCCTTCGAACTGGATCAGCTCTTCTTTAGCCATGGTGGTCTCCAGGTCGATCGAGGCTAGCGCTGCGGTCGGTGGCTACGGTTCGGTTGATTATTCGGACGCCTCTCGCGATGCAAGAAGGCAACGCCTTGAATGCCTTCGCTTTGGCCGACGTGCGGCTGACGCGGCGACTCATGCCGGTTCGGCTGCGGCGCGGCATTATTACCACCACCGCGGCGTCGTCGGCGAGGGCCTTTTGACGGTTGCTGCTCATTGGAACGGCCGGCATGGGCGCGCGGCGCGGACCGCCCGTTCCGGTGCTGGGCAGAGTGATGCGCGGCTGCCGGAGCGGCGTCGCGGCTCCCCGGTGTGCGGCGGTCTTCCCGCGGCAGCGCAATACGGATCAGCCGCTCGATGTCGCGCAGATAGCCCATCTCCTCGGCGCCCGCGATCAGTGAGATCGCGACGCCTTCCCTGCCAGCGCGGGCAGTGCGGCCGATGCGGTGGACATAGGTTTCGGGAACGTTGGGCAGGTCGAAATTCACGACGTGGCTAATGCCGTCGACGTCGATGCCGCGGGCGGCGATGTCGGTGGCGACCAGGGTGCGGATCTCGCCGGAGCGGAACGCCGCCAGCACGCGTTCCCGGTGGTTCTGCGACTTGTTGCCGTGAATGGCGTTGGCCTCGATGCCGGCCTTGGCCAGCACCTTCACCACCTTGTCGGCGCCGTGCTTGGTGCGGGTAAACACCAGCGCACGGTCGACAGGTTCCTGCTTCAGGAGCTGCGCCAGCACCGCCGGTTTGGCGGCGAAATCGACCTGGATGATGCGCTGGGCGATCCGGTCGGCCGTCGAGGCCACCGGCGTTACCGCCACCCGCGCCGGGTTGCGCAGCATGGATTCGGCGAGTTCCGCGATATCCTTCGGCATGGTGGCCGAGAAGAACAGCGTCTGCCGCTTGATCGGCAGCTTGGCGACGACTTTGCGGATGTCGTTGATGAAGCCCATGTCGAGCATGCGGTCGGCTTCGTCGAGCACCAGGAACTCGACCTGGTTCAGCTTCAGCCCGTTGCTCTGGACGAGATCGAGCAGGCGGCCGGGGGTGGCCACCATCACTTCCACGCCCTGCATGACCGAACGGACCTGCCGGCCCATCGGCACGCCGCCGATCGCCAAGGCCGAGGTCAGGCGGATGTGGCGGCCATAGGCGTTGAAGCTGTCGAGGATCTGGCCCGACAATTCGCGGGTGGGGGACAACACCAGCACGCGGCAGCTCTTCGGCTGCGGCCGGACGCGGTTCTCCAGGATCCGGTGCAGGATCGGCAGCGCGAAGGCCGCGGTCTTGCCGGTTCCGGTCTGGGCGATGCCGACGACGTCACGGCCGGTCATTGCGATGGGAACGGTCTGGGCCTGGATGGGCGTGGGCGTGTGGTAATTTTCTTCCTTGAGTGCACGCGAGATGGGATCGGCGAGGCCGAAATCCTGAAAGGAGGTCAAAAGGGTGGTTCTTTCCATAAAAGAGCAGGCGCCCGGCGGTGTCAGCCAGGGAGCGCGCGAGTGTGTCAGAGACACCCGCGTGTTTGGGGCGTCGGTTTTGCTAGCTGAAGGGGGCAAGCCAGAAACCGCAAAACGGGATCAGAACACGCGGCTCGCAGGGACCTGATGATTCTCTAGGTCACGCGGATCATATGGAGCAGTTGCACGGCGCTTTCAAGGTGAATTCCGCGCCTGTCGCCCGCGCGGTTAAGGAAACCGATAGGCCAGCGGTCGTGTGCCGCGCGTCAGCTCCAAACGACCAAAATTCGTGCAAGAAATTTAGCCAAATTGCGGCTTTTGCATAAAAAATAGATAGTTTGCCGCCAAAGCATACATTTTTGCAGTCCAATAAATAGGCATATTTGCCGCCAACGCTTTTCGCATAGCCGGAAATTCCGAGCGATTATAGGGGCTTATCCCGTCAAAAAGCGGTGGCATGGTTCTTGCGATTCCCTTAACGCAGGCGGCCGTGGGGCCGTTCGCAGCGTTAAACGCCTGCGTCAGGGAGATGACATTTCATGCTTACAAAATTGACTCACGATATAGCGACGCTGAGCCGCCGCCGCTGGCTGGCGGCCACCGCCGGCCTGGTTCTGGGTCTGGCGGCGTTCTCGAACGCCAAGGCACAGGAGACCATCAAGGTCGGCGTCCTGCATTCGCTCTCCGGCACCATGGCCATCAGCGAAACCACGCTGAAGGACACCATCCTCTTCCTGATTGAGGAGCAGAACAAGAAGGGCGGCGTGCTCGGCAAGAAGCTCGAAGCCGTCGTCGTCGACCCCGCGTCGAACTGGCCGCTGTTTGCCGAAAAGGCCCGCGAGCTGATCACCAAGGACAAGGTTTCGGTCGTGTTCGGCTGCTGGACCTCGGTGTCCCGCAAGTCCGTGCTCCCGGTGTTCAAGGAGCTGAACTCGATCCTGTTCTACCCCGTGCAGTACGAGGGTGAGGAGAGCGAGCGCAACGTGTTCTACACCGGTGCAGCGCCGAACCAGCAGGCGATCCCCGCGGTCGACTACCTGATGAAGGACGAGAAGGTGAAGCGCTGGGTGCTGGCCGGCACTGACTACGTCTATCCGCGCACCACCAACAAGATCCTCGAAGCCTACTTGAAGTCGAAGGGCGTCAAGCAGGAAGACATCATGATCAACTACACGCCGTTTGGTCATAGCGACTGGCAGACGAT
This sequence comes from Bradyrhizobium sp. WYCCWR15520, assembly GCF_056174665.1. Lineage (NCBI taxonomy): Bacteria > Pseudomonadati > Pseudomonadota > Alphaproteobacteria > Hyphomicrobiales > Nitrobacteraceae > Bradyrhizobium > Bradyrhizobium sp. WYCCWR15520. The sequence goes on from NZ_JBWBWM010000030.1 coordinate 81,118, forward strand.
CGTGGCTGACATCAAGAAGTTCGGCTCGGCCGGCAAGAAGACCGCTGTGGTCTCCACCATCAACGGCGACGCCAACGTTCCCTTCTACAAGGAGCTCGGCAACCAGGGCATCAAGGCGACCGACATTCCGGTTGTCGCGTTCTCGGTCGGTGAGGAAGAACTCGCCGGCATCGACACCAAGCCGCTGCTCGGCCATCTCGCCGCCTGGAACTACTTCCAGTCGATCAAGTCGCCGGAGAACGAGAAGTTCATCAAGGCGTGGAAGGCCTACACCAAGAATCCGAAGCGCGTGACCAACGATCCGATGGAAGCCCACGTCATTGGTTTCGACATGTGGGTCAAGGCGGTCGAAAAGGTGAAGTCGACCGATCCGGACAAGGTGATCGACGCGCTGCCCGGCATCGAAGCTAAGAACCTGACCGGCGGCACCTCCAAGATGCTTCCGAACCATCACATCACCAAGCCGGTGTTCATTGGCGAAATCAAAGCCAACGGCCAGTTCGACGTGGTGTGGAAGACCCCGGGCCTTGTGGCCGGCGATGCCTGGTCGAAGGAGCTCGACGGCTCCAAGGACCTGATCGGCGATTGGGTCGGCAAGAAGTGCGGCAACTACAACACCAAGACCAACAAGTGCGGCGGTCAGGGCTCCTGATCTCGATCTGATCCGACAGGATATGATCTCGATCTGATCGATCATGATCCCGATCTGATCCGAAAGGATCATGATGCCTGACTTGCAACAAAAAAACTTCCAATAAACTTCCAAGAGAACTTGAACTACAAGCAAGAACGGAGAAGGCGGCGATGCCGCCGCCTTCTCCCCACACTCCTGCCGGGGCGTATCGTGTCTGCCAATTTCCTTGACCGTTTTCGCGCGGTTCTGCTCGCCATTCTGCTCGCCGCCTCCTTTGCCGTGCCGGCGATGGCCGGTCCGTTCGAGGATGCGGTCGCCAAATTCGCCAATGACGATTTTTCCGACACCGACGAGGCGATCGGCGCAGTCGCGACTTCGGGCAATGCGCTCGCCTTTCCCATCATCAGCGCGCTGCAGGACGGCCGTCTATCGGCCGATCCCGACACCAAGAAGGTTTTCGTCACCGGCGCCGACGGCAAGATCATCGACGCTGCTACCGGCGCGGCCGTCGACAAGCTGCCCGACAATGCTGCCGCCGTCCGTCTCAACAACCGCCTGCGCCGCGCCGTGGAGGCCGCGCTCGGCGGCCTGACGCTGTTGTCGCCCGATCCCGCCAAGCGCATCGCGGCCGCGCAGTCGGTCTTCAAGAGCCACGACGAGAATGCGTTACCCGTGATCGACGGCGCACTGGCCAAGGAAACCAACAAGGCCGTCAAGGCGGCCTTCACCGAAGCCCGCGCTGCCATCCTGCTCTACAAGGGCGATGCGACCGAGGTGGAAAAGTTAGAGGCCGTCGCCATCGTCAAGGCGAAGGGCGACCAGGAAGCGATGGCTCTCCTGACCGGACTTGGCAGCGATGTGCCGCCCAATGTCGCGCGCGCCGCGGCCAGCGCGATCGCCTCGATCCAGAGTAATCTGCAGATGTGGTCGATGGTGCAGAACGCCTGGTACGGCCTGTCGCTCGGCTCGGTGCTGCTGCTTGCCGCGATTGGGCTCGCCATCACCTTCGGCGTCATGGGTGTCATCAACATGGCCCATGGCGAGATGGTGATGATCGGCGCCTACACCACCTTCGTGGTGCAGGAGGTCATCCGCACCCGTTATCCCGGCCTGTTCGACTACTCGCTACTGATCGCGGTACCGCTGGCCTTCCTGGTGGCCGGAGCGATCGGCGTCCTGATCGAGCGCGGCATCATCCGCTTCCTCTACGGCCGCCCGCTGGAAACGCTGCTGGCGACCTGGGGCCTCTCGCTGGTGCTGCAGCAGGCCGTGCGTACCATGTTCGGCCCTACCAACCGCGAGGTCGGCAATCCCTCCTGGATGAGCGGCGCGTTCGAACTCGGCCAGATCACCATCACCTACAACCGGCTCTGGATCCTCTGCTTCACCCTGGCGGTGTTCGTCATCCTGCTGGCGATGCTGCGCTACACGGCGCTCGGGCTCGAGATGCGCGCGGTCACTCAAAATCGCCGCATGGCGGCGTCGATGGGCATCGCCACCTCGCGCGTCGATGCGCTGACCTTCGGCCTCGGTTCGGGCATTGCCGGGATCGCGGGCGTGGCGCTGTCGCAGATCGACAATGTCAGCCCCAATCTCGGCCAGAGCTACATCATCGACAGCTTCATGGTGGTCGTGTTCGGCGGCGTCGGCAATCTCTGGGGCACGCTGGTCGGCGCCTTCACGCTCGGCATCGCCAACAAGTTCCTGGAGCCGGTGGCGGGCGCCGTGCTCGGCAAGATCGCCATTCTGGTGCTGATCATCCTGTTCATCCAGAAGCGTCCGCGCGGCCTGTTCGCGCTCAAGGGCCGGGCGGTGGAAGCATGACGCCGCATGTCCTGACGCGCTCGCTGGACCGCAGCGCCACCATATTCCTCGTCATCGTCGCGGCGCTCGGCGTGCTGATCCCGCTCTCCAACCTTCTGATGCCGGCCGGCTCGGCGCTGCAGGTGCCGACCTATCTGGTCGCGCTGTTCGGCAAATATGCCTGCTACGCGATTCTCGCGCTCTCGATCGATCTGATCTGGGGCTATTGTGGCATTCTCTCGCTCGGCCATGGCGCGTTCTTCGCGCTCGGCGGCTACGCGATGGGCATGTACCTGATGCGCCAGATCGGCAGTCGCGGCGTCTACGGCAATCCGATCCTGCCCGACTTCATGGTGTTCCTGAACTATCCGCAGCTGCCCTGGTACTGGCACGGCTTTGATATGTTCTGGTTCGCCGCGCTGATGGTGCTGCTGGTCCCGGGTCTCCTGGCGTTCTGCTTCGGCTGGCTCGCCTTCCGATCTCGCGTCACCGGCGTCTATCTCTCGATCATCACGCAGGCGATGACCTACGCGCTGCTGCTGGCGTTCTTCCGCAACGATTTCGGCTTTGGCGGCAACAACGGCCTGACCGACTTCAAGGACATTCTGGGCTTCAATGTGCAGGCCGACGGCACCCGTGCGGCCCTTTTCGCATTGAGCTGCCTGGCGCTGATCCTCACCTTCCTGATCTGCCGCGCGGTGGTCACCTCCAAACTCGGCAAGGTGCTGATCGCGATCCGCGATGCCGAATCGCGCACGCGCTTCCTCGGCTACCGCGTCGAGTCCTACAAGCTGTTCGTGTTCACACTGTCGGCCTGCATGGCCGGTGTCGCCGGTGCGCTCTACGTGCCGCAGGTCGGCATCATCAATCCGAGCGAATTCGCGCCGGGCAATTCGATCGAGGCGGTGATCTGGGTCGCCGTTGGCGGCCGCGGCACGCTGGTGGGCGCAGCCCTCGGCGCCGTCGTCGTCAATTACGCCAAGACCTTCTTCACCTCGGGCCCGCTTGCGCCGTACTGGCTGTTCATGCTGGGCGCGCTGTTCATCCTGGTGACGCTGCTGCTGCCGAAGGGCATCGTCGGCACCTTCAGCGCCTGGCGGGAGTCCCGCAAGGCGACGGAAGCGGCTAATGCCGAAAGTGCCGCGCTCGAGGACGGCGTCGGCGAACCGAAGCCCGCGGAGTAAGCGCATGAGTGTCATGGAGGGAAGGACCACTTCGGCGCTGCTCTATCTCGACGGCGTGCACGTCTCGTTCGACGGCTTTCACGCCATCAACAATCTCTCGCTGACGCTCGAGCCCGGCGAGATGCGCGCCATCATCGGCCCCAACGGCGCCGGCAAGACCACGATGATGGACATCATCACCGGCAAGACCAAGCCGGACGAGGGCACGGTGCTGTTCGACGGCATGACCGACTTGACGCGTCTCGATGAGACCCGCATCGCCGAACTCGGCATCGGCCGCAAATTCCAGAAGCCGACGGTGTTCGAGAGCCAGACCATCGAGGACAATCTGCTGCTCGCGCTCAATGTCGATCACAGCGTCAAGGGCACGCTGTTCTGGCGCGGCAACGGGGTCGAATCTGAGCGGATCGACCGCGTGCTGGAAACCATTCGCTTGACCAATGCCCGCAATCGTCTGGCAGGAAGCCTGTCGCACGGCCAGAAGCAGTGGCTGGAGATCGGCATGCTGCTTGCGCAGGATCCAAAACTGCTGCTGGTCGACGAACCCGTCGCGGGCATGACCGACGTCGAAACCCATCAGACCGCGGAGCTGTTGAAGGAAATCAACAAGGAAAAGACGGTCATGGTGGTCGAGCACGACATGACCTTCGTCCGCGAGCTCGGCGTCAAGGTGACCTGCCTGCACGAAGGCACGGTGCTGGCCGAAGGGACCATCGATCAGGTCTCGTCGAACGAGCGGGTGATCGAAGTGTATCTGGGGCGCTGATCCATGCTGAAGGTCGACAACATCAGCCTTTACTACGGCGCGGCGCAGGCGCTGCGTGGCGTCTCGCTGTCCGCCGAGCCGGGCAAGGTGACTTGCGTGCTCGGGCGCAACGGCGTCGGCAAGACTTCGCTGCTGCGCGCCCTCGTCGGGCAATATCCGATTGCGGGCGGCTCGATCACGCTCGAAGGCAACGACATCACCGGCTTGAAGCCGTACGAGCGCGCACGGCGCGGCATCGGCTTCGTGCCGCAGGGCCGCGAGATCTTTCCGCTGCTGACGGTGGAGGAAAATCTCAAGACCGGCTTCGGCCCGCTCAAGCGTGACGACCGCCATATCCCCGACGACGTGTTCTCGCTGTTTCCCGTGCTGAACACGATGCTGGGCCGGCGCGGTGGCGACCTCTCCGGCGGGCAACAACAGCAACTGGCGATCGGCCGCGCGCTGGTGATGCGGCCAAAGCTGTTGCTGCTCGACGAGCCGACCGAGGGCATCCAGCCGTCGATCATCAAGGACATCGGCCGCGCCATCTCCTATCTGCGCAGCCTCGGCAACATCGCGATCGTGCTGGTCGAACAATATCTCGACTTTGCCTGCGAGCTCGGCGACAATTTTGCTGTCATGGACCGCGGCGCGGTGAAGTTTGCCTGCGACCGCTCCAACCTCGATCCCGCCGAGATCAGCCGCCAGATGGCGCTGTGAACCTCGTGTATCGGGGTGCGTCGTAACGTCGTTTGGGGGACGGATGCAGGCCGAAACTGCGCGCGGGACTTCAGCCACCTTCGCGGCCAACCGGGCACAGGGCGCGGTTCGGTTCGGCGTGCATCTTAACGACGGTGTCACGCGCCGCGGCGACCTGCATGAATCCGGCTCGCTGCGCGTGCGGTTTCCTTCCCCTGAAGCAGAAGGGCTGTCGGGCGTGTTCGTCAACACCGCCGGCGGAATCGCAGGCGGCGACCGCTTCGATATCGATATCGCGGCAGGCGAGGGGGCACGGCTGACGCTGACGACGGCGGCGGCCGAGAAGGTCTATCGCGCGCCCGGCGCTGCTGCTCAACTGAGCATCGCCCTGAAGGCCGAGGCCGGTGCGCATCTCGCCTGGCTGCCACAGGAGACCATCCTGTTCGACCGTGCGCGGATCATCAGGCGGATCGATATCGACCTAGCCGAGGACGCTTCGCTTCTGCTTTGCGAAATCGTGGTGTTCGGCCGCGCGGCGATGGGCGAAACCATGCAGCATGGCGAATTCGTCGATCGCTGGCGGCTACGCCGCGGCGGTCGCCTCGTGTTTGCGGAGACCGTTCGGCTCGATGGTGACATCGGCGAAAAGCTGGCGCGGCCTGCCATTGCGAAGGGTGGCGTTGCCATCGGCACCGCGCTGATCGTGCCGGGTGACGAGGTGCTGGTGGAGCGGATCCGCGAGGCGCAGGACACGTTCGGCGGCGAGGTCGGCATCTCCTGCTGGAATGGATTTGCAATGGCCCGCTTCTGTGCCCAAGATGCGGCGCGGCTGCGCGCCGACATGATGACGGTGCTCGGCCGCGCCAGCGGCACGGCGCTGCCAAGACTTTGGCTAAACTAAAGGCTGTGGCTCAACTAGGTCTATCAATTACCAGAGTGCTCGTATGAACCTCTCCCCCCGCGAAAAGGACAAGCTCTTGATCTCGATGGCGGCCATGGTGGCGCGCCGCAGGCTCGAGCGCGGCGTCAAGCTCAACCACCCCGAGGCGGTCGCCATCATCTCCGATTTCATCGTCGAGGGCGCGCGCGACGGCCGCACCGTCGCCGAACTGATGCAGGCCGGCGCCCAGGTCATCACCCGCGCGCAGTGTATGGACGGTATTCCCGAAATGATCCACGACATCCAAGTCGAGGCGACATTTCCCGACGGCACCAAGCTCGTCACCGTCCATGAGCCGATCCGATAGTCATCGTCATTCCGGGGCGGCCGCAAAGCGGCCGAACCCGGAATCCAGAGTTTAATCATTTCGAGATTCCGGGTTCGATGCTGCGCATCGCCCCGGAATGACGGAGGAGGAAAGATGATCCCCGGCGAACTCTTCATCAAGGACGGCGAGATCGAACTCAATGCCGGCCGCAAGACGGTGACGCTCACCGTCGCCAACTCTGGCGACCGTCCGATCCAGGTCGGCTCGCACTACCACTTCTTCGAAACCAACCCAGCGCTGAAATTCGACCGTAGACGCGCCCGCGGCATGCGTCTCGACATCGCCGCCGGCACCGCGGTCCGCTTCGAACCCGGCCAGACCCGCGACGTCCAACTCGTCGCCCTCGCCGGCAAACGCACCATCTACGGTTTTCGCGGCGACGTCATGGGCAAGCTGTGATCTGCAGGGACGCGCTGTGATCTATGGTGAGGTTCTCAGGCTCCCGCCCCCTTGCGGGGTCCGAGGCGGGCGAAGCTCGCTCTCGAGGTTGGGGAGAGGGGTGGCCACGAGTCGCAATGTCGATGATTGAATTCAGATTGAAGGCTGGAGTCTGACATGTCCGTAAAAATCAAGCGTAGCGTCTATGCCGACATGTTCGGGCCGACCACCGGCGATAAGGTGCGCCTCGCCGATACCGATCTCATCATCGAGGTGGAAAAGGATTTCACCACCTATGGCGAGGAGGTGAAGTTCGGCGGCGGCAAGGTGATTCGCGACGGCATGGGGCAGTCGCAAGTCACCAACAAGCAGGGCGCGGCCGATACCGTCATCACGAACGCGCTGGTCGTCGATCACTGGGGCATCGTCAAGGCCGACGTCGCGATCAAGGAAGGCATGATCAGTGCCATCGGCAAGGCCGGCAATCCCGATATCCAGCCCAATGTGACCATCGTGATCGGCCCCGGCACCGACGTCATCGCGGGGGAGGGGAAAATCCTCACTGCCGGCGGGTTCGACAGCCACATCCATTTCATCTGCCCGCAGCAGATCGAGCACGCGCTGATGTCCGGCGTCACCTCGATGCTCGGCGGTGGCACCGGACCTTCGCACGGCACGTTTGCGACCACCTGTACGCCCGGCCCCTGGCACATGGGCCGGATGATCCAGTCGTTCGACGCGTTCCCGGTCAATCTCGGCATATCAGGCAAGGGCAATGCCGCGCGCCCCGCGGCGCTGGTCGAGATGATCAAGGGCGGCGCCTGCGCGCTGAAGCTGCACGAGGACTGGGGCACCACGCCGGCCGCGATCGACAATTGCCTGAGCGTGGCCGACGATTACGACATCCAGGTGATGCTGCATTCGGACACGCTGAACGAATCCGGCTTCGTCGAGGACACGGTGAAAGCGTTCAAGGGCCGCACCATCCATGCCTTCCACACCGAGGGCGCCGGCGGTGGCCACGCGCCCGACATCATCAAGATCGCCGGGCTGAAGAACGTGCTGCCGTCCTCGACTAATCCGACGCGGCCGTTCACGCGCAATACCATCGACGAGCATTTGGACATGCTGATGGTCTGTCACCATCTCGATCCCTCGATCGCGGAAGATCTGGCGTTCGCCGAAAGCCGTATCCGCAAGGAGACGATTGCGGCGGAAGATATCCTGCATGATCTCGGCGCGCTCTCGATGATGTCGTCGGATTCGCAAGCAATGGGCCGGTTGGGGGAAGTCATCATCCGCACCTGGCAGACCGCCGACAAGATGAAGAAGCAGCGCGGCGCGCTGCCCGAGGACAAAGGCAACGACAACGACAATTTCCGGGTCAAGCGCTACATTTCGAAATACACCATCAACCCCGCCATTGCGCACGGCGTGTCGAAACTGATCGGCTCGGTGGAGAAGGGCAAGCTCGCCGACCTCGTGCTGTGGTCGCCGGCCTTCTTTGGCGTCAAACCGGATTGCATCATCAAGGGGGGCTCGATCGTGGCCGCCCCGATGGGCGATCCCAACGCCTCGATTCCGACGCCGCAGCCGGTGCACTATCAGCCGATGTTCGCCGCTTACGGCAAGTCGCTGACGGCATCCTCGGTGGTGTTCACGTCCAAGGCCGCCATCACCGGCGGGCTGGCGCGCAAACTCGGCATCAGCAAGACGCTGTATCCGGTCAAAAACACCCGCGGCGGCATCTCCAAGAAGAGCATGATCCACAACGGCGCTACCCCCAAGATAGAGGTCGATGCCGAGACCTATGAGGTGCGCGCAGACGGCGAGCTTCTGACATGCGCGCCGGCAGAGGTGCTGCCCATGGCGCAGCGCTATTTCATGTTCTAAGGTCCTCCCCGGAACTCAAGCCAGAACAAAAGTCCGGGAGGATCTAGTGATTTACGTCGTTGCCACGCTGACCATCAAGCCTGAAACGCGCGCCGATTTCATCGCCGCCGCCACCGCCTGCATCAAGGAAACCCGGAAAGAGCCCGGCAACATCGCCTATGACCTGCACGAAAGCGTTACCGATCCCGCCAAGATGGTGTTCGTCGAGCAGTGGGAGAACATGGAAGCGCTGGGGCCGCACCGGACTGCCGAGCACATGAAGACGTTCGGCCGGGTCGCGGTCAAATGCATGAGCGCGCCGCCGAAGATCGAGTACATCACGCCCGAAAAAGTCGAAACCCGCTAACAAGAAAAGCAACGGGAGAGAATTCATGATCTATGTCATCGCCACCACGCCGATGAAGCCGGAAAACAAGGACGACTTCATCAAGGGACACAAGGCCTGCATCGCCGAAACTCTGAAGGAGAAGGGCTGCGTCTCCTATGAAGGCCATGTCAGCGTAAACAATCCCAATCTGTATGTAGTGGTCGAACGGTGGGAAACCCGCGACGACCTCAATGCGCACGGCCGTGCGCCCCATTCCTCACAGATGAAGACGGCGCCGACGGTGATCGAGATCATCAGCGACGGCAAGGTGGAGAAATTTTGACGTGTCCTTGAGCAAGCTACCATGATCCGCGCGACCAAAGTCCTGAGCCAGCACCGCTGGACGCAAGCCGCCGCCGATACCGTCGTGCTTGATTTCGACGACCGGCACCGGCGACGGATGGCGATGACGGGAACGCGCGGGTTCGAATTCCTGCTCGATCTGGAGAACGCGGTCGCGTTGCGCGGCGGCGATGCGCTGGTGCTGGAGGACGGCAGGCTGATCGAGGTGGTGGCGGCAGCCGAGCCGCTCCTCGAGATCCGCGGCGTCGATCCCTTGCATCTCGTCCGCATCGCCTGGCATCTCGGCAACCGCCATCTGCCGACGCAGATCATGCCGAAGGGCCTGCGTATCCGCCGCGACCATGTCATCGAAGCGATGGTGAAGGGGCTTGGCGCGCGCATCATCGAGATCGAGGCGCCGTTCGATCCCGAGGGCGGGGCGTATGCGCAAGCTGCTCACGATCATGCCGCGCACGATCACGACCATCACCATCATGATCACGGTCATCGTCACCATGATGATCACGCGCACCATCACCACGGTGATCACCATCACCACGGTGATGACGATCATCATCACGACGAGCATTGCGACCACGATCACCGCCATCACGACCATTCCCATGCTCATGACCACAAATGAGCCCGCGCCCGCCGACCCAACCGGCGGGATGCCGGCGGAGGAATCCGCGGCGCTGTATCGGCTGATGACGTGGCTGTCGCCGTCCTTTCCGGTCGGTGCATTCTCCTATTCCAGCGGCATCGAATGGGCGGTGGAGGCGGGTGACATCACCGACGCTGCATCGCTGCGCGACTGGCTCGCGGCGATGCTCAGCGAGGGCTCCGGCTTTTGCGACGCCGTGCTTCTGGCGCAGGCGCATCGCGCGGCGGCAGCGCAAGACGGCGCCGCATTGCGCGAGATTGCCGAACTTGCGGCCGCGTTCGTGCCGTCGCGTGAGCGCCAGCTCGAGACCTCGACGCAGGGCCGCGCCTTCATCGAGATCGCACGGTCAGCCTGGGCCTGCGACGGGCTCGACGAAATGGTGGCGGCCTGTGGCGGCGTGGTCTATCCGGTCGCGGTCGGCGTCGTCAGCGCGGCGCACGCCGTTCCTCTCGCGCCGGCGATGCACGCCTTCCTGCATGCCGTGGTGTCGAACTGGATTTCCGCCGGCGCGCGCCTCGTGCCGCTCGGGCAGACCGACAGCCAGCGCATTCTCGCGAGCCTCGAAGCCGATGTTGCCGCCACCGCGAAGCGCGCGCTCATCGCGTCGCTTGACGATCTCGGCAGCGCCACCTTCCGCGCCGATCTCGCCAGCCTTCGCCACGAGACGCAATATACGAGGCTGTTCCGGTCATGACGCTGCAGCAAGCTGTAGCCCGGATGGAGCGAAGCGCAATCCGGGGCCGTCCCACATTCGCATCAACCTGTCCCGGATTGCGCTGCGCTCCATCCGGGCTACGATCGTTCAAGCGCAACTGGAAGAGCACTCGACATGTCTAATTCTCACGGCCCGCTCCGGATCGGCGTCGGCGGCCCTGTCGGCTCCGGCAAGACCGCGCTGATGGACCTGCTCTGCAAGTCGATGCGCGAGCGCTACGACATTGCCGCCATCACCAACGATATCTACACCAAATGGGATGCGGAATTTCTGGTGCGCTCGGGCTCGCTGACGCCGGACCGCATCGCCGGCGTCGAGACCGGCGGCTGTCCGCACACCGCTATCCGCGAGGACGCCTCGATGAACCTCGCAGCGGTCGCCGACATGCGCGCGAAATTTCCCGATCTCGATCTGGTGCTGATCGAATCCGGCGGCGACAATCTCGCCGCGACGTTTTCGCCCGAACTTGCCGATCTCACGATCTACGTCATCGACGTGGCCGCCGGCGACAAGATCCCCTCCAAGGGCGGACCCGGCATCACCCGCTCGGACCTTTTGGTGATCAACAAGATCGACCTCGCGCCCTATGTCGGCGCATCGCTTGAGAAGATGGATACCGATACCAAACGGATGCGCGGCGAGCGGCCGTTCGTGATGACCAACCTGAAGAAGAGCGAGGGGCTCGATCGCATCATCGGCTTCATCGAGGCCAAGGGCGGCCTGCGTCCGGCCGCAAAGGCCAAAGCCAAGTAGTCCGGGAGACAAGTAGCAGGAGACAAGCAGGCTGGAATAATCGGGGCCTGCCGGCCCGGCGAGCAAGCGGCCGGACAAGCGTTCAGGCCAGCGGCCGGGTGGCCGCACGTTAATCTTAATACACGGTCCCCCGCCGTAGCCCGCGGATTTGTCGGTCCGCAGTGGAACCAAACCGGCGCTGTCAGATTATCAAACTCCGGTCCCGCCAAATCAGCGTTAACGGTGGCCGTGTTGTTGCCCGCTGCCAACCTCTCAGTTGCGTGCTGATGATCGCTCCGTCATATTCGCCGCGGTTGGCTTGCGCGCTATTGCCAATGTGTTTCTGCCCCGGCAGACCCAAAAATGCTTTCAATACGTCGTCGCCAACACGTCATTCCTGAGTAAGCGAGTGGTTCGGCTGGGCTTCATTATCGGCTTTATCGCGCTGGTCGGAGTTCTGCTCTCCGGTCTCGCGGCCTATCGCGTCCACGATCAGGAATTGGCCCTCGACGGGATCGCGCTCGCCCGCGCCATCGACGTTCATGCCAGCTTGGTGCAGGACCGCCTGACCGAACGCGAACTGCTCGCACGCGTTGCATCCGGGCTGTTTCGCGCACCGTCGGTAGTGAAGGCCAGCATGCTGCAGCCGCTGCGCTCGGCGATCTATGCCTTCAAGACCGATTTCGTGGTCGCGTCCTGGATCGCGCGGCTCAAGCCGGGCGATCTGCCTGTGGCGCAGGCGGAGCTGAAGAGCGCCGGCTTCACCAATCCGACGATCCGGGATTTCGACGACAAGCCGCTGGACATCAAGACGATCAACAAGCCGATTGACGTGCTGATGGATGTCGAGCCGCGCAGCCCGGATACGCTGGGCGCTCCGGGCCGGGCCTACGACCGGCATTCGGTGATCGGGCCGATGTTGGTGCAGGCGGCGGCAGCCGGAAAGCCGCTGGCGTCGGACCCGATCCCGCTGTTGCGCCAGAACGGGCCGATCGGCATCGTGCTGGCGTCCGCCATCGTGCCGGAAGGCAGCACCGAGCCGGCAGGCTTCGTCACCTTTTCGTATGAGTTGGCGCCCTTGATGCTGACCAACGACGACCGCTCGCTGTTTGCGGTGGTGCTGAAGGACCCCGATGACGTCAGCGACGAATATGTCGCCAACGAGCAGGGTGTCGTCACCTTGCGGCCGGTGAAGCAGGGCGACCCGTTGCCGTCGGTGGTGCGCACGGTGACGTTCGGCGGCCGCGACTGGTCGCTCGGCTATTATGCCAAGAACAACGCTGCGCAGCGCGCGCAGCAGACGGCGATCATCGTGGCGGCGATCGGCTTGGCGCTCACCGGCATCGTCTGCGGCCTGTTCGGCTATGTCGCCTACAACAATCTGCGGCTCAGCCGCGAGATCCAGGTCCGGATCGGTTTCGAGCGGCGATTGACCGCCGTCATCGACGAGCTCAACCACCGGGTCAAGAACATCCTTGCCGTGATTCAGTCGATCGTGACGCGCACGCTGCGCCACGGCTCCGACATGGACGTGTCGCGCGAACTGTTGATCGGCCGCATCCACGCGATGTCGAACGTGGTGACGCTGCTCAGCGAAAGCCAGTGGCAGGGCGTCAAGCTCAGGGGCCTGTTCGAATCGCGCGCGATACCGCATGCTGATCGCATTGTGGTCAACGGCCCGGACATTTCGGTGAGCGCGCGCGCCGCGCAGTCGCTGTCGCTGTTGTTTTTCGAGCTGGCTTCGCATTCCGACGAAGGGCTGTCGCTGGTCGGCAAGCATCCGCACATCGTCGCCAATTGGGAAGTCACCGGCGAGGAGCCGGACGAGATCTTTCATTTCCGCTGGGAGGAGTTCAACACCAGCGCGGCGACACGGCGGGAGGACAGTGATTTCGGTCTGATCCTGCTTGACCGCGTCGCGCCGGAAGCGATGGGCGGCACCGCGAAACGCTATTTCACCGACGTCAGCTACGTCTACGAACTCACCGCGCCGATGGTTACCGTCGTCGATATGACCGAGCGCGACCGAACCGGCGAGATTTCCGCTCCGCTGCGTTGACGGGATCGTAACGCGCGGGACGGAGGCGCATTTGCGCCATGTCCACCCTACGGCTCGGAACCCCCTGCATGCCCCATGCATTTAAGGGAGGAGCTCGTATGGGACGTTATCTCTTGCTGTGGCTGCTCGGCGTGCCAATTCCGATTCTGGTCCTGATCTACGCCTTCGGCGGCCTGAACTAAGAACAGGCTCGTAGCCCAGATGAGCGAAGCGACATCCGCGACCATCGCTCCTACGAACTACGAAGCGACTGCGCATCACCCCGGCTGCAAACAAAAAGGCGGCCCGATTGGGCCGCCTTTCGTGTCATTTCGATGGTGTCATCATCCGCCATTGCCGCCGATCACGGCGCGCACGGTCTCGTCAGGTCCGAAATCCTCGGCGCCCTCGACATAGAGCAGGGCCGAGAGTTTCGAGCGCGCGCGGTTGACGCGGCTCTTGATGGTGCCGACCGCGCAGCCACAGATAGCCGCGGCATCCTCGTAGGAGAAGCCGGAGGCGCCGACCAGAATCAACGCTTCGCGCTGGTCCTGCGGCAGCTTGTCGAGAGCAGTGCGAAACTCCTCGAATTCCAGATGCGCGCCTTGCGACGGCTGGGTCTTCAGAGTTTTCGCATAATTGCCCTCGGCGTCCTCCACCTCGCGCCGCCGCTTCCTGTAGTCGGAGCGAAACAGGTTGCGCAGGATGGTGAACAGCCAAGCCGGCAGGTTCGAGCCGGGCTGGAACGAGTCGATGTTGGCAATGGCACGCAGCAACGTTTCCTGAACCAGGTCGTCCGCACGGTCGCCATTGCCCGAGAGCGAGATCGCGAACGCGCGCAGGCTTGGTACCGACGCCAAAATGTCGTCGCGAAGAGAGTCGGTGAGAGGCATTAGTCCCTCCCGTCGTTTTTGTCATCGATCTGGGCCGCCGCCGCCTCAGGCCCATCGAGCTTTCGGATCAGCTCCGCAAAGCGGTCCGGCACGCCTTGTCGGACCACGTCATCGTACATGGCGCGGAGCTGATGCCCGATCCTGGATTGAATCTCGGCATTGAGCCCGCCCTGCTTCTTTACTTCCTTCATGGTGTGATCCACGCTTCCCCGAGAGTTAATTCTCTGTGTTTTCAAGAGGTTACCTCGAAATTGGGCATAGGCCGCCGCGTTATTGGTCAAAGGCTAATGCGAATATCCCCGGAAGGTTCCGAATTCTGGGAACTTTTTCTGGAACTTTTTTGCCCTTCGCGAGTAGTCGGGGGTGACAGGGGAACCTGGGTCCCCCCGCCGAAACTAAATTGACGCCCGACGCGGCGATTTGGTTACGTCCGCCCGGCTGAGACCCTAACGGCCAAGGATACGGCCCAAGATAAGGATGGAATGGGGATGTCCCGATCACAGCTCGTTGCTGAACATCTGCCGCTGTTGCGGCGCTATGCCCGTGCGCTGACCGGAAACCAGGCCTCGGGCGATGCCTATGTGGCTGCCATGCTGGAGGCCCTGCTGCAGGATGGCTCCCTGCTGGACGAACGCTTCGGCCCGCGCGCCGGGCTGTTCAAACTGTTCACCCAGATCTGGAATTCGGTCTCGCTCAACGACAACCCTGATGTCGCGACGCTGGCGCTGCCGCCGGAGCGCAGGCTGTCGAACATCACGCCGCTGCCGCGGCAGGCCTTCCTTCTGCTGTCGCTCGAAGGCTTCTCCGAGGAGGAGGTGGCGTTCATTCTCAATACCGACATCGCCGAGACCCGACAGCTGACCGATACCGCCGGCCGCGAGATGGCGGCGGAGATCGCCACCGACGTTCTGATCATCGAGGACGAGACCTTCATCGCCATGGACCTTGAGAGCCTGGTGAAGAACCTCGGTCACAACGTGATCGGCGTCGCCCGTACCCATGCCGATGCGGTGGCGCTGGCCAAGAACAAGAAGCCCGGCCTGATCCTAGCCGATATCCAGCTCGCCGACGGCTCGTCCGGCCTCGATGCGGTCAACGAATTGCTGCGCGTGTTCGAGGTGCCGGTGGTGTTCATCACTGCCTACCCCGAGCGCTTCCTGACCGGCGAGCGGCCCGAGCCGGCGTTCCTGATCTCGAAACCGTTCCAGCCCGCGATGGTCTCGGCGGTGGCGAGCCAGGCGCTGTTCTTCCAGCGCAACTCGCGCAACCGTGCGCCGCGGGCGGCCACGGGCTGACAGTTTCTTGTTGAGTGAGTAGAAAAGGATCCGGCGCGCCCCACTGCGCGCCGGATTTTTTTGTCGTGAATTGTTGGCCTCCATTCTGGTCTTGTGCTGGAAGCGGTGCACCCGCCAATGTCACCGCAACGAACCTTTGATTGGTGAAATCGATGAGTATCGGGCTGATAGGCCTTCTCGATGATGTTGCCGCTATCGCGAAAGTAGCCGCAGCCTCGCTCGATGATGTGGCAAGCCAGGCTGCCAAGGCGGGTGCGAAAGCTGCAGGTGTCGTCATCGACGATACCGCGGTCACGCCCGGTTACGTGATCGGGTTCGAGCCGAAGCGCGAACTTCCCATTGTCGGCAGGATCGCCGCAGGATCGCTGCGCAACAAGCTGTTGATCCTGCTGCCGGCTGCTTTGGTGCTGAGCTACTTCCTGCCCTGGACGATCACGCCGCTCCTGATGCTGGGCGGTGCGTATCTCTGCTACGAGGGAGCGGAGAAAGTGCTCGAGGCCGTCATGCCCCATCGTGCGCACCACCATGAAGCCCAGCTCGGCACCGTGGCGTTGAACGCGCAGTCGGTCGAAGATGAGAAGGTCGCAAGCGCGATCAAGACCGACTTCATCCTCTCGGCCGAGATCATGGCGATCACGCTGGCCGCCCTTCCCGCAGGGAGCATCTGGAAGCAGGCCCTGGTGCTTGCGGTAGTGGCCATCGGAATCACCGTCGCGGTCTATGGCGTGGTGGCCCTGATCGTGAAGGCCGACGATGTCGGGGTGACGCTGGCACGGAGCGACAGCGCCTCGTTCGTCGGCCGCGCGCTCGGACGCGGCATTGTTCGCGGCATGCCCGTGCTCCTGAAAGTCCTCAGTGTAGTCGGGACCGCTGCCATGATCTGGGTTGGCGGTGGCATCATCCTGCATGGCGTCGAAGTCTACGGCCCACCCGAGATCCACCACGCCGTCAAGACCGCGGCGGAGGCCGTGGCTCACGTATTTCCGTCGCTTGCCGCGATCCTCGAATGGGCGGTAGAGGCGGCCATATCTGGCATCATCGGCCTCTTGATCGGCGCCGCAGCGATTCCGGCGGTCGGATTTGTGTTCGCGCCTGCATGGAAATCGCTAAAGCGTCTCCTGCAGCGCCGTCAGGATATGTCGGCTCGATGAAGAGCGGCCGTTTGCCGGCCGGAGACCATAAACCTTCGTATAGCCGGTCCATCCGTTTCGATGCCGGCCATTTACCTCGGTACAATTGAGCATGGCGCGAATCGGCCTTAGCGTCGGCATGTCGAGGCAGGTGCGCATTATCGAATTGCTCGGCGCGTTGTCTGTTCCTCCCGGTCGCCGACGCCGCCTGCCTCGTCACCTCGGTCAACTTCGGCACCGCACCCGGCTGCGGGCTAAGCCGGAACGGATGCTTCGCTTGGCGCGTATGCTGGATGAGAGGTCAGTGTCTGATGTCATTGTCTGCAAGAATTGCGCTCTTTATCGATGGCGCCAATCTATACTCGACCGCCAAAGCGCTCGGTTTCGACATCGACTACAGGCGTCTATTGAAGGAATTCCAGGATCGTGGCGCGCTGCTGCGCGCCTTCTACTACACCGCCATTCTCGAGGATCAGGAATATACATCCATTCGTCCGCTCGTCGATTGGCTCGACTATAACGGCTACACCGTCGTCACCAAGCCCACCAAGGAATTCATCGACGCCACCGGCCGTCGCAAGGTAAAGGGCAGCATGAGTATCGAGCTTACCGTCGATGCAATGGAGCTCGCCGATCATGTCGATGCCATGTTTCTTTTCTCGGGCGATGGGGACTTCCGTCCGCTGCTGCAAGCGGTACAGCGTCGCGGCGTCCACGTTACCGTCGTCTCCACCCTGGCTAGTCAGCCACCGATGGTGGCTGACGAACTGCGGCGTCAGGCCGACGCCTTCCTCGATCTTTCCGAGCTGAAGCCAAAGCTGGGCCGCGATCCGTTGGAGCGGCCGCCAGCACGCGAGCTCCGCCATCAATCGCCGCAACTTTCGCGCGCGCCGGTCAATGGAAATGGTCTCGCGAAATGATTGATCCATCGATCCGCGGGCGCGCCGGATTTGCGCGCGCCGTGTGAACCAGTTCACGTCGCCTTGGCCGGGCTCGCGGTATTATCGTCGTGACACGGAGACGACGCCTCGGGACGGGCGACCCAAGTTCGCGGCCAGGCACCTCCCCCTGGCTGGGCCACCAGCTTGGATTTGAAAGCTGGTTGGACTGATCCGGCGCGTTTCACCCAGCGCGCGCCGGATCTTTTTTTGCGCGCGCCGACATCGAGCGGTTGTCTGGCAAGCTGCCAAGCGAGGGGCATGCTTGACCGGTGCGCGCGAGGGTGTCGCGGTGGCGTTGGCGCTGCAGGAGGCGCGAGGCCGGTGTTCCAATAGCGCTTTACGGAGCACGCGAGACGCCGGCCTAGCTCAACTTTTCCAGGAACGTTTTTCCTTCAACTCCATCCAAGTGGGACGGCGGACGTAATGCCTTTCGTACCCACACCATGGAGGTAATCAATGGCACAGGCTCGTTCGACTTCCATCTCGCGACGAAGCGTCGTCGCGGCACTGGCGCTCACGGCCGCGCCAGCGGCCTTGACAACAGCCAGCAGCGTCCACGCGCAGGGCAAGGAGGCGACCTCAGAGAAAAGCCTGTATGACCGGCTCGGCGGCGTTTTCGCCATCGCAGCCGTCGTGGACCACTTCAGCGACGCCATCGTGAAGAACCCCGTAGTCGGCCAAAAGTCCAAAAACCCGCAACTGCGGGAATGGCACACCAAGAACCTGCAAAGGCTGCCCGGTCTCAAATTCATGCGGACGCTTTGGGTCTGCAACGTTTCGGGGGGCCCGTTCCAGTTCACCGCAACGAAACCCGGCAAGACGCAGGTCGGCCTTGAGGAGGCCCACCGGAGCTTGCGGATCTCGCCCGCGGAATTCGATGAGGTGGCGGCTGAACTCGGGCGGACGCTGAGCTTCTTCAAGGTGCCGAAGCGCGAGAAGCATGAAGTTCTGGCAGCGTTTGCCGCCCACAAGGACGAGGTCACCGCCGGCTACGCCGCGGGCGCCAAACGCGGCTAAGGCTTCCCGGTTGCGGCGCAGATCGATTCCGCTCATCCGCACATGCCGTGCACGTGCGGAACGCGAAGCTTGAACTGCTGCGTGATGCCGCCTAGGCTCGCTTCACGCGTGCTGAGCAATAAGAAAATAAACGGGAACGTCCTTTCTCCGATGCAGTCCGCCGAGCGGCCTTTCCCCCACCGCCGGGGCCTGATCATCGTCGCGACACTGGCCACCGCCTATGTCGCCAGCCATTTTTTTCGCGCCTCGAACGTCACCATCGGTCTCGATCTGATGCGCGACCTCGCCATCGGACCGGAAGCGCTGGGGGCGCTGACCGGCGCGTTCTTCTTCGGCTTTGCCGCGATGCAGATCCCCTGCGGCTTCTTCTTCGACCGTTTCGGGCCGCGCTATACCGTGGTCGGCATGCTGATCGTGGCCTCGATCGGCGGCGCGATGTTCACGCTGGCGCCGAGCTGGCCGGTGCTGCTCACCGGCCGCGTGCTGATGGGCGCCGGCTGCGGCGTGATGCTGATCGGCAGCATGGTGGTGATCTCGCGCTGGTTTCCGCCGGATCGCTTCTCCACGCTGACCGCGCTCGTGCTGTCGATCGGCCTGCTCGGCAACCTTGCGGCCACCACGCCGCTCGCCTGGGCGTCGCAGGCGGTCGGCTGGCGTCCGGTGTTCGGCGCCGTCGTCATCTTCACCGCGCTCGCCACTATCGCAATCTTTCTGGTGGTGCGCGACGCGCCGCCCGGCCATCCCTTCCTGAGCCGCAAGGCGGAGCCGCCCGGCGAGATGCTCAAAGGCCTGATCGAGGTGCTGCGCAACCCGCGCCTGAAGCCGATCCTGGCGCTGAATTTCTGCAACTATGCCTGCACCTTCACCGTGCAGGGCCTGTGGGGCGGCGCGTTCCTGCGCGAGGTCCATGGCTTGAGCCCGATCGCAGCCGGCAACGTCCTGCTCTGCGCCGTGATCGCCTACCAGGCCGGCATGCTCGCCTTCGGTCCGCTCGACCGCCGGCTCGATACCCGCAAGGGCATTGCGATCGGCGGCACGCTGGTGATCGTTTGCCTGCTCGCGACGCTGGCACTGTTCTCGCACCCGCCGGCCTGGCTGCCGGTTGCCGTCATCATCGCCATGGGCTTCTTCTCCGCCTCCAGCACCATGGTGATGACGCACGGCCGCGGCATCTTCCCCGACCGCCTGATCGGCCGCGGCATCGCGACCATGAACACATCAGTGATGCTCGGCGTCGCCTGCATGCAGACGCTCTCCGGCATCATCATCGGCGCGTTCGAACCGCTCACCAGCGGCGCCCGCACGGAAGAGGCTTATCGCGCGCTGTTCGGCACGCTGACGCTGGTGCTGATCGCAGCGGTCGCGATCTACAGCCGCTCGCAGGATGTCAAACCGAGTGATGAGATGAAGGCGGCAAGGCGGTGAGCGGCGTGAAAAATTCGTCCGTCGGCGAAGGCACGCCGATGGCCTGCGCCACGCGAGTCCGCGAACGGCTGCACGATCAACCGGCGTAATCGATCGGAGTCGACAACGCTTCATCGTCGTGTCGCTGCCAGTAGATGTCATGGATGCGCGTCGTGATCGTACCGGGCCGGCCGTCGCCGAGGAGACGGCAAGGGATTTGAACGGCCGTCAATTCACCAGGTTCGCCAGCGGAATTTGCAGCTTGATGACCAAGCCGTTTTGCGACCAGTCGTAATCGATGCGGCCGTTATGCGAGGCAATCGTTGAGGCAACGAGATTGCTGCCGAACCCCAACTGAGCCGGCGCCTCGACCGCTTTGCCGATTTCACGCCAGACGATGTCGACGTTTTCGTTTTCGATCTGCCACGCCACGGCGACCTTTCCGTCATCCCGGAGAGCGCCGTATTTGGCGGCGTTGGTTGCGAGTTCGTGGAAGACGAGGGCGATGCTGTTGGTGGAACGCTCTCCCAGCGACACCATCGGCCCGTTCAGGTCAGGCATGGTGTAAGGCCTCAGGACGGTACGGATAGCCTCTGCCATGTCCACGCCCTTGAGGGCGTTACCGGCATTGAACGAGCGCCGAACCAGCGAATGGGCATCGGAGAGCGCGGTGAGGCGGCCGGTCAAGGCCTCGGTCATTTCTTCCTTGGTTTCCGCATGCTGTGCGGTCATCTTGATCATGGCGCCGGTGACGGCAAACAGATTCTTGAGCCGGTGACTCATCTCCTTGGCCAGGATCTCCTGGGCTTCGAGCGCCTTCTTCAAGTGAAGATCGGCGTGGATCATCTGCAGCGCGATGCCGGTGAACACGGCCAGTTCGGACAGCACGCGCGCATGACCTGAGTGGAACTTGTGTCCCTCCTTGGCGACCACCCAAAGCGTTCCAACCGGGATGGTGCCGTTTCTCAACAGCGGCACCAGCAGAACTTCGGGCACGGTGATGTTGGCTTCCGCAATCCACGAATAAGCACGCTCGGGCCGCTCCATCAGGATCGGACTGCTCTGGTCGAGACAAACGCCGCACGGGCTGAAGTTCCGGGGCGTGGTCACGCCTTCGAACGCCGATAATTTGCCGACGAGTGAGTTCCAACGAAACACGTCGCCATCGAGAACGCTGACGCCAGCCGAGTCCGCGTCGCAAACTTCCATCGATAGCCCGACGAGGCGCGGCAGCACGTCGGCGGGATGATCCGCCATATTGCCGGCGAGATCCTGCAGCGCCAGCTTTTCGCTGAGGTAATCGGGCGCCGGCGCCGGGCGAACCAAAAGCTCGTCGGTGGTAAAAACCTGCGCTATTGCGGCGGGCAGTTCTGCTGGGCGGCCCATGATCTCTTCCCCCTCCGACACTATAACTCGGAGACGGCTGGCGACTAGATCGTTGGCGGTGGGGCAGGGTCTCGTCAGGATGGTATCGGGATCACGCTGAGGCAATTCGGTATCGCTCGACGTTGATCGCATCCGTACAAAAAAAGCAGGGCGCGACCGGCATCACCACAGTCGCGCGGAGTTTTTGTAATTGTCCGTCGCAAGCCGCTGTTGGCTTCTAACGGCTTGTTAATTTTGCTATAATTCTCGGATCATATTTCGCAGTAGTCCACGGAAATTCGCGGGCGTTCGTCGCAATCCGCGATCAATGGTGGGGCGGATGGTGGGGCGGACATGGCCAAAAGACAGTTACATAAGCTTTCCGCGCGAGAAGCGGAGACAATCACTGGACCCGGACGGCACAGCGATGGTGGGGGACTTTATCTCGCGATCGAGACAGGAGCGCACGGGCGGCGTCAATGGATTTTCATGTATCGCGTGCGCGGTACAAGCAAGCGCAGAGAGATTGGCCTCGGCTCGGCCAAGGGGAAGGGCAAGGACGGCTTGTCGCTCGCTGATGCTCGCCTCAAGGCGGGGGACGCCCGCAGGGCGCTAGCTGAAGGCAGGAGTCCTGCCGCAGAGCGACGCGCCGACGTGGTAGCGGGCACTACGTTCGGAGAATTCGCGGACACCTTTTTGGCATCGATCAAAGCGGGCTTCAAAGGTAAGAACACTCTCGTCGATTGGACGCGGGATCTGAAGGTGCACTGCAAACCTATCCGTGCTATGGAGCTTGCCGACATCAACTCGAATGATGTGTTGGCCATCTTGTCGCCGATCTGGATGACGATCAACCGCACGGCTCGCGAGACGCGAAGCCGAATTGAGCGTGTGCTTGACGCCGCAGAAGCCAAGGGGTTCCGGTCTGGAAAGAACCCTGCCATGTGGAAGACATTGAAGCCGCTTTTGCCGAAGGCAAAACGGTCGAAGCGCCATCACAAAGCTGCGCCCTACAAGGACGTGCCTGGTATCGTTCGGGCGCTGAATGCCAAACACAATATGGCCGACACGACAGTGAATCTCGCAGCTGAATACATCATCTTAACGGCGGTGCGGACCGGCGAAGCCCGCTTTATGCGCGTACGCGAGGTCGACTTCACAGAACGGCTTTGGATCGTCCCAGCAGAGCGGATGAAGGCGGAGGTCGATCCGGAAGGCAAGGATTTCGAAGTACCGCTTTGCGATCGCGCAATCGCGATCTTGAACGCAGTCATTCCGAAGGATGCTGCCTCTGATGCCTACGTGTTCGCCGGGCAGTGGTCAACGGACCACTCGAAGCCGCTTGGTATGAACGCGGTGCTACACGCGCTCAAGGCTGTTTATCCGGCGATGACGACGCACGGGTGTCGGTCGAGCTTTCGCGATTGGGCAGGTGATGAAACTCGCTTCGAACGTGACATCGCTGAAATGGCGTTAGCCCACAAGGTTGGCGACGAAACGGAACAAGCCTATCGACGCGGTAGTGCGTTGAAGAAGCGGCGACAATTGATGGAAGCTTGGGGGCGATACGTTGGAAGCGCTTCTAATGTGATCGCACTTCCGCGGCGAGCATCGCAATAGAGTTCCTGGTGATGCAGGCGTAGCGGGATCACGCACGTCTGGCAGTCATCAGCCGTTCTCCGTGCTGCTGTCCTGGCCGGCATTGAATTTTGGAGATGAGTGGCTGATTAGACGTAATTTCGTAGGCGAATTAAGGGCGCTACCAGCAGGAATACCAACACCAATAGTTCGACCGATAGTGGGGGCGCGAATCCCTCCCTCTCCGCCACTGGATTTTCAATAGCGAAAAGTCCTCCAAAATCAGGCTTTTCCCGAACCGCCGGTTATTTGCGGTGGAGCACTATGGTGGAGCACTCTCGTTCGTCTTTTGACACGTGCAATGCGGAAATTCGACTCAAAAGTCGGAAGCGGGAGGAGCCGCTTCGTTAATGAGTCAGACGCTCGGCCAGATCGGCTATCGTGACCAGCTTGGCAGCGGACGGCACGGGCTGATTGATCGGAGACAACACTTTCCTCTTTTAGGTGAAGGCGCAAGTAGCGAGTGGTGCTCATGACCATCCCCTGCCCAAAGTTTGAGAAGCTGGGTGACTTTACCGATGAAGAAGTCGCGGCAGTGCAGTCCTACGCTGCGGAATCTCCGCGACTCCACCATCTCATGCAGGGCCGAGACGCCATGGGCTGCCCAGCGTTCGAGAGCGAGCTGCGCAAAGACTTTAGGCTCCTGCCCCTCATCGCGTCGGCGACCCGCAAATGGCGTCTGCTAGACGAGGCGACCCTATATGCCGGTATTGGGAATGGCTACGCGGCAGTGGGAAGCCTCTGGCACAGCGAACCCGAGCGATCGGTCGGCCTTGTTTACGAATACGGCGGCTTCTTTCGACCTCGGTCGATGAACAGGCCGCCCGGCGCTTCCTAGAAGCCGGCGACAAGCGGCACAGCGTATTTCTGACCATACGGGCGCAGCCCGGCCTCCTGGCCCTGCCGATGTCAGCTATCGGATTTGTGATTCACTCGCGCAGAACCGGCTTTGGCGAGAGATTCGATGCGGCCACGAGAGCGGAGCGAGACGGGGGAACAGGATCTTTTCCGCTCCCGGCTCGATCAGATCATCGACATGAAGCATC
>NZ_JBWBWM010000031.1:0-99957 GCF_056174665.1 Bradyrhizobium sp. WYCCWR15520
AAAGCTCACCCACGGTTGTAGCCGGAGGGGGAACGGGCGACATCGCCACGCGTCTTGGCCGGTGGCCACCGGCCAAGACGCTAAGTCGCTTCCATCGCACAAATCTTGGCCGTGCAGATACAAGGGGCTGTCTCCACGAGTCGAGTGCATGGAGAGAGCCGCTCACCCCTACTCTCTCCCCGCGAAGAGCGGGGCGAGGGAGTAAACACAGCTTCGCGATCTCGCGGCGCGTTTCGCCCGAGCTTTGCCTGATCTTTCACGCCCTTGAGAACAGAGGGCGCAGGGAAGACCGGGTGCGCGCTGCACCCGCGGTCTCGTGTGCAATTTGCGCAAAAGAACGCGCACACGAGCATACAGGTCCAGCGGAGAGCATCCGGCCTTCCCTGCGCAATGGTTTTACGGCGTACTTCGCGCTCTCCCTGGTGTGCGAATTCCTTTAGCCACCATCATCCGCAGATTGACGGATGGCGCTTACCCGGTCGGGCCGGCGCATCCTCCGCGGACTTGACACCAGCCACGGGTGCCAGGACCACACGGCCCTATTTTGTGGGCAGGTGACCTGTACTTAGCCGATCTGGCCCGATCTTAAGGCCTTCAAAAATAGGCCTTTTCGGATTTATCATTATCCAGCAAGGCGAAGCCGGATCACCGCGAACCCGCTGCTACTGGGGCAAGGCCCCAGCCTCGAACCCTTCCCAAGGCCGACGAGGCTAGAGCCGAGCCACCAGCGGCAGCGCCCAAAACCCACTAATGGGCGCGGCCCAGAGAGACTACCGACTATGACGACGAAGAGAAAGGACTGCATCCCCACGCTGAAGAGCGCGGGGATCAGTGAGGATGACGCACGTGCATTGCGCCGAATCTCGATGACGCTGCATCGCTGGCATGAGCTGGAGTGCGGCAACGAGCGCGGCGAAGCGATCGAGCGCGATGAGAAAACCAAGCTGACTTATCTGACCTTTGACACTGGCCAGAATGGCAAGCGCGGGCGCATCCAGATTCCCGATCGCGAGACCGCCGCGCTGAAGCGACTCGCAAAGATCATGAAGGCCTATCCCGGTTTCGCCTTCCACGTGCAGGGCGATCCACGCGGCTCGCCGCTCTTCATCCTGCGCCCCGGTGATGTACCTGCCGGGCGCGATATCGACACCTGCTACTCCAACGGCATCGCGGTGTTCAAATGACCGAGCCCGAGATCATCCGCGCCCGCATCGTCGAGTTGAAGAAAATGCTCGCTGATCTGCAGGCCTCGCTCCGCAATCTGGAAATTGAAAAAGCGATGGCCGGTTTGCATCGCGAAACCGATGGAGCAACACAGCTGAACTGATCTTGGCAAATGCCTCCCAGCCGCCCCGGACACCGATAGGTGCCGGGGTTAGGCGGTCAGAACGCCCCGCAATTCCGCGAGGCCTTCTGAAAAAGGAAACTGTCAAATGACTAAGCTGAAAACCCACCCTGCCGATGCTGCTGATCTGGCGCTCATCCCGGCTTGTAAAAAATTCACCGCAACCATCCTGAAGAATAACAAGCCGCAGACTTTCGAGTTTGCCACGCTTGCTGCTGCGCGGATCGAGGCGGCGAAGTTGAATGCGACCGCGAACAATGCCCGCAAGGCGCTGGTGTACGCGATCACCGAGGATGGCCGCGCGGTCCTCGTCCCGGCATTGTATGGCCGCACGCCCGCCGATGCAGGTAGCGAAGCCGCGAAGGCCGATGATAAGGCGCGCGATGCGAAGCCCGCGAAAGGGCCGAAGGTTGGCTCGCCATCCGAGGCCGATCTTGCTGCGGCGAAAGCCGAGGCCGCCGAGCGCGCCGCGCTGAAGGCAAAGCCAGCGAAGGCCGCGAAGCCAGCGAAGGCCGCGAAGCCCGCCAAGAAAGCGAAGCCCGCGAAGGCCAAGCCCGCGAAGAAAGAAGGCAGCTCGAAGGTTGATATCGTCATAAAGATGCTCACCGGCAAAAAGGCGGTGACGCGCAAGGATATCGCCGAGGCGGTTGACTGGCCTTCGATCAACATCAAGGCGATCTGCGCCCGCAAGGGCATGAAGCTGAAGCAAGCCGCCGATGGCACGCTCTCGGCATCGGCTCCGAAGTAACGCGATCAAGGGGCGGCTCTCATCAGGGCCGCCCTTCATGCTTTCAAAACCCACAAAGGAAAACCCACAATGAGTATGAGAACTGGAATCATAATCGCCGCAGCCATGGGCGTTGGCCTGCTTTGGATCGGCGGCGCTTTCGAACCATCGCAGCCGAAGAAGCCCGACGCGCAATATGGCGACACCATCGCCGCCAACGTGGCGACGATCGGCTGCGATACTGAAGCTAACCATGACAAGGCGCGCTCGCTCGCCCGCGACGGCGATCAGGCCGCAGCAGCGAAGGTCGCGGGCTGCGTTCCGGTCGCGATGGGCAGCACCGGCAAGGCAATCAAAACCTACGGCAAGTTCAGCATCTGCGTGCGCTGGCAGGGCGAGCCCGATTGCCTCTGGTCGCCGCGCAGCGATCTGCTCTTCGTGCCTGCATCTGCCAAGTAAGAGGCTTGATCATCATGGCAAACCTTATTTTTAAAGCCAACGATCTGCTTCGCGTAGTGGATCATTCTCTCGCCGCGCCGAAGCAGGCCGAGCGCCTCGTTGATTATCGCGATGGCAAGGCAATTACCGCGCCGCCCGATGCTGCATCAGTGCTGCTGGTGCATGACGAGGGCGTCTACCTGATGAGCAATGGCGAACCCGCCGACGCGCTGGATACCAAGGCCAAGGGCAAGTTCTTCAGGCGATACGTCGCCTATGCCGAGGGCTGCAATCCGAGCATCGACAAGGGCTGGTATGACACCGCCCGCGCGCTGGTCGGCGGCGATGACTTCGGCGAGTGCCTGCCGTGGGCCGCGCAGATCAAGGCTCACATCATTGCTGGCGCTGAGCAGATCATCATCGAAGTCAAAGGCGAGTCGCTGGAGCTGCTGCCGTCGCGCCAGTCCCGCCAGCGTAACTGATCACGTTCAAAGGAAAACCCAAACAATGGCTAATTATCGCACTGAATTTCCCGACTTCCCCGCCGATGACATGCCCGCGATCCCGCAAGGCTTCGCGGACAATTCTTGGCACAACGACTCTTGCCCCAACTTCGTCAGCGAGGAGCTGGGCCTTCGCATCTGGATCGACTACGCCGATCCCGAGCAGCGTGAGATCAGCGAGGGCTGCCGCTTTACGCTGGAGCCGTCCGACAATCTGGACACCATCACCGATCCAATCGTAACCGATGACTGGGCGGTGATCATCGAAGCCGTCGAAGAGGAGCGCGCCGAGGTCGCGGGCTGCCTCGAAAGGCTGGAGAAGGCCGAGGGCGCGATCCTGCAATGGCAGCTTGATGACAAGAAATTTGAAGTGCTGCTGAAGCGCGGCTTGATCCGATCGGAAGGCGACCTGCTGATCCATCCGAAGGCGCGCAAGGTCAGCGAGCTGGCCTTCACCATGGCGCAGCCCAAGGATATGCGCGTGCTCTACACGGGCGATAATGAAGGCCCGACGGTGATGATGCTGAGCCAGCTGGTTGCGAACTTCAACGCGAGCGGCGGCTGGTTTCAGCGCTACACCGAGGAGAACATGCGCGCCGAGATGGAATCGCGCGGCTGGTATGAAGGCCTGCACATTAATGGCCACTACCTGATCCTCGATATCGATCACGTGCATCTGGAGCCGCACCCCGATCATCCCAACAACCAGCTCGCGCGATAAGGAAGCATCACCAATGAACATCACCGAGAAGCATTGCCGCAAGGCGGTCAGCAAGCGCACCAAAATTTACGATGCCGAGTGCTCGGGCCTGTACGTCAGCCTGAGCCCCACAGCGCCGCCGACTTTCTGCCTGAAGTACACTTCGCCAATCACCAAGAAGCGCGCCAGCCATCGGCTCGGCGTCTATCAGGAAGGCGAGCGCGACGTGGCCTATTGGCGCAGAGAAGCGATCAAGCTGAAGGGCCGCATTGCCAATGGCGAGGATATCGCTGCCGCCGCGCGGCGGGCGCATGCGGCGCAGGCCAAGCAGGCGCTCACCGTCGATGCGCTGATCGATCTGCGCATTGATTGGATGAGCGAGGAAGAGCCGAAGGGCCGCGCCAAGGATGGCATCACGCTGAAGATGGGGCCGCGTAAAAAGGATTGGGCGAACATGGCCAGCCATCTGAACCGCCTCGTGCGCCCGCGCCTCGGATCGATGATCGCGACCGAGGTCACCAAGCGCGACATTGCGCAGCTGCAGAAGGATATCCTGCAGGGCGAGCTGATCGTCAACGGCAAGCCAAAAAAGAAGTCGATCAGCAACGCTCGCCACATGCGCAAGGCGGTGTCGGCCTTGTTCAAATGGGCGGCGCAGGAAGACTACGTTAGCTCCAGCCCCTGCGTGAATCTGCCGCCGCTGCCGAAGGAGCCGCCGCGCACGCGCAAGCTGAGCCATGACGAGATCAGGGTGCTATGGCATGGTCTCGATCGTTCTGACATGCCGATCGATCGCCGCATCTGCCTCGCGCTCAAGTTCGCGCTGGTCAGCATGCTGCGCTCGTGGGAGATGCTGCACATCCATCAGGATGAGCTGGCCGGGCGCGGCTTAAGCGACAAGCTTCCGCTGGTGGTGATCCCCGAGGAGCGCGTCAAAAAGGCCCGCGAGATTCATCAGCCGCTTTCCGATCTGGCGGTCGAGATCGCACGGGAAGCGATGGGCAATTACCCGTGGATGTTCGCGGGCCGCTTCGGCACCGAGCCGCTGCATCGCAAGGCGATGGCCTGCGCGCTGCGCGGCAAGACCAAGCGCGTCAAGGGCAAGGTGGTGATCGAAAGCCTCGGCATCTGCCGCCTGCTCGGCATGAAGCCTTTCACGCCGCATGATCTGCGCCGCACCGCCGCCAGCCTGATGGGCAGCATTAAGGTGCCGCGCTCTATCATCTCGATGTGCCTCGACCATGTCGTCAAGGCCGATGAGCACGGCGAGATCGCGGCGGTGACCGGCGAGCATTACGATCAGGATCAGCGCATCGTTGAAAAGCGCGAGGCCCTGCAGCGGCTGGCTGATGAGATCAGGCGCATCGTCAGCGCGCCGATGGAAGCGCGGGAGGAGATGAGACAAGCCGCCTGACCTTAAAAAAAGTTAGCCGCCCCGGTTGATCTGGGGCGGCTTTTTTGTTGCCATCGATCCCGCCAAGGCTGGGGCACAGCCAAGGTGAGCCCCGTGCATCCCCTGCTGCAGCCGCGATTCCCGATCCGGCTGGCCATCGCTTTAGGAGCCCTCTGGTGCGCCTTGGCGGTGGCGGCTGTATTGGGCCATGGCGCGCGGAATATCGCATCAGCGCCAGCGCCTGGGCCGCCGCCCGAGCCGATTTTTCGCATCATTAGCGCCGAGCGGATCGCCCCGCTGCTGGCCTTTGGATGAGCGCTGGCAGGCTCCAGCTGCAGCTATGCATCAGGCGAGCATGGCTGAAGAAGGCCAGACAAAGCCAGTTCAGGCCAAGCAAGGCCAAAGCAGCTCGCGACGCCATGCCGATCCGGTATGCGGCAAGAAAGGCCGCCGCTATTTCCACATCGGGCGGCATCTATCGTGGAGATGCAGGCGATGAACGAGATGGACGGGCGCGGAATACCAGGCCCCGAGCATGCGCGGCTGCGGCTCTGGACGATCTATGATCGGCCTTCGGACTACCCGAGCTGCTACGTCGCGCGCCTGTCGCTGATCGGGGCCGCCGGCGCTGAGATGACCGAGCATCGGCTGGTCTCGACCGACCTTGCGGCGCTTCGCGCGCAGATGATCGCGTGGGGCCTGCATTGCATGATGCGCCATCCCGATGACGAGCCGCAGATCGTGGAGGTTTGGCTGTGAGCAACGACAGGAAAAGCCTATGGCAGCATCCACTTTTGACCTGGGTGACCACGCGGGGACAATCAGCCATTGGTAGAACATCGGCGCTTGCGCACAGGCCGCAACTAAGTGACAAGGAAGGCACCGATTCCTACCAAATTCTCGCCTTTACGGGGCAAGGCGTTTAGGTCCGTTCAGCTGATCAGGGCTAATCCCGCCGGGGAGTGCTGGGGCAGACTAGATGAATCCAGTTGAGATCGAAGAAGCGATTTCGGAGCTTGCTGAGAAGCCGTTTGACGCCATCGAATTCCCTTTCGCTTTCCTCCAAGCGTTCGGGAACAAGGATACAACGATCAAGCGGCTGCGCTCGGGTGCGTCTAACAAGTCCGATTTGGGCGGTGTTCTGCAAACGAACAATATCCACATCGCCGTGTGTCCGCTGGGCGAGGTTACCAAAATTCTTGCCGCGCTGAAGGCCAGCCCGGCAACGGCCAGAGCGAAGGCGCGATACATCCTCGCGACCGACGGGGCGGAGTTCGAGGCCGAGGACCTGGAGTCGAACGATCCGCCGATTGCGTGTGCCTATCGGGACTTCCCTGATCACTTTGGTTTCTTCCTGCCGCTCGCCGGGATCACCACCGTCAAGCAGGTCCGCGACAGCTCTTTTGACATCCGGGCCACCAGCCGCCTGAACCGCCTCTATGTCGAGCTTCTCAAGGACAACCCCGATTGGGGAACGGTCGAGCGCCGTCCCGACATGAACCATTTCATGGCGCGGCTGATCTTCTGCTTTTTCGCGGAGGACACCGACATCTTCAACGGGAAGCGCCTGTTTACGGCCACCATCGAGCAGATGAGCGCGCGGGACTCGTCCAATACCCATGAGGTGATCAGCGAGTTGTTCCGTGCCATGAACACAAAGCGCGGGGATCGGGAGCGAGCTGGAATCGCCCGGTGGGCGGACAAGTTTCCTTACGTCAATGGCGGCCTTTTCTCAGGGAGCGCGGAGGTGCCGCGTTTCAGTCGGATTGCGCGACCCTACCTTCTCCATATCGGCAATCTCGATTGGACGAAGATCAACCCCGACATCTTCGGCTCGATGATCCAGGCCGTCGCCGACGATGAGGAGCGCGGTGCTCTTGGGATGCACTACACCAGCGTCCCCAATATCCTGAAAGTGCTGAACCCGCTCTTCCTCGACGACCTACGCGAGCATCTGGATGAGGCGGGAGATAATTCGCGCAAGCTCCTCAATCTGCGTAACCGCATGGCCAGAATCCGCGTGTTCGACCCCGCCTGCGGCAGCGGCAATTTCCTTGTCATCGCCTACAAGGAAATGCGGGCCATCGAGGCCAAGATCAACAAGCGGCGCGGCGAAGCGGATCGGCCTTCGGAAATTCCGTTGACGAACTTTCGCGGCATTGAGTTGCGCGACTTCGCCGCCGAAATAGCGCGCCTCGCCCTCATCATCGCGGAATTTCAGTGCGATGAGCTTTATCGCGGCCAGAAAGAAGCCTTGGCCGAGTTCTTGCCGCTCGACACAGAGAACTGGATCACCTGTGGCAATGCCTTACGCCTCGACTGGCTTAGCAT
The DNA here is from genome assembly GCF_056174665.1 of Bradyrhizobium sp. WYCCWR15520. Classification (NCBI taxonomy): domain Bacteria; kingdom Pseudomonadati; phylum Pseudomonadota; class Alphaproteobacteria; order Hyphomicrobiales; family Nitrobacteraceae; genus Bradyrhizobium; species Bradyrhizobium sp. WYCCWR15520. The sequence continues at coordinate 7,438 of NZ_JBWBWM010000031.1, forward strand.
CTGCCCGCCCACGGGAACTGGTGTCAAGCATCACGCGGAAGACCTGTTTCACACGCCGCTCGACCAGGCCCAAATCGACTTCGAGAATGAGGGCGGCGAGACTTACATATGTGGCAACCCGCCTTACAAAGGAGGAACCGAGCAGAACACCCTACAAAAGGACGATATGGGTTTCGTCTTCGGAACGACCTTTCCAGCTTGGAAATCCTTTGACTATATCCTCGGCTTTTTTCAAAAAGCTCGGATTTTTCTGGGTTTCTGCGAAGCGTCGGCTGCTTTCGTCACGACCAATTCTATTTGCCAAGGTGAACAGGTTTATCGCTTTTGGCCACAGTGCCTTACTGAAGGCGTTCGCATTTCTTTTGCGGTCACCTCATTTAAGTGGTCAAATTTGGCGAGCAAGAACGCGGGAGTGACGGTCTGCATTGTGGGCTTGCAAAGAAACCCGCGGTTGGTCAGGTACTTTGACGGGGATGTCGGACTTGTCAGAGAAGTTGAAAATATCAATGCATACCTTGTTCCTTACAAAGACATCTACGTAAAGAATGAGACCGCACCTCAAAACGGCATGGCGCCTGTCGTGAATGGCAACAAACCTGCTGATGGTGGCGGACTAATTTTCGACGCAGAAGTCGCTGCCACGCTTAAAGCAGCAGCGCCACGTTATGTACACACAGTTCGCCCCTTCTTTGGGGCGCATGATGGCACTCACGGAACGGGACGCTATTGCATTTGGGCTTCTGAGGAGGATTATTTTGCGCTGAAGGAGATAGGGGAATTCCAGGCCCGCTTCTTGAAAGTTGTCGAAATGAGGGAGAAGAGTGACAAGCCTCTAACCAGGGCGGGAGTGGATAAGCCATACGAATTTCAGCAGATTAGGCAAACGGGACTTGAAACGATTTTTCAGATCCCCCGACATTCCTCGGAGAGCAGAGATTACTATCCCGTGATCGCTCTTCCAAACGGCGCAATTGTTGGCGATGGGGCGTTCTCGTTCTACGATCCTCCGCTATGGAATATCGCTGTCTTTGCTTCACGCCTTTCGATCGTGTGGATCGGCGCCGTTTGTGGAAAGATCAAGACAGATTTCCGCTTCTCCAACACCCTTGGCTGGAACACTTTTCCTGTCCCCTCCCTCACCGAGAAGAACAAGGTGGACCTAACCCGCTGCGCCGAAGACATCCTGTTGGCACGCGAGGCGCAGTTCCCGGCGACGATTGCTGATCTTTACGACCCCGAAAAGATGCCCGAGAACCTACGCCAGGCGCATGAGCGTAACGACGAGGTGCTTGAGCGCATCTATATCGGCCGTCGGTTTCGCAACGACACCGAGCGGCTGGAGAAGCTGTTCGACCTGTACACGAAGTTGAGCGCGAGCCAAGGCGCAACGAAGAGGCGCAAGGCGGGAGTGAACGCATGACCGACGAGATCAAATCCGTCCCCTCTGTCTCGGTCTCCTACGCCCGCAACGGCAGCTCGACCAAGGCCAATGCGCTTGGCATGCGCCCCATGCAGGAGCGCGCCTACGAAAGACGCGGCGAGCAGTATCTTCTCATCAAGTCCCCACCGGCCTCGGGCAAGAGCCGTGCGCTCATGTTCATCGCCCTCGACAAGCTTACCAATCAGGGGCTCAAACAGGCGATCATCGTCGTGCCGGAGAAATCCATCGGTGCGAGCTTTCACGACGAACCGCTGGCCAAGTTCGGCTTTTGGGCCGACTGGACGGTTGCGCCCAAATGGAATCTGTGCGACGCGCCCGGAAACGACAATGGCGGCAAGGTCAATTCTGTCGGCGCTTTCCTTGATGGCGACGACAAGGTGCTGGTCTGCACCCACGCCACCTTCCGTTTCGCCGTGGACAAGTTCGGGGTCGAGGCGTTCGACGGCCGGCTGATCGCCGTAGACGAATTTCACCATGTTTCGGCCAACCCCGACAACAAGCTCGGCGTGCACCTCGGACAGTTCATCGCCCGCGACAAGGCGCACATCGTCGCCATGACCGGCTCCTATTTCCGGGGCGATGCCGAGGCCGTGCTGGTCCCGCAGGACGAGTCGAAGTTCGATACCATCACTTACACTTATTATGAGCAGCTCAATGGCTACGAATACCTCAAGCAGCTCGACATCGGGTATTTTTTCTACTCCGGCCCTTATACCGGCGACATCATGCAGGTGCTCGACCCCCGCCAGAAGACGATCATCCACATCCCTAGCGTCAATGCGCGCGAAAGCACGAAGCAAAAGATCAAGGAAGTCGAGCATATCATCGAGGAACTAGGCGAATGGCAGGGGACGGACGCCGTGACCGGGTTTCAGCTGGTCAAAATACCTAACGGCAGCGTGCTCAAAATCGCCGACCTAGTCGATGACGATCCTGCGAAGCGCGACCGCGTTTCCGCAGCGCTGAAAGATCCGGCACAGAAGAACAACCGCGACCATGTGGACATCATCATTGCGCTCGGCATGGCGAAGGAAGGTTTCGACTGGATATGGTGCGAGCATGCGCTGACAGTCGGCTATCGTTCGAGCCTGACTGAAATCGTGCAGATCATTGGCCGCGCCACCCGTGACGCGCCGGGAAAGACACGGGCGCGGTTCTCCAACCTGATTGCCCAACCGGACGCGGCCGACGAGGCGGTCACCGAGGCGGTGAACGACACCTTAAAGGCCATAGCGGCGAGCCTTCTCATGGAGCAAGTGCTTGCGCCCCGCTTCGAGTTCAAACCGAAGAACCCCACGAGCGGCCCGGTGGAAGGGTTTGACTACGGGGAAGAGGGTTATGATCCTAAGAAGTGCAATGTCGGCTTCAACGAAAAAACGGGCCACTTCCAGATCGAGATCAAAGGTCTGGCCGAACCCAAGAGCAAGGAAGCGGCACGCATCTGCCAGGAAGATTTGAACGAAGTCATTGCCGCCTTCGTTCAGGACAAAACGGCCATCGAGCGCGGTCTGTTCGATGAGGAACTGGTACCCGAGGAGCTGACGCAGGTCCGCATGGGCAAGATCATCAAGGACAAATATCCGGAACTCGACGAAAACGATCAAGAGGCGGTGCGCCAGCACGCCATCGCCGCCCTCAACCTGACGCAACAGGCCAAACAGATTGCGCTGGGCGGCGCGACGGGCAGCGACGCCGAACAAAGCGCCAATACGGCCCTGATTGATGGCGTGCGCAGGTTCGCGATGGATGTGCGCGAGTTGGACATTGATCTGATCGACCGGATCAATCCGTTCGGCGAAGCATATGCTATCCTCGCCAAGACCATGAGCGAAGACAGCCTGAAACAGGTGCAGGCGGCGATTTCCGCCAAACGCACGAGCCTCACACCCGAGGAGGCGAAGGAACTCGCTGTTCGGGCATTCAGGTTCAAGAAGGAACGCGGGCGGCTCCCCTCGATCAGCTCGACGGATGCCTGGGAAAAGCGGATGGCCGAAGGCGCTGCCGCCTTTGTTCGCTTCAAGGACGAGGGCCGCTATGACTGATCTCGACCTTGACGAGCTACGTGCCGAGCTGGACGACTTCGCAGCACCCGAAAAGAAGGGCGGACGCTCCGCGCGCGAAGAACGCATCATTGCCGGGTTTGAGGAAATTCAGCGCTTTTTCGAGAAACACGACCGCGCTCCGCAGCAGGGCGAGGATAATGACATCTTCGAACGGCTCTATGCCGTTCGCCTCGACCGTCTGCGCGCGCTGGAGGAATGTCGTTCGCTTCTTGCGCCGCTTGACTATCAGGGACTGTTGACAGGCACGGAGAGCGCCTCCGCCGCGCCCGAAGAGACGGTAGACGAGGACGAGCTGCTTGCCGAACTGAGAGATGCGGCAGGCGCATCCGATATTACCGAACTCCGCCATGTCCGCACCGCCGAGGACAAGCGCGCAGCAGAGGAAATCGCCAATCGGGAGAAATGCGAGGACTTCAACAGCTTTAAGCCTTTGTTCGAGAAGGTACAAAAGGAAATCGCGACCGGCGTGCGCCAAACTCGCCCGTTCGAGCTGAAAGCTGAAATCCGCCCGGGTAGCTGGTTCATTGTCGGCGGGCAGAAGGCCTACGTCGCCGCGATGGGCGAGGTGTTTTCCAACGCACAAGGTCGGACGGACGCGCGGCTGCGCGTAATCTTCGACAACGGCACCGAGAGCAACCTGCTCATGCGGTCATTGCAGCGCGCGCTCCACAAGGATGAAGCGGGGCGGCGGATTACCGACCCCGCAGCGGGTCCGCTCTTCGCAGGCGAGAGTGCCGACGGCGACCTAACAAGTGGCACGATCTACGTTCTGCGCAGCAAGTCCGACCATCCGGTGATAGCAGCTCATCGCGACGTTCTGCACAAGATCGGCGTAACCAGCGGGGATGTAAACCGGCGTATCGCAAATGCGAAGCTCGATCCGACGTTTCTTATGGCCGATGTGGAAACCGTTGCGACCTACGAACTCTACAACATCAATCGCGCCAAGCTTGAATACCTCATCCACCGCATCTTTGGCCCCGCTCAGCTCGATGTCGAGATCAAGGATCGCTTTGGGAATCCAGTGATCCCGCGCGAATGGTTCCTTGTGCCGCTGTTCGTCGTCAACGAAGCAGTTGATCGGATAAAGGATGGAAGCATTACCGACTACGTATACGATACCAGCGCAGCGGCATTGGTGCGTGCGAAAGCCTGACGGATCGACGCCAGACGCAGCTTTGATCGCGAGGTTCTCATCGAATTGGTCGCCGAGCTAAAGGCCATGATCGACAATCAGGATGAGAAGTTGAAGGCGCAGACCAAAAATACTCGCGCCCTAGAACTCAAGCTGGCGCAATTAGTGGGGGCGAACGAGCGGCGATCGGCGGAGGACCGTCACATCAGCGCCCAGCTGGCAGAACACAAGATCGCGATTGCCGAACTTCGCCGCTTGGCAAATGCTGAACGAGCCAAGGTGATCGACTACCTGAGGCGCTGCAACGGCGAGGACTTAACTGAGGGATGGTCGACGCAACGCGAATCGATTGGGAAAGCAACCTTGTCGCACGTCCTGAGTGCAGATTCGAGGCGCGCCAGTTTAAGCGTTGCTGCACGACCCAACTGAGGTTTTCACCCTCCAGTGACATTGCAACCTGTTGATGTTACTGATGCAGAAGCTAAACCTTTCGTTATAATAGCTGTTGCGCCAATTTGTTACGGTCGCGCATTTTGGGGGCGAAGGCTGCGGCCTTTTGTGAGGGGGAACTTAACTAATGCCAGTGGCACCTGTAGCCGCCACGACAATATCCGTTTTGGACACGCTTCATAAGCTCGACACTGACTTCGGTGCGATGGCGGCGGCATTTGAGAACGGTGAATTTGCCCTATGGGTTGGCTCTGGCATCTCTAGAAAAGCGCCGAGCTTGGGGGACCTTGTGACTCGCGCTGTCGATTTCCTCCGGGAGAAGACCGCCGAAGCGGCCACATCCGCAAGATTCCGGCCAGCACTCCAACGCGTTCTGAAATTGGCTGGCGTTGATATCGCCGAGGTAAATGCATTCCTCGGACAACCCTTCTCGCAGTGGCCGGACTATCTCCAGATCCGCGACGCATTGTGGAATAAATACTCCGACCTGCTAGATGAACGCATCCAAGGTGAGCCTAGTGATTTCATGCTGTGGGACGCTGTCAATGTGCGGGACGCGTTCAGTCACTCCGCCCCTCCTGCATGCGAGCACTTGAGTATTGCTGTTCTCATTCTCGAAGGTGCGTTGCAGGAAATCGTATCGGCCAATTGGGATGGGTTCATCGAAGCCGCAATCGAACAGCTTGCCGGTGCAATTGGTGGTAATCTGCAGGTCGTTGTTGATCCAGCTCACTTGCGAGACGCGCCTGGAAAAGCGCGACTCCTAAAGTTTCACGGATGTATCATTCACGCCACTGAGAACCCGGCGACCTATCGTAGATGCCTCATCGCGAGCAAGACTCAGATTCTCAATTGGCCTGAGGAACAAGCCATTGCGGCAATGCGAGCTGAAGTGGTCTCAGCAGCGACGAACCTGAAGGCCATGATGGTTGGGTTGTCACTTCAAGATGTGAATCTTCAATCCGTTTTCGTGAGGGCCCGGCAGGCAAATCCATGGCCTTGGCCATGCGTCCCTCACGCTCAAGCGCACGTCTTTTGCGAGAACGAGATCGGCGATGGCCAGCGCCAGATGCTCAAGACTGTGTACGCTGACGCGTACAACGACAACATCGCCGATATCGAGGGTAGCGCCCATTTGCGAGCATGGGGGGAACAAGTCCTCCTCGCCCTAGTCTTGAAGCTGATCACCGACAAGCTAACCGTGTTGATGCGCTGTAGCCTCGTCGGCAAAGCGGTCGCCGCCGATGAACTCGCGAACTCTCTTGAGCGTTTACGCGACGCGGTAGCCGCGAACGCAACTGGCGATCGCACGGTGTTTGCCAACGCTGCGATTGCCTTGTGGTCGCGCATGATAAGTCTATTCCGGATCGGTCAGCTCCCATCGAATGGGTATGCGTATGAGCTCATCAGCAGTGTTCCTATGGGGCAATTGGCCAACGATCCAAACGCCCGGGCAGCCTCGCTCGGGGAGCTTGGCATTGCCCTGTCATTGTTGTCCGATGGCCAGTCCACTGGTCAATGGCAACTGAGTGCACCCTCGAGCGGTGATCTGACTGCCGGGGTGCTGACTTGCATCGCAACATGGGCTGGTGCCCAGCCCAGAACGATCTTCTTCGTCCGCAGCGCTGCTGTCGCTCTCGACCTAAAGAAACGAGGCGCTTTTGCCAACGACAACACGATCGTTATTCATGCAGATGACGCGTGGCATCAGTTGCAGCCACCTGGCACGGTGAGCGCTCGCAGACCGAAGCGCGCACCTGGTCGTACCGGAGGCCCTACGACCTTGCACGTGAGCATTGCCCAACTGCTCGACACGGAGCCCGACGTGGACGCACTTCGAAAGCGGTTTGCCACCGAGGTCGCAATATGACCATCAGTCTGCTAGTTGATGGTCTCGTGAAACGGCTGGAAGCCGCAGGGTATGAGCCCCTCTCAACACCGTTCAAGGTGGCCTCGGTCGATTTCGAGTTCACCGCCGCACTTCTAGGCACCGCCGGGCGTGGGCTGGATCTAGTGCTAATTGTCGATACGGCAACCGGCGATCATGGCGATCGAGACGCCACAAAGGTGAGGCAGCGTCTCGAAGCTTTGAGCCGTGCGCTGGACATTACCGGCTCGCGCTACGTTCTGACCGTCATTCTGGCGGGGGCTTCCCTTCCGGGCGACATCGATGCACTATCGACCAGCTGCCGCGTGCTCACAATAGAGCATGCTTCACTCGACAGTGACGGCAGACCGACAAGTGATGCGGCAGCAGAGGCGCTTGACGATCACATTCGAGTGCTTCTGCCATTGGATCTGAGAATTGACGATGCGACCGAGGTACTTGAAGGCGATCCGGTGAGCGAACTGCGCTCAGAGTTACCCAAGACGTTGGACCAAGAGCTCGTTGGTGCTGTAATTGAAGCATCTGTCAGTGGCGAGGACGCCGTGGGGCGCGCACTTGGGAACCGACTGGAAGATGTCTTGTCAGAGGAGGATAGGCAGTGACCGATATCCTGCTTCGACGCCTCGAAATCACAAATTTCCGTAGTATCAGGGGAACGATCCACGCACCGTTGGACGCGAAAGTGGTCCTCGTTCACGGCGAAAACGGTGCCGGGAAGACGAGCCTTCTGTCAGCAATCGAATTGGCGCTGACGGGGCGAGTTATCTCGCTACAGCGCGCCGATCCCAATTACATGTCTCAGCTCTTGCATCGGGTATCGACTGAAGATGTTCTAAGTCAGGGAGCCATCACGCTTCAAACAGAAGGCCTAGCAGGCGAGAATAATTTCAAAAGCGTCATCACTCAGACCAATGTGCAGACCCATGACACGCTCCCGACCGGCGTGGCATCATTCTTCAGTGAACGATGTTACCTTCCGCAATCGCTTCTCGGACAGCTCTTACAGATATATCAAGATTCGGACTCGTCTCCAGACTCGCCATTATCGCGATTTGTCAGCGAATTGCTCGGACTCGATCGTCTGGATGCAATTGAGACTGGTCTTTCCGCAGTCGGGGACATTCGAAACCTTCGGAAAACGACTGAGCGATACGGACAGGTCGAATTTGAGAAGAGCCAACTTGAGCGGAGTTTAGCGGAGCATAGACGCACACGTGACGCGGCTCAGAATGCATTGAGTGAGGCATTGTCCGAGCTCAACGCCGCGCGATCGAATCTTGGCCTGCATAACACTATTGACGAATCTAACCTTGAGACGATTGCGAGTGAGCTAAGCTCAACCCCCGAGGAATCTACGCTCTCCAATCTCCACGATCAGCGTCGCCGTCTTGAGGCTATAGCCCGCGAGGCAAGTCGAAGCGCCGACGCTGACGCACAGCAAGATGAGAGCGCCCTTGTATCCGCGCACCAGTCGGCAAGTGAGCGGCTGCGCGTATGGCAGCAACAATTTGATGTGCCCATCCGCAATCTGCGTGCGCGCATCAACGACGTGTTGCCAGATGCTGATGCTTCCCCAACGGATCCCCAAGACTATCAGCGCCTGACGCTCTCTTCTCTTCGCGAGCAAAAGCGGCAGGTGGAGGATCGATCTACTCGTGCAGCGCAAGACGCGCGGCGAAGGGCCGAAATCATCAATGAGCTCGCGGTCTCTCGCAAGAATCTTCAGACGATTGATGAAGAAATTGGAAGGATCGCAGCGAACTCGGGCTCTTTGGCTGCAATTCTCGCGGAGCTAACATCGTTTATCTCTACCGATACTTGCCCTGTGTGCGAACGGGATTTCAGTGAGAAGCGCCAAGGGTCGCTATCAGATCACGTAAACCACAAGGTCCGATTTCTGTCGGGATCCGCCGAGCGCTTGCTAGGCTTGACCCGAAATCGATCTGCGCAACAGGAGCAGATCGAGCGGCTGGAGAGGGAGAATGCGCAGATTCAATCCAGAACGCTAACGCAGAAAGATACCGTCGACTCGGACCGAGTGGTCGACATTTTAGGAAAACTCATATCCGAGCTTGCAAGCTTCGGCTCTGCGATGATTGAGGGCGCGTCACTTGCATCAGCCGAAACTGCTGCGCGACGTGCTCTGAGCGAGTACCAGTCCCGCAGTCTCTCTAGGACAGCCACGATGGCTTCGCTGGCCGAGTTCGCTACGTCGCTAGACCAGAGCCTGCCGAGCTCACTTGATGCGCCTCAAGATATTGTCGGACGCCTATTGAAGGTCATAGAGGAAAGGACCAGCGCGCAGAATCTGCGTATGACTGCTAGGGCACGCGCGCGGGACATGCTCAGGCAAGCAGCTCTTGAATTGGCCCGACGCAAAGATGCCGACGGTCAAATCGCCACAAGCCAAGTCGGTTATCGTCGCGCGGATGAAGCTCTTAAGCGTGCTGCCGGAATCCGCACGGACGCTCAGGCGATAAGGAGCAAGGTTGAGTCGGTCCGGTCGCGAATTATCGGAAGGGAGTTTAACGATAGACTGAATAGGCTGTGGCGTGATCTCTTCGTACGGCTGGCACCAAACGAGCCCTATGTTCCGGCCTTCCGTATTCCAACAGAGTCCACGCACAGGCTGCAACCGAAATTGATCACGACTCATCGATCTGGCAGTGCAGGCGGCACTCCTGGCGCTATGCTCAGCGCGGGGAATCTCAACACTGCAGCTCTCACGTTGTTTATTGCCCTCCACTTAACGGTAGCCGTGCAACTCCCATGGCTGATTCTCGATGATCCCGTGCAGTCGATGGACGATGTTCATATCGCGCACTTTGCCGCGCTGCTGCGAACGCTCTCAAAGCAGCATGGCCGACAGATCGTTGTTGCCGTCCATGATCGCCAGCTCTTCGAGTACCTCAAGTTAGAACTTAGTCCGGCATTCGAAGGCGACAGCTTGCGGACTCTTGAGCTTTCACGAGGGCCCGCCACGGATACTCTTTGCTTTCCCGAGCGGAGAATCTTCAGGCAGGAAACTGCGCTGCGTGCTGTTGCGTAGCTCTCCAAAAAAGCGATCTCATGATGCTGCCCGATCCTCTTTGTCAGAGCCACGCGCAACGATCCGGAGGATGTCATCAGGTAGTGGCCGCTGCAACGCCTTCGCCTCATCCCAAGGCGCGCGCATCCAGACATCACGCTCCTCGTCGGTCGTCAGGATCACCGGCATAGCCTTGGGATGGATCGGTTCGACGACCGCGTTCGGCGTCGTGGTTAGGAAACCGTAGACGAGGTGCGGCCCCGGAATCGGCTTGGATTTGGTGCCCCGGTCGCCTTTGAACTCGGTCCAGATGCCCGCGAACGACATCAGTGGCCGGTCGTCGTTCGACGCAAACCAGACCACGTCCTTTTTCTTAGTCTCCGGGTTTGGCTCTGGCGCGTATTCGGCGAAGCTGTTGAACGGGACCAGGCAGCGGCTTTCTGGCTTCAGCCACATCCGCCAGTGCGGGGACGATGTGTTCCTGATGTTCGTAACGGGCGGCCCGCCAGTGCGCGGTGGCGGCGGCATGCCCCAGCGCATCACCGTCAGCTCGCGCTCAGCGCCGAGGTCGCGCACAACGGGCGCGGGATAGTCCGGAAACACGCCTGGCATTGGCGGCAGGTTGCCGACATAGCGGTTGATAACGCGAAAAAGCGCGGCAATAGCCGCTTGGTTCGTGGTGATCGAATAGAGATTGCACATGGTCCCTAATCCCGCTCGCCCGGCCACCATGCTGACGCCGGATCGTTGGCGGAGATCTTTGTCGCCCGCAGTGCCACTAGATGGCTTCGCTTGTACGGTCGCCCTTGAAGCCGCGAGCAATCCTTGCACCGCATGTAGCGCTCCAGCTCATGGATTGGCGTAGTCTTCGGTCGGCGGACTATATTCAGCGGCACGGTTTGATGCATGTTGCAGCCAAGGCATTTCACTTCGAGGTAAAGGTAGCCGGCATTGAGTGCGTCGCCCAACGCTGGAGAAGGCTGCGCCGGTCCCTGAAAGCCGAGCATCCGTTTGTTCCAAGCCTCGCAAGCCAAACGGTCGGCGGTCTTGCGCGCCTCCGCTGCCTGTTCTGCGGCAGCCCGAACTGACGCGCCGTAGATGGATTCTCGTGACTTGGTGCCCATCGCCCATCAAAGCGGGTCGCGGAGCGCAACGCAAATTGCACTAGGGCTGGTAGTGGCGATTGCCGGACCCCCGGCGAATTGTGGCATGAGCGAACGGCTCAGCTACCGAATAGCAAAAGGGCCGCATTCCTGCGGCCCTCCGCCAGCCCAAATTTGTTCGGGATGAAAACACCACGCTGGCAAGAGTAAGCTTATCGCGTTCAATAGGAATGAGGATTCCGTAGAATCACGGTATTTCGAGGCCGGACCTGATCGGGAAAAATCTGCAGACTACCCCTTTATAGCATTGGTGGTGGTAAGAGCGGTCACGTCCCCTGATTGTTCGAGATCTTCAGGAAGTAGGTAAAATGCTCGCCATTGCCCTCCCAAGGTGCGGCGGGCTTTTGTGAGTTTCCTGAGTGCCGAAGCGTATCGAGATGCCGGGGTTCATTAAACCCCAGCTCGCCACCCTGAAGGCCAAAGCGCCCCAGGGCGACCAGTGGCTCCATGAGATCAAGTACGACGGCTACCGCGTACAGGCTCACGTAGATAGCGGGCGGAAGAAGGTCTACACCCGCAACGGACTGGACTGGACCAAACGGTTCTCTGTTATTGCTGGCGCGCTCGATATTTCGGGTCAAGCCATCATCGATGGCGAAGTGGTTGTAGTCCATGAGGGCCGCACGAACTTTTCGGAATTGCAGGCTGAACTAGCAGCCGGTCGGCAGGATCGACTGGTCTATTACGCCTTTGACCTTCTCTGGCGGGATGGAGATCTCCGCAAACTCCCTCAGATTGAGCGCAAGCAGGCGCTGCTGGATCTGCTCGGCGAAAACGATATCGAACTCCCCGTGCTCTTTTCCGAGCATCTCGTCGGCGACGGTCAGAAGATGTTTGAGCATGCCGCCAAACTGAATTGGGAGGGCATCATATCTAAGCGAGCGGACGCCCCGTATCGGTCGGAGCGAAATGAGAACTGGCTGAAGATCAAGGCCGTGCAGAAGGGCAAATTCCCTGTCGTCGGCTTTGTCAAAGACCCGACCGGCGTCGCCGCCCTGTATCTCGGAAAGCAGGAAGGCAAAGACCTTATCTACATGGGCAAGGTTGGGACGGGCTGGTCTCGTACCGTCTCAAGCCAGATCAGAAAGCAGCTCGATACAGTGGTCAGCCCGAAGTCAAGGCTAACCAGACCCATCAGAAAGCCGAAAGCAACATGGGTAGAGCCAAAGTTCTATGCCGATGTTGAATACCGGGACATCACGTCGGAAGGCTTGCTGCGGGCGAGTTCGTTCAAAGGGCTGATCAAGGGAACGGGGCGCACCTGACAACCTGACAACCCCGTTCTTGAACCGTGGCCGCCTTGACCGGCAGAGCGAACAGTCCGTCCCTGCGCATAGGTCGCAGATAGGCCCTCATGCAAAAATGCGAGTCCCAAGAACGGCTTGCCGGTGTAGGCTCTGGGCACGCGAAGGGAGTTGCGTAATGCCGTCGCTTGTTCCAGTGCCACCCGAAGATTATTACATCGTCCTGAACCACTACGGCGAGTACGGCCCGGCATTCGCGGAGACCGATCTTTACCGGGCCGACTATGAGACCACCATCAGCGACCTGATGAGCGGGCAGCACTCCGATCCGCTGCGCGTGATCATGTTCAACCCCGAGGCCAATCGCTCGGAGGATGTCTCGCCGAGCGTAGCGCAGGAGCTGCTGCGCCGCCTCGGGCTGGAGGGCCGCGAGGTGCCGACCGCGCTGGAGGACTTCATCGACCGGCATGTCGGCGCTGATCGCCAACTGACATTGCGGCTGGTCGCACAATGATAAGCCGCGACGCCATCATGACCGAACTCAGCGAGATCAAGGCCATGCTCGCCGACGATAGGCTCAGGATGAAGATCGCTTCGCTCTGTTTGGCGCCGTGCAGGCCTTGAGCCATGTGCTCGATCCCGAAACATGGGAGCCAGCCAGCCAGACCTTTTACAAACTCGGCGCTCGGCCGCTCCCTTCGCCAAGCGATAGGCAACATTGACGAGGACCAATGTGAGCGTGCTTATTTACGTGGATACGAGCAAGCAGGTCGGCGACCCTGATCACCTCAAGGTTTTCGCGAATGCCGAAGCCGCAGAAGCTTGGTTCGAGGAAAACGACCCCGAGGGCGTGGCGTTCGAGTATCCGGTCATCGAATAAATCGGCAGCGCCAACTTAACAAATGTTTCACTCTGCCAGATACCTCTGCGCCCGCTGCAGTGCGACTTCCTTTGCTGGACGGCCGTTGATGGCACGGCGGCCCGCAACGTCATCGAAATAGAAATATGCCCGCTTGCCGCCCTTCAGGACCTCGAAGGACTCTTCATTCTGCACGATGCCTGGAGCGCCGGAGGTGATGAGGGCAGCTTTCCAGCCGTTGTCCCTGATGTGCTCACGGGCTGCGGCGGCAGTCATGGCGACCATATCTTTGAGGACCGGATCAGCCTTTCGGATGGTCGCGCCATCGGTTTCGATGCTGCCAACGAAGTCAGGGCCGGTGATCTGTACAAGCGTTAGGATGTAATCAGGCTTCATCATTGTCGGGGGTCCACTGGAACGTCATGCGCTCTACCGATTTCGAGGGTGGCCCGGTTCATATAGTGACAGCCGACCGTTGCGCGCTTGAATAGTCCAGTGTTCGGTAGTGGAGAACCCCGGCGCTTGGATGGAGGTTTCAAGATAAATTATCCCACCGGCAACGACCTCGAACGGAATTTGGATGGCGATGGCCCCGGAGTGCTCAACCACGTCACTCTCTTTGAAAATCGGGAGATTTGGTGGTGAATTAATCACTCGTCGGAATATCCGCATCTTCGGGCTGGGCGCTTCATCGCGCTCCCCAATGCTGCCTTGGAACGGAGCCAGTTGGAACGGGATAACCAGATCGAAATCGACGAGAAAATCAACGACCACATGATATGCGGGCGTGTTGGAGCGGTTGCGCACAGCGCAATGAAGGATAATTGTCTCAGAGTATTGTTCTCCATCACGAACGAGAGCTGTCACAGACTTTTGGCGACCGTCGAAAAACAAGTCTGTGTATAGCTCAGGCGTCGTTGACCGCCGCATGATGTCCCGTATTTCATAGTCGTGCATCGGGACCGACTGAAGGTCGAAGCGCTTGTAGTATTTTCCGTCCGGTGATTGGTGAGGCCCGGTCTGGGTCTGCGGGACGGAAATCACGTAGCCGAATTTCCCGTTGCCCATCTCTATCCGAGCAGTCTGCACACCATTCATTCGAGGCTGAACGCGGGAGTTAAGGATTTGGTCGATCCATTCTCGGGTGATCTTCGGGTCATCGACCCCTTCATCGACGCGGCTTGGCTTCCGAGTAACTTTGTCTTCCTCAATTCCATAAACAATCTGACCACCGGCTGAGTTCGCGAGCGCCGTAACGTCCTTGCATAGCTCTTCGATTGCCTTGCTTTCCCTGCTGAGCGCGGGAGAAGCTTTGTAATCGAGGGTGAGACTCTCCTCCAACCGCTCTTCGACCAAGCGCTGTAGGTCGGCCTTATTCTTCAATTTCAACATGGTGCATCCGTGGAGCAAAAGATTTGCTCTACCACGGCGGGCAGACGATGTTCAACCGTCACCCTGCGCGAGCGCAGCTCTCATGCTTTTACCCGCGAATAGGTGACGATAGCGCGCGAGCCCTGCGCGGTATAATCCCACGTCACCTCGGGCCGGATCAAGCCGAGCCAGCTTACGTCCTGGCGCAGCAGCGCCAGCGGCAACATCGCGCTGCAGGTTTCGCCATAGCGATCGGCACCGATGATGACGCACTTGCCGCCGATGGGGTCTTTGCCGGTCGGCAGCAGGAAGGCGTGGATCGGCTTGCTGCGCGACAGCCCGCCATCATCAATCCAGCCGGTGTCGATCTGGCCATTCTCGAAGGCCGCCAGCCGGAAGTGATCGAGCGTCTCCGCGCCGATCAGCTCGTGCAGCGCAGCCAGCGTGGCGCTGCTCTCCAGCTCGCTAATTCTTCGCGCCTCGGGATCGATCAGGATCACGCGGTGGTTTTTTGCTTTGCTCATGCATTCTCTCCAGCCGAGCCATGACCTTGGCCTGCAGCTTCTCCCAATTCCGGCGCGGGCCGTAAGAGTGATCGTCCCATGCATCAGCGCCGACCATCGCAATGGCGGTGACCATGTTACGGTAGTCGGCCTTGGTGAAGCGCTCGCTCATCAGTTTGCGTTCTGCTCAGTCTCAGGTGCAGGTTTGCGTTTCATTGCTTGGTCCCTCGCCAGTCCTCGTTGACGCGGCCCTCATCGATCATTTCCTCGACCACGATCGGCACCAGATCGCGCGCCATATCGACCACCAGCTCCATCGCTGCCGGGCGCAGCTCGGGCGGGTGACCGGCCACGAGGATCGCCAGCAGCTGGCCGAGCGTTGCGCCGACGACCTCGGGCTCTTGCCCCGCCAGCAGCGGCTTGATTATCTCGACCAGCGTACTCGCCAACCCGGTTGCCTGCTCGGCGCGCTCATCATCGTCGTCGTCGGCGGCGATATTGCTATGCGCTTTCATGACTTCCACTCTCCGAAGGCCTCCCGCATCGCCTTGGTGACATAGCGGCGGCGCTCGTTCTTCTGCCTGAAGTCCACTTCGCGCTTCCACTCCAGCTCGGGGCGATCGAGCCAGAGCATCGTCACCCAGCGATCAGGCATGTTGACCTCGGCTCCTGCAATCGACGGACATCCGTAGACCTTCTGATGCGACCATGGCTCATGATACTTGATCGCCGACATGCCGCTGATCGCGCCCGCCCATTGCGGCCTGATCGCCTGATAGATGGTGGTGTCGATCAGCAGCGAGAGCGATGGCACCGTGCAGACCGCATGGCCGTTGAACTTTTCCGGCACCGGCTGCTGTCCAGGCGCACCGATGCCGACCGACCACAGCTCGCGGTCCTGCAGATCAGTCGCGCCGATGAACAGGAAGCAGGTCCGCACCGTGGCATCAGCGAAGCCGATCTGGACAAGAAAGTCGCGCACCGCCAGCGACATGAACAGGCACTTGTCGCGCGATGAGCCGATCGGCGAGCCCGAGCATTCGTCATAAGCCGAGTGCGCGCGAGCGCTGATCGCAGCGAGCGCTTTCCACATCTTGGGCGGCGGATCAGCCATCATCACCGTCAGATCGCCGAGCGCGTTGGCGAGGCGGTGCTGGCTCTCGGCCCGCAATACGTCAAAGGCCTGCGCGGCGGTATCAACGTGGAATGTTTTCGTCATCACTCACCCCCGTCGCGTCCGTTTCTTCGCTGCCGCCTTGCGCGGCGCGTGCTGCTTGCGCATCGTCTTGCCGTTCGGCGCATTCTGCCATCGCAGAATCTCGTCCTCGGTCCAGACGCGCCGGTTCGCGCTGATGTATTTTCCTTTTGGAAACCGGCCTTCGGCCAGCAGCCGCATCAGGGTGCTCTTGCTGATCGGGACGATGCTCAGCACCTGCTTGATGTTTAGCATGGTGCGGGACTTTGCCTTGACCCTTGCCGCGCCTTCATCGATTGATCGCATCAGCGCCGTGAATGTCTCCGTGTCCACGTCGAAGCTGAGACGGAGTTTGCCGCCTCCGTGCAGCAGGGCCTGCAGCACCTTCTCCTGATACGAAAGTGTCCTCGCTTTCGTCATCGCGCGCCTCGCTCATGCGTTCATTGCATCTGGCTCCCATCCGGCTGCAGCGTCATCAGCTCGCTGCGCTGGCTCAGCTTGATCAGCTTCACCTGCTTGCCGGTCGCCTTGGCGATGTCGCGGGCGATCGGTATCAGCTGCTCCAACCGCTTCTCATCGGCAGCGATCATCGGCCACGAAACGCCTTGGCTGGTGAATGCGCAGACGCCTTCGCCGGTCTCATCTATCGAGATGAAAAGATAGACCTCATCGATGCGCAGCTGCTCGTTCGGCGGGGCGTGGACAATGACGGGCTGCTTCATTGTCTTGTCCCTCGCACTGGCAGCATGCCGACCAAGCGGCCCTCGGATGTCACCGTTGCGCCGCGCGGGATATGCGGCAGGTCGTTGACCATCGTCAGCGGCCCGAGATACGGCTTGCCATTGGCAGGCCTGATGATGTCCCGCGAAGCGATGATCTGGCCGTAGTCGCGATCCTCGCCCTGCAGCTGCACCACCTCGACGCGGTCAGGATGTTCCGCGATGCCCTTGCGGAAAATCTCCTCCTGTTCCTCTGGCTTGATCATCCGGTTCAGCGTCCATGCTTCGCCGATGTAGACGTAGCGGATCACATCCCGCAGATCGAAGAACGAGCGGATCATGGCCGCCGCCATGTCCTTGCCGAGATAGACTGGATGCGCCTCGATGATCGTCTCACCCTTGGCTGTGATCGCGTGCCACATCGGCGCAATCTCGCCCTTCCTGGCGAAGTGCCGCTCGCAAAATGCTGACGCATAGTCGAGCATGTTGCGCAGCTCGCGCTCGCTCACGCCTCGGCCTCGCAGTAGACGCTGCCCAGCCTGCGCGCCAGATCAATCACGCTGCGCCGCAGCTCTGGATGATCCAGCCGGATCATGGCTTCGATGATGTCCGCGCCGTCCTTGGTTGCCATGAAGGTGGCGAACCGTGACACGGTCGGAGGCTTCTTGCTGTCGCCACCGAGATCGCCCATGAAGAACTGCATGTCGGTCTCCAGAACCTTGGCGATCTGCTGCAATCGGCCAGCCCCGACGCGGTTCACGCCTTTCTCGTACTTCTGCACCTGCTGAAAGCTGACGCCCAGCTTGTCGGCCAGATCACTCTGGCTGGCGCGCAATTCCAGCCTGCGTGCGCGTATCCTGTTGCCGATGATGGCATCAAGGCTGGTCACCTTGCGCTTGTTCGATTGTTTCTTGCGCATCATCTCCTCCCGCCGTTCCGCTTCTTGGCGGCCTTCGGCTTGGCATTTTGCTTCACGCGCTTGGCCAGCCAATCCGCGCCAGCCTTGCGCTCGGCCTCGATGTCGATGTCTTTCTTCTTGACGAACTCCTCCTGATAACCGAGCGAGGTGATCACTGCTGCAATGGTCACATGCTGCGGCTTTCGCGTGGTGCCGTTGAACCAGTTATCGAGTGTCGCTGTAGCAACTCCCGAAATTTCGTGGACGATCTTCAGCTTCCTGATCAAGCCTTCGTCCTGAACAAGCGTGCGGACTTTGTCGATGATCGGGTCCTTATCGATGTAATTATAGGTGCGGTACATTCTCATCTCAGCCATGTGCCGCAGCCTCCATCTCGATCTTCTGTCCCTTCGCTGTCAGCGCGTAGCCGCTGCCGTTCTTCTTAATCAATGCATCGCGCTTGGCGCGCTCCAGCACGCCTGAGATGCTCTTGGGTGACATGCCCTTGCTGGTCATGTGCGCACGCAGATCACTGGGCGACACTGGGCCTGCATCCAGAGCAGCCCGCAGCACGATATTGCCCGAGCCGGGAGCTGCACGCCCCGATGGTCCGCGCTTTACTGCAGGAGCTGGCAGTGCAGGCATCGCGACCCCGAGCCGTGCTCTTGCCTTGGCTGTCAGCTGGTGCGTACCTTTCTCAACGCCTGTTTCGGTTAGGCCCTTTTTCTTCAATTGATGTACAGCACCGTAAGCGCGCGTCCGGGTGCCGCCGAGCGCTCTGGCGATTTCGCTGATATGCTTTGGCCCCTGCAGCAGCAGCTTGATGGTGGATTGCTCTACGCTCTCGCCGTTGCGGACTTTGGCTGCAGCTTCCTCTAGCTGCTTCCGTCCAGCTCCTTGGCCGCCATGACCGAGGTCGAGGTGCAGGTCTACTATTCCGGGCATGTCATTCAGTTTGCGCAGCACTGGGCCGAGCGCGATCTCTTCTACTTCAAGTCTGATGGGAAATGTTTTCGGCATCGCATGGTCCCCTTTCGCAGAACAGGAGTCAGATCAGCGATGTGTGGATTCGGGGCAGAGGCGATGGGGCAGCTTGATACGCTGCACGAGTTTACCGTGCCTTGGTCGCACACATCTTTGCCAAGGTGGTTCTCGCGTTGGCCCCAGCGAACGCGAGACGGCCGAGGAGCTGTCAAGATAATTCAGATAGTGGCGGTTGTATAGCAAACGGAGTTCGCCGAAGGGAAGTTCCTGTGCTGCGCCACAAAAAAATAGCCCCGCCGAAGCGGGGCCATCATCTTCTTCGTGCCGACTATGCGCTTTGTGACATCATGCTGCTGCGAACGCCAGCGAGCGCGCTGTCCAGATCGAGGCCAGCGCAAATTCAATATCGTCATCGGGCACGTTGGAGCCCAACGCTGCCGGATCGCTTTCGATCGCCTGCGCAATGGTCGGATTCGATGAGATGACATGTGCGGAGACCAGTTGCGGCTGTTCGTCGCCGCGCATCACGCGCTGCGAATAGGCCAGCCGCGCGCTGTGGTCGGCTGTTCCGGGGTCCTCACTGGCGACAGCCTGCGAGACCGTGAACATCAACATCATGACGCGACCGGCAAAGGTCTCGTCGGAGGCCGTCGCGATCAGATCGAGTGCGGACATGGCTCAGACTCCAAGAATGCTGGCAATGGTCTTTGCGTGCATGCTGTTCAGGTTTGGATTGATGTTCGATTTCGCTTCCTCAGCATTCCACTGATCGACGTAGGACTGATACGGCGAGAAGTCGGTGATGCGCTGATTAGGCGCGCGGTTGCCGGTCTCAGAATCGGATCGATATTCCTCCTCGCCGAAGGTGTCATACCACTGCACAGCATGGATGTTCTGCTCGATCAGCGGTGCGCAATCTACCGTCTGCGGCTTGCCATCGACCAGCACGACGTTGTCGTCAGCCACGATTGTAACGCGCATCAATCTGTCTCCCTGCATTTCGCGCCGCCACTTCGACCGCTTGGGTGACGCCGACGACCAGATCATTGCGCAGCGTCTCGATCGCCGCACCGGCCTGCCGCGACTGCTGCGCATTCTCGATCAACAGCATCGGCAACAATGCTACCGCGCAGCGCCAGTCATCGATCATCTCTTCGCTCTGCGGGTTCTTTCCGATGACGCGGGTCCACCACGGGCATCTGTGGCAGACCTTGGAGGTGTCTTCTTTGTGGAGCGGGCAGATCGCCCCTTCATCGGCGTGCGGAATTTTCACCATCAGTTTTTGCTCGCGAGGATCAGGTCGATGTATTGCATGGCCATGGTGATCGTGTGGTTGTGCACGCTGCTGCCTCCGAAATAGCCTGTAATGGCGTTTATGCCAGCCCCGGTACCTCCCGGCATCGCCGCGCCGCCGCCGCCCGCGATGTTGAACATGAATGAATAAGCGGCAGTGGGACCGCCGTGTGCGTGCTGCGGTATCGACCCCTCTGAAAGCGTGGTGTTCCCAACCACCGTCTGCGCCATCACTGACGAAAACGGATTGGTGCCGCCTGCACCGCCGCCAGCGCCAGAAACCACGCGCAGCACCTTGTCGTTATGTGTGGTCAGCTTCGTCCAGCCGGTCGGTGCTGCTGCTTGATAGAACAGCATCACCGTTCCCGAAGGGAAGTCGCCTGCGATCTGTGCCCATGCCGAGTTTCGGCGGCCATAGAGCACACCATCGGTCGGTGCTTCAGGGACTGGACCAGTCGGGCCTTGCGGTCCCTGTGGGCCGACCAGGGAGGTGCCCGCTGGCCACGCACCAGCAGCCTTCGGGCCATAGATAAAGTTCGTCGATGTGTTGATGTAGAAGTTGCCATTTACACCGACGCCTGCTGTCGGTGCGACGGAGCCATAGAGCACCGTGTTGCCGTCGGCACCGGGTACGCCTTGCACGCCTTGGATGCCCTGCGCACCTTGAATGCCCTGAACACCTTGGATGCCCTGCGGCCCTTGCGGGCCGACCAGCGACGTTCCTGCAGGCCATGCGCCGCCCGCTTTGGGGCCGAACATGAAATTCGTGGTGGTGTTGATGTAGAAATTGCCGTTGACGCCCATCGCCGAGATTGGATCGATGGTGCCGTACAGCACCGTGTTGCCATCTGCACCCGGATTGCCCTGCGGCCCCTGAATGCCTTGGATGCCTTGATCGCCCTTGACGCCCTGGATGCCCTGCGGGCCTTGCGGACCAATCAGCGACACGCCTGCAGGCCAGCTGCCGCCGGCCTTGGGACCGAACAGGAAGTTGGTCGTCTTGTTGATGTAGCTGTCGCCGTTGGTGCCGATCTCAGGCGTCGGGTTGGTGATGCCGTAGTGAATGACGTTGCCATCAACACCCGGATAACCCTGCGGACCTTGCGGACCCGGAGGCCCCGGCGTCGTTGAGGGAGGTCCCATCGGCCCAGGCGGACCCTGCTCTTGCACCTGAATGACTTCGACCTCGAAGTCAGCAATGACGATGACGGGATCAGAGCTGCTGCTGATGTTGACATCAAGCTGATCGGCTACCTCGACGCCGCTCATCGGCTCGCCCCCGCATTGTTGATCAGCGAGCCTGACCAGACGCGATAGCGCTGCTGCGTGCCGATCAGGCGTACCAGCGAATGCTCGTAGTCACCGACCGGCAGATGCACGAGCTGATCCTGCGTGATCCGCACCGTAAACTTGCCGTTTGCAGCGTCGATGATATCCAGCCCGCCGTTCTCGGTGGTCAGCAGCATCTCCTCGGTGACATCTTCGGCGCGCTTGCGGATGCCCATGCGCAGGGTGTTGCCGGTCAGGTCAATCGGCGTGCCGCTGATGGTCTGATAGACGAACTGCCGGTAGAAGTCGGCGTCGTTCTCGACCGTGATGTTGACGATTGCCACGGCTATGCCACCCTAGCTGTACCTTGCAACGATGGCCTCGAACGCCGCGTCGATCTGCGCTCGCGTTGTAATGCTGCCATCGTCAATGCCCGCGAACATGGTCGCGGAAGTCGCGAAGCAATCGGTGACATGCGCCTGCAATTGGTCGCTCATCGAGATGACTTCCTCAGCGGTCAGCGGATGGATGGTGTGATCCGCCGCATGCCATTGCGTCGTGAATGCGCTATCGGCCTGCGCTTTGAGCCGCTGACCATTGATATTTGCCTGCGCACGGTCATCTGTTCTGATCGGCATCGGGCCAGCCGTGATGGTGACAGTGATGCCGCCGGTCTCGGTCTGCCAGCGCTTGTTCAATGTGTAGAAATTCAAATTGACAAACATGCCGTAGGGTTCGAGCACTGCCTGCAGCGCGGCATCGGTTTGGTTGCCTGCATCGTCGCGCGGCCAAGGTGTCGGGATAAGCGCGTACCCAATCCATTCGACATATCCCGGATCATCGGCTTGCACGACCGCTTGCAGTGGGCCGGAATACACCCGCCCATCATCGGCCAGCCAATACCAGCTGTAGGGATTGAAATCAGGCATACTGACCTCCGTTCGATACCGAACCAGCAATCGAGCCGGGATAGTAGTTGACGCCGCCGCCGCCGCTGCTGATGACGCCATTCATCGCAGCGAGATATTTTGTGCCGGTGACGTTGGCGTAGCCGGTGATCGTGCTCCACGTGAAGTTGACCCAACCGAACTGTGATGATGTGATGAAATAGCTAAGACTGACCGCCGCCGAGATGGTGAGGTGGAGCGGGTTAATCGAAGGCGAGGTCTCGACACCAGCGGAGAAGAAACAATTGATGAACCCGCCGCTCGCATAAGCATTGCCAGTCGAACTGCCGGAAATCACGATGTTACCGCCCATCACGCATGATCCGTTGCGCGTGATACCGATCATGTAGCCACTGCATGCACCAAACTCGACATCGCGAAGGTTCATGCGACAGAAAGCGGTAAAGATACCGGAGCAGGGATCGGCGGCATTGGCACCTGTAGAGGTGAACTTGAAGCCACTGACATCGACATTCGCTTGCCCCTGGATAATCAACGCGGATCGGCTGGTGCCAACAATGACCACTGATGATGGTGCTGCCGTATTGCCTCTCCAGACCGTGGTCCCAGCGCCGGTCGGCAGGTACATCGTGGCCCCGGCATAAGTGCCACCAGCGACATTGACGGTGATGCTGAAGCCGTTGAGATTGTATTTGCCGCATTCATCAGCAGCGCGCTGCAGCGTCCTGAACGGCCCGTGGATTCCGTCAGTGAACGCCGCGAGCGTGCCGTCATAGGTATCATTGCCGGTGGTGCCGTTTACATAGAGCACCCTTGGCGCTGTCAGATAGATCGTTCCGCCCGAGACGCCCGCAACACCAGACGACGACCAGACCAGATGGAAGATGGTGCCATCGAAGACGAAGCAGGCAATCGAGTTCTGCTTCAGCTCACCCGCTGTCAATTCGGTATTGTCAGCTGGATGCTTGATCGGCTTTGGCCCCATCGCATTGACGTTGAGCACCGAGGGGCCGGTGTTGGTGTTGCCGATCTTGCAGACGACCGTCATGTACGGGAAGTAAGCGCCCGGTGCAGGTGTCATCGTCACCTGATAGGCATTGGCAGTGCCTGCATCGTCATCCGAAATCAGCAGCATGCTCTGCACGGCTTTGCCGAGCTGGTGCAGATCACCGTTGTCGGGCGTGAACAGATTCACGTCCTTGATCAGGTTGACGATCTCGCGCTGCGGATACTCGATGCTTTCGGCCGGTGGGATGGAGCCAGCGCGCCCGATGGAAGGATCACCGTTGATGTACGGGCCTTCTGGGTCAGAGATGCCGTAGGGCGGATTGTATCTCATGATGCAGCCATCCTTCTTACGGCGTCCCTGCCATCGGGTCGCCGGGTGTGAGGCCCGAGTAGTCCCAGATGATTTCGGTGTGCGCTGGCTTCCAGCGCTTTAGGATGCATTCCAGATCGGTGGCCGTGCCGATGCGCAGATGAGGATCGACGCCGGTCTGGCCGCCGCCGTTGCCGAGCCTGAACCATGTCAGGCTGGTCTTGTGGACATGCACGGTCCAATAGAAGCGGTTGGTGTCAGGGCCGAGCCCGTAGTTCGGATACTCGCTCAGCTCATCCTGCTCGACGCGCTTGCCATCTGGATTGTAGACCGGCAGATAGCCGCGCACGAATGTGCCCGAGAACATCGGGTTGGTGCCGTCGCCATAGACGCGATTGTCACCGCAGCGATCGAGCCCGACCATGAACGGGCGATACTCGGTGATGCTGATGTCGTAACCGATATAGGCGGCGGTATCGATGAAGAACTGGCGCGACTGACCGCCCATCATGGTCATCCGCATCACCAGCTCGCGCTGCCGCTCGCCGATGGTCTGCGGTTCGGAATAGCAGGGATCAGGCAGGCCCCAGTTACGCTCCCAGTCGGCCGGCAGCTCTATCGTGGTGCGCGGATCACTCTCGCGCTCCAGCAGATCGGCCGCGCGGCCATCAACGAAGCCCCAATAGTCGCACAGCCCGTCGCAGGCTTGCCAGAGCACGCTATCGGGCGCGTGGCGCGGCCATGCCTGACCTTGCGGCAGCAGTGACAGGAAGGCATCGCGATATTCGTCACCAGCCCTGCGCACATGCCGGTCGCTCATGTCGCGGTGGTCTCCTCAAAGAGGATGGTGCCGAGCACCGCCATGTGTCCGGGCGAGGCCATGACGTAGTCGGCATCTGTGACCAACTTGAACGACTGCACGCTCGGCGCGTTCATGATCGCGTAGCTGATCCACGCCGCATAGATGGTCTGTCCCGGCGCGGCCATCCGCATCAGCATGTCGCGCAAGCTGGCCTCGATCTCGGCCTGCGATGCATCGGTGTCGGGCTGCAGATTCTCGATGGTGATATCGATGAACTGCTTGATCGGTGCGACCACGTAGCAATCCTTGACCGCCACCGGCCGCATCTTGTCGATGTAGTCGGCGACGGCTGTGATGTCCTCCGGCCTCGGCCAGCCATCATCATCGGCGCGCAGATCATCCATCAGGAAGCGCACCGTGACCGTGCCGACGCCCATCTCGTTCGGCACCGCCCATGCTCGGGTAACGCCCGGCACGGCCAGCGCCCATGCTTCATAGTCGTGCGCTGCGCCGCCCATCGGCGGCTGCTGGATGCGGCGCAGGATACGGGCGCGCAGCTGCTCGTCGGTCTCGTCATCGGTGCCGCCGGTCAGCGCGACCACGATGGCGGTCGTACTGACGCCTGGCACCGGAATCGACATCGACAGCGGCGTGTCCAGCGGCAGATTGCCGAAGCTGCCGGGATCGAGCGCGCGGATCGGGCCTTGCACCAGCGAGACCGAGGAAGTGGTGATGTCCTCCAGCGTCTCGTAGGTCACCACCTCATAGGGCGAGTCCGTGCCGACAGGCATTCCCACGGCGCTCTGCAGCTGCGTCCCGGCAGGGACCACCGTGCCGTCGCTGATGCCTTGGAAGCTGGCGGTGCCGGTCGCCGGCGTGGCCATCTTGCGGCCCGTCGAACCATCGGCATTGACCAGCCAGATATGGCCATGGCGATCGAGCCACTGGGTCTCGGCGGTGTCCGGCAGCAGCTGCAGCGAAAGCCAGTCGATGTATTGCAGCGTCAGATGGCAGAGCGCGCCCTGATTATCGGATAGCACGCGCAGCACGCTGTTCGGCACATTGGCATCAGCACCCGGCAGCGATGCGTTCACGGCATCGCGCACCAGCGAGCGGACATCTCGCAGTGTCGGCGTTGACCAAGGCATTACTCTATGGCCCCATCGCGTCCCAGAGCACCTCGTACCGCAGCTCGATCGGCTGCGCGGGTCCTCGATAAATTCTCAGCAGTGCGTCGATGCGGTTCTTGTCTACGCGCGTGACCCAGACATCGAAGCTGGAGCAGATTCTGCGGTCCACGAACGGCTGCATCGCGGTGCGGATATAGTTCTCGACCATCACCACGGTGGAGCCTTCCTTAGCCGATGCCGAATTGATCTTGGCGCGACGCAGCAGCCACAGCTTTGAGCCGATCGGCCAGCCGTTCCAGATCAGCTCGGCGTCCAGATCGCCCCACCAGCCGCAGCGGTCGTTGCTGTCAGGATCGGGCAGCGGCTCTTCAGGCGAGGCCAGCGCGTTGGTGCCGAGCGCAACGCAGACCGCTGTCGCCAGCGCCTGAGTGTCATCGAGCGTGCCATTGGGCAGCAGCGACCAGTCCAGGGTGACGGAATATTTCGGGAATTGATTGTTCTGGACCAGGCGGATGTCGGGGACGTTGATCTGACCCGGCATCGGCTCACCCGATCTTCGCCCAGACGTTGACCGACAGGCCCGACTCGGTCGCCACCCGCGCGAAGCTGCCTTCACCCTTCCTGCCGCCGAGATAGACATTCTTGTCGTCGGCGACGTGGACGTACACCTTGCCGTCACCGAGCATCAGATGAACATGGTCGCCCGAGACCCGGCTCGCTTCCTTGGTCGCATCGATGAAGCGGTGCGACTTCTGCCCATCCTTGTAGAGCGCCTCCTGTCCGCGCTTCTGCTGGCCGCCCTGCGCCGAGCTGCCGCCGCCGCCTTCAGCCGCGCGGGCCTGCGCACCACCGCCGCCGCCCTGGCTGGAATTGTCCTCGCTGTCGGCCGGCACCAGCTGCATCCGCACGGTCTTGTTCTGCGGCGCAGTCCAGAAGCCGCCGTCCTCGGTCATGTGGAATTGCTGCTTGTCGCCGCGCCCGCGAAACATCGCAGTGTCGCCTTTCTTCAGCTTGTAGAGCCGGTGCCTGCGATCATCCATCGGGCCAGAGACCGGAAAGGACCGGTTGCCGCCCATGAAGCCGATGAAGGTCTCGGCGCTGCCGGATATCTTCCCGTCCGGTCCCTTCTCGGCATCGAACACCACGCTGGTGAAGCCATAGTTTTGCGGGCTCTCGATCTCGGAGCGGGTCTCGTTGGCCATGAAGTTGCCGCCCATCTCCTGCATCAGCTTTTCGTCATCGACCTTGTCGACAACGCTGCGCGATCCGCCTGCGGTGTAGGCGCGGATGGATGAATTGAGCGGCGTGGCTCGGTGCATGGTCTGCTCCTCTAACCGGGATTGAAACTCGACATGGACCTCAGCAGGCCGGGGCTCACCAGATCGAGCGTGGTCAGCGTCCCGCTGTCATTGTCCTGCGTGAATGTGCAGTTCTGAATTGAGAGCGTGTTGTTCAGCATCGCCATCGGCGAATAGACATGAACATCATCGCCCGCCCGCCAGAGGCTGGAGCCATCGCGCAGCCAGCCCTGCACAACGATGGTCGCCTGTATCTTCGTGCCCTCGTGCCAGACGCTCTCGTTCTTGGCGCGGGCCTGTATTTCGGCCTGCGTCTTCACGGGCTGCTCGGCGGCGGTGATCAACTTGCTGATCACTGGCGATGTGCCGCCAACCTTGCCGGTCAGCTCGCTGGAGGCTGTGCCCGCATTGTCGTCGCTGGCCGGGGCCTGCCCATCGACGCGATATTCGGTATAGGTGTGCTCCTCGGTGATGATGCACTGGCAGGACTTGATGTTCTGGCCTTCCACCAGCTGCGCGACCACCGGGGAAGCATGCTCGCCGATCAGCAGGAAGTTGCCCTTGCTGTCCGAGCCCATCACCACGCCGCGCGGCCTCGCGATGCGCTCCAGAAAGTCCCAGATCAGCTCGCCTTTTTCGTTCTGCAGCTTGTCGAAAGGTGTGAGGTCAAGCTGGCCGACGACCTGCAGGCCGACCGGATAGTCCTTCAGTATCTCCTGCGCGACCTGCTGGATGTTCTTCTTGTCGAAGTTGCCGGTTTTGGTATCGACGCTCGATCGCGCTGGCCATGCGGTCGCGCTCTTGCCGATCAGCATCACGCCATGGGCAAAAGCGTCATAGGCGACCTGTCGCGTCTCGATGTAGCCGGTGACCGCGAGCTGCCCCGCCAGCGTCACGGTGCATTTGTCTCCCGGCTTGAACTGCAGCTTTGCGATCAGCGGGAAGATGCCAGCCTGCGTGAAGATCGGATCGCGCTCGGCGGCGGTGAAGCGAAACACGGTCGAGGAATCCGCCCAGCGCTGCTGCACCCAGACCGATTCCCAATCCTCGAAGGTCTTTCCGTTGACATCAAGAACGGCGATTTCTTGCGGCTTCGGCATGCGTCACCATCGGTCTGCCATAGAGCACGCCGTTCTTCTCGCGGTACTCGTAGTCATCCATGGTCGGCCCCGGACATTTGCACTCGGCATAATCGATGCCGCAGACCGGGCAGTTGCCGTCCTCGTCGCAATCAGCGGCGAAAACCACGCGCCGCCATTTGCTCACGGACCAGTCGGCACAGGTTCGCCGACCGGCTGGATCGTGCCAGCGACGGCCTCGCCGCCGACCACTTCGATGTCGCACAGGGTGATCAGCTCGCGCACGCCAGCGCCGAGGTCGGCATCGCAGGTCGCGGTCACCTGCGCCTGGCCGAGGCTTCCTGCAGGAGTAGCGCTGCAGATGGTGCTGTCGGCCGGATCGACCGTCACCGCGATGACGCTCGCGTCCGAAGTGTCCCACGTGACATCGCCATCGATGGTCGCGGCGTTTCCATGCGCATCGACGTAGCTGACCTGCATCTTCACGGAATGGTCTACAGGCAATTTGTACATGACGTGATTCCCTTCTGCGGTGATGGTGAATTGACCGAACGTCAGCGTGATCTGCTTTTGCCCGAGCGGCTCCTCGGCGACTTCCATGATCTTCAGTGGATTGACGAAGACGATCTCGACGCGCTGCTGGTTGATCATGCCGACAGCGCCAAGCCGGTCATCGGGCTGAAGGCCGGGTGCACC
This sequence comes from Bradyrhizobium sp. WYCCWR15520, assembly GCF_056174665.1. Taxonomy (NCBI): domain Bacteria; kingdom Pseudomonadati; phylum Pseudomonadota; class Alphaproteobacteria; order Hyphomicrobiales; family Nitrobacteraceae; genus Bradyrhizobium; species Bradyrhizobium sp. WYCCWR15520. The sequence goes on from NZ_JBWBWM010000031.1 coordinate 36,172, forward strand.
ACCTTGTTCTCCTGTCGCAGCTCATCGCAGCGCGAGGCGTCGTCATAAAGTTTGTACGCCATCACCAGCGTAGGCAGCGGCTCATGGAAGCGGAAGCTGACCATGCGCGGCAGGGGCCGCGCGGTCGCGACCAGATGGTTCGTCACCGCGCCGTGCAGTGTGATCAGCGCCTGAAAGGTCGCCTGATCCATATTGTCGGCGGCGACCTCCTCGGCATCGCGGAACGGCTGGTAGAGCTGCTGCTTGATCGCATTGACATCCTGTCGGCTGACAAAGGTCATGCCAGCGACGATGCGCGCCTGCGCGGCGAGGCAGAGCCGGATTCCTGCATCCATGATCATCGAGCCGCCCAGCGTGACCGGCTTTTCGGCCTCGATCTGCTCGCGCACGAAGTCGAGCTGCTGCGAGGTCGAGCCCGCCTGCCGCGCCAGATCGAAGCATTGATCGAGCGGCGGCCCCATCGCATCGGCAAGGCACAGCTTGAAGGCGCGGGCGCGGGTATCGCCGATCGCCGTGCGGGCATCCGAGCCAGCGCGGCCCTTCGCTGGCACGGTGCCGAGCAGGTTCTGGAGCATGCGGTCGGCGATCGGTGCCGCTTCCTCGGCGTCGAACCGCTTCATTGGTTGAGACCTGTCGGTGGCGGCAGCGGCTTCTCTGCCAGCATGCGCAGCACCTGACCGCGCAGGGCCTCGCTCGCCTGGGCGATGGCGGTGGCGGTGGCCAAGCCGGGTGCGAACGACTGCGGGTCGAGGCCGTACTCCTGAAACGTCATGTCGATCACGCAGTAGCCGCCGAACCGCTCTTCCTCGGTCATGCGATAGCGCGGACAGACCACCTGCTGCGCGGGCTGCGTCGGCAGCTGCAGCGTGCCGGGGCCTTCCTTTTCCAGTTGCTTGATTAGCTCGTCGCGCGGGCGGCGATAGTCGCGCTGATAGAGCGAATATTCGCTGTCATAGGGAAAGACGATGCAGTAGCCGCGCACCGTGAACTCGCGCGCCGCGCGGCCCATGTCCTCGGCATAGGGCAGTTCTTTTTTGGGAAACTGATGCTCGACAATTCTGCGCCCGCTCTCGCGGCTGTTCAATTCGCAGTGGAAGCGCGCCCCGTTGAACGAGGCTGGCATCAACGCCTTGCGCCATACTGCTGGCAGATCGAAAATGTTGGTCATTGCAGGAACTGCTCCGTCGCATAGCCGCCTGACGGCCCGCGCTTCGCTTCAGACATCTGCGTCTGTCGGCTGATCTCGACCTTCTTGAACAAGCCGCCGCCCTCGGCTCCTACGTTGGTGCCCTTGGGCGCGTTGACATCGACGCTGATCTTGCCGGTGCCTTCGACCTTGGTGGCTGCAGCCTGTGTTCGGTCCAGCTGCTGGCGATCCGCCAGCTGCCTTTGCTTCGATGCCCATGCCTGCGGGGACATCGGCTCGAAATGCATCGGATCACCGAACCTGCCGCCCCATGACAGGCCGTGCTTCCACGCGCGCTCTTCGACATCAGGCGGCATGTCGGTGGTGCGACCGCCCATCGGATTTCTGGCGACGTTGATGTCGAGCGCCGCGCCATAGGCGTGCATCGAAGGGCCGCCGCCGCCGACCTTGCTGCGCATCGCGAAGCCGCCGCCGCCGCGCACATCGACCGGATAGCCCGCGTCGATCATCTCGTCCATGAAACCCTTGTAGCGATCGGCGACCGCTGCATTGACGCGGGCGGTTTGCCCGTTCTTCAGCGTGATGGTCGTCAGGTTCTCGCCTGGGCGGCCAAGGGCACCTGTTGCTGCCCAATTGAACTCGCCAGCTTCGCCCCTGCGCCGCTCATAGGTGCGCGGCACGCCACCTGCGCCAGCTCCAGTGCCGGGACCAGCCGTCTGGCCATTCGGTGGAGCGCCGATGCCCTCGCGCGGACCTACGCCGACGCGAGCTGCACCGTGATACGGACCCCAGCCGGTGCGCCCGACATTCTTTAGCGCGTAGTCGATGGTTGCCTTCTCGTTTGCGGGGTCCAGCGGGCTCAGGCCGGTCTCTTTCTGAAACTCGTTGCCGAGGCCGCCGCCAGTGTAGAGCTGAAACGCACCGCCTGACTTGCCGCGATCACCGAGGAAATCGCGCAGGCCTTCCGACTTCGCAACGCGCACCGCCGTGTCGGGATCGACGCCATACTTCTGTGCCGTCTCGCGGATGTATGGCTCCAGCCCGCGCGGATCATCACCCTTGCCGAGCGTCATCGGTCCCTTGGTGCTCGGTGCGCCGCCGCCACCGCCGCCAGCAGCTGGCGTTGATCCTGCGCCAACTCCAGTGCCTGCGCCGACATCGCTGCCATTGGGCAGAAGCGAGTAGCCGCCACCGCTCCTGAAGCCGCCGCCACGAGCGCCACCGCCGCCGCCCGGATGGAAGGCTGCGGGGATCACACCACCGCCAGCGCCGAACCCGCCGCCGCCCAAGCCGGTCGGCTGGAAGCCGCCGGGGCCGCCTTTGATGGCGTCGTTCAGCTCCTTGATCGTCCGGTTATGATCATCAAGCGACTTCTTCAGCTCATCGAAACTTCTTTCCGGGCCGCGCCACCAGTCGCCGAACCGGCGAAGCCATCCCTGTGCGCCTTGGTCAGGCGGCAGCGGCTCGACCTTGTCGCCCGGTTTAATTTGCACATCGTTCTTCTGCATCCAATCCTGAAAAGCCTTCAGCTTGTCGAGGATCGGATCGACGTACTCCAGCACCGCCTTCAGGTTCTGCAGCATCGGCTGGTTCGATGCCTCGACCATCTCATTCCACTTGCGCGTCATCTGGCCGAGCTGGTTGGACAGGGCCTCGGCGTTTTTCGCGCGCTCATCGGCGATGCGCTGCTCTTCCTTGCCCAGCTCCTGCAGCTTCCCGGCATTCTGCAGTAGCTGGTTGTAACCTTGCTTGGCCCAGAACTCGTTGCGGACAGCTGCCGCGCGCTGTTCATTGCCAGTGCGCCGCAGCGTGTCTTGATAGACATTCTCGCCGCCCTGACGGATGATATTGAGCTGTTCGGCCAGCGTTGTTGCCCGCGCCAGCCTGTCGAGATAGGCCGTCATGTTGCGGCGGGCCTGATCATCTGGCGCATGCGCCATCATGTCGGCGCGCAGTGCGCTACTCCGACGCTGCAGCTCAACGATCTTGCCTTGCACGGCTGCAATGCTGGATGCCGCAGCCTCGCCAGAAATGCCGAAGGCCTCCAGCTGCTCGATCACGTTCTTCATCTGCGAAGGATTGACGCCGATGGCTCGGGCTTGCTGATTCAGCGTCCTGATCTTGTCGGCATAGTCAACGATGATCTTGACCTGTCGCGCGATCTCGTAGCCGAACAGCGACAGCCCAGCGGCACCGATAGCGAGACCCGCGCGCAGCTGGCCGAGGCCTTTGTAGGCTTCGCCGACCTCGTTGCCCATCTCCTTTACTTTGCGCGTCGTCTCCGTGGTCTCGCGCTTGAACTTCTCGATGTGCTGCTGGTTCGCGCCGCTGCCGAGCTGCCTGATCTCCTCGTTCAGTTTTGCCAGCCCAGCCGAAGCGTTGTCGGCCAAACTGACGGTTAAGCGTAGCTCCTCCTGTTCAGTGGGCATCAGTCGTCATCGCCTGTTGCTGCCTGCTGCTCGCGATCACACTGCGCGGTGCGATGCAGATGCAGCGAAACCTCGCTCAGCGGCATCGCCAAAAACACTTCGGGGCTGACGTGATACCAGCGGGCCAAGCGGTAGCAGTCGAGGATGATCTCTTCCTCGCTGCCTACCAGGCCGCTGGATCGGGAAGAAAAAAACGCCGCAACCGATAGGCGCAGCTGTTCCAGTCACGCGGGTCCATCTCTTCGATGAACGGCGGCAGGATGTTGGCAAGCGCACCGATCATGTACGTCATCTTGCGCTCGTCGATGACCACGTCATCGTCTTTGTTGACGCGGATCGGATTGCCGTAGCGGTTGATGTCACCAGCTCGTGGCTCGCGCAGCGAGACTTCCCTGATCTCCTCACCACGATTGTTGCGGATCGGCTTGTAGAGCAACTTGACGATGATCGGCCATTCGTCCTGCGCCAGTGGCGGCACCTCTTCTGGCGACGGCTCGATCTCGGGCGGCGGCATCGCGCGTTTGCCGCTTGGCGAAATGACTTCGGCTTCTGGCTTCGCCGCAGAATCGTCAACGAAGCCTTCGCGTTTCGGGTTGACGTTCACAGCGAGACCTCCTCACAGGTCACGCCTTCCCAGCGCACGCGGACCTGACCGTCGCGGGTATTGTTCTCGAAGCCGCCCTTGCAGGTCGCACTGGTCAACACGTACTGCATCCGGTTGGCGAGCTGCGCCACCACGGTGACATCGGTCTCGTTCAGCAGGTCCTCCAGATAGAAGCCGGGAAGCGTAGACAGGTCGCCCTCGATGTAGGGCACGCGCGGCAGCTCCTGATAACCATGCACGCCATCCTGCCCAGCGATCATGGTTCGCTCGACCGGCGACGGGCTGACGGTGAAGTTGCCGCGCAGCGCCAGCTGGTTGCCATCCACGGTCAGGAAGGCGATGCCCGCAATTCTCTGTGCCATTGATCAGTCCTCCTTGATGCTCGTGGATCACGCACCCGATGCCGCGTTGTAAGGCGGCGAGGTCGGGCCGATGATTTGGGTGTCGATGCCCCGGTCGTATTGCAGCCGGAACTGCGCCAGCACCGCGAAGATGCGCAGCTGGTTGATCAGATCAGGCGGATAGAGGACATTGAGACGGTTGGGGTCGTTGGGATCGCGCTCGACCAGCAGATGGCGCTTGAAGTTGGAAAGGTCCTCGACGAGGCCGACGTACATATCCTGTTGATACTGCGCGATCAGCTCGGCCTTCGCGATTCCAGGCGTGACGATCGCCTGACCGGGGCCAAACTTGGTGCCATCATTCGCCAGCTTGTGGCGCGGATACTTCGAGGTGATGGCGTGCTTCTGATTCCGCAGCAACTTCGCCAGCGTGGCCAGTGTGGTCACCAGCTCATAGGCATCATCCGGCTGGCCGTAGAGGTTGACCTGATAGGTGGTCTGCTCGCGGGCGATCATCGGCTGGTTGTCCGCGCCGACCTTCTGGATCGCGAGGCCGGTGGATGCGAGCGAGTTCAGCTCGACGAAGTCGAAGCGCTGATGCACGCCAGCGCCCTTGATCTGGTTGAGCGTCAAGGCCTGCAGCGGTCGCGCAGGATCGTTGATCAGGGCGCGCTGCGCCTTGGCTGTATACGCTGCAGCCCATTCAAAGGTCGGCGACGGGCTGGCCTTCTCCACCGCCATCACCGATTCGACCGGGCTGTTCAGCGCATCGCCGAAGGTGATCAGTTCGGCATAGGTGCCGCGCTTGGCCGAGAACACATGGCCAAACAGCTGGCGCTGCCAGCCCCAGCGGCCCTGATCCGTGAAGCCGTATTCCTGATCCCAGTCGAACAGCGAATTGCTGTCGGTGTACGGCATCGCAACGTACTCATAAGGCTCTTCACCGAGGTTCAGAACTGCGGTGTCGAAATCCGGTGCGCCTGTGCCGCCAGTCAGGAAGCCAGTCGCAGGCATTGTGATGCCCAGACCGGGCGGGGTCTGTTCGCCGCCGCGGCTGCCATAGTAGTTCAGCGAGACAGTGATCTCGTTGGCGTTGATGCTCTTGAACACCGAGGTCAAGGTCACAACGCCAGCTGTGTTGGCTGCAGTGACCGGCAGCGTCACGTCATCATTGATGGCGGCGACGATGGCCGCTGCGATGGTGGTAACCGTGTCGGTCGTGCTCACGTTGACCGGGATATGCTCACCGGCGATGTACAAATGCAGCGTGCCTGCTGTCGTTGGCGGGGCTGTGGCCGTGATGATGCCAGTTGCAGCAGTTGCAGATGTAGGTTCTTTTAGCGGCAGGCCCCAGACCTCGTTTGCGAAGTTGTTGGCGAAGTATGCCTTGAACATTCGCGATAGCTCGGAGCCCTGGCCGAAGGCTTCATCGGCCTGCGCTTGGCTTCCAATAGGACGCGGGATGTCAAACGGCGCATCACCATCGGCAATCATGACGCCGACCAGCAGCGCCCGCAGGTTGATGGTCGGCAGGCCCGCCATCGACGGATCGACTTCGACCCAGTATAGCGGCACCTTGATGTTGGCGGGGATGTTCGCAAAGCTGATCGGCATCGAGGCCTCCTGTCAAAATGAAAACGCCGCCCGGTTAGGCGGCGTCGTTGGGTTCCTGCTGATCGCCCTTGTCGGGCTTGCTGCGCTCTTTCTCTCGGCCCTCGGGCTCGGGCGGGGCCTCGCGCGTCACCGAGCCGTCCGCGAGCCTGCGCTTGGTGAAACGATCATCCGGCCACTCGGCGCTCCCTTCGGCGGGGAAGCCGCCGCCCTTCGGATGCCGCAGCAGCCGGCGTCCGTCATCATTGGCGGGCACCACGCGCACACCAGCTGGCGCGGTCGCATGCATTGCTTCCATTCGCTGCTTCGAGCGCAGCCCGCGCAGCCCCGCCTTGCTGAACTTTGCATTCATCGTCGTGGCTCCCTCTTTCTAGGTGAGATGTCGAACAGGTACTTGCTGCGAATTGGCTCGCGCTGATCGTAGGGCTCGTCACCGACCACGGTGGTGACATCGATCTCTTCCAGTTCGTCGGTGATGATCGGCGGCCAGTCGGTGCGATGCTTAATCGTTACTTCGTATTGCATCTCGGCGACCGGCGTTTCGTTGTTCAGCGCGGTGGCTCCGAAGACATGGCGGCGCACGCCGCGCTCGATGCTTTCGATCCGCGTGTTGTCTGGATTTTCGGTCCCAGTGTGCGGGTTGTATGTGTCGATCAAATTCATGATGTACTGATCGGGCCACAGCCGATTCATGATCCGCCAGTAACCCGCGTCGATCTGCTGCTCGGCGACCACCTGATCGTTGTTCGCAACCATCACCGAGAAACCGATGCGCAGCGCATGGATGAAGCGAACCTGTCCCGCATTGGCGTCGCCATCCGGCAGCATCGTCTCATCGATGATGTAGACGCCCAGGTACGGCAGCAGCTGATGCTGGACGCTCAGCATTTTGTTCTTGCGCTTGCTGTAATTGGCGAAAAATGGATCTGAACTCACGGCATCGAAGAACACATCGCGGATCACCAGCGAGAATGACTGCGTGTCGGTGATGCCCATGTCACATGATCGTTTCGTATTTTCGGATGGTCAGCATGGTCTGCCCGCCGCCATCGCTGGAGGCATCGACGATCTGGTATTCGCCGCGCGGCACGTTGTTGCAGTCCCTCGGAATCAGCAGCCGATCATTCTGCTCGGGCAGCACTGCGAACTCGCTCTCGCGGATGTCGAGGATGGTGCGCTGATCGGAATAGATTTGCCCATCGAGACCCGCGACATCGAGACTGTAGGTGTTCAGGATGCCGCGCCCCTGATAGTCAGGCTGTCCCGGCTGCGATTTGATCGGCTTGAACGTCACCGGCACCGCCCAGAAGTCGAAGATCGGCCCCTGCAGCAGCACATCGAGGTTCACGGCCATTTCATTGCCTCGGCTGTCAGCCTCTTCATGCGGTCCCAGAGCTGCGCCAGCAGCTCGGCACGCAGGATCGGGCGATTGCTTCGCACCACAGGGCCAGCGGTAGCCGGCCGATGCTGCTTCGGTCGTTGAAACCGTCGCCGCCTGGCGGATGGCGTGCGTGATGTCGGCCAGATGTAGGTCGTTGCATTGGTCTCGTTGTTGACGACCTCGACCGTCATGTTGGGATACTTGCGTTTCATGTCATCGCGCTGCCACGCCTCCAGCTCGGCGGGCATTGCCTTCTGCAGCGCGGTGATCTGATCCTCTAGCTTGTCGAACTTCGCCAGCAGCGGCTCGATGCCGTCGATCCTGACCTCAAACATAGAAGCGCATGTATTTGTAGAGCAGCGCGTTGACGGTGTCGGCGGCCTTCGACAATGCGCCGCCGCCACCACTGGATTGGCCGCCGCCTTCCATGAACTGCACGCGGCTTTCGCGATGGGTGATCGACTTGATGCCGCTGACGGCGGTCGTCGTCATTTCGGATCGCGCACCCTGAATCAGCAGGCCGGTCGCGGCTTTCAGCGCATCGGGCGCATCATCCGGCAAGACATAGCCGCCCGTATAGATCACGGTGATCGGCTCTGACCACGCGCCTTCGATGCGCAGCTTGCCCGATCCGTTTTCGATCTCGTAGGCAGCTGCATTGATGATGCTGCCGCGCGGCGACTCCACGCCTTCAATGTCATCATCGGCGACCGGGTAGTGCGTCAGGAACAGGCGCGGGCTGTCGAACGGCATCAGATCGCCGCGCCATGTTTCCTGCACCTTCTCCTTGGCGAAGACGCGGTTGCACATAGTGGCGACCACGTCGCTATACTGGTCGATCCACAACTTGATCTGATCATCTTCGGAAGTGTCGCCAGTCGAGTTGCCGAGGATCGTCTTGGCTTCCTCCAGCGTCAGCAGCGCGTAGCTGTCGGCAGGCTCCAGCACCTTGACCCAGATGTCAGCCATCAGCCTGCCTCGCCGTGGAATTGCTCGAACAGCGGGCGCAGCTGCAGCGGCGGGGCCTCACTGCTGTCCGACATGATCGGCGTGGCGGTATAGGCCTCGCGATCGATCCTCCAGCCGAGGATGCCGGGTGCAGGCAGGCCGCGCTCGCCGCGCGCTCCTGCTTCGCCTCGCTCGCCGCGCTCGCCCTTCGGCCCCTGCTTACCGGGGCGGCCAGCGGATGCGATCAGCTGCCAGCCATCGCCTGGACACGGCCCCGGATCATCGGTGCGCGCAATGAAGCTGGAGCCGCCCAGCGCGACGATGTTCAGGAACGAATAGCTCTCGCCCTCGCGATAGGTGCCGATGATCTTGGGCATCGCGGCATCGCGGCCCTTGGCGGCGAGGCAGGCCCAGTCTTCATGCGGCGGCGCGCGGGCGGTATCGCATCGCGCCTGATAGGTGCCGCCCATATGGAGGACGATGTCGCCCTCGTAATGGACGGCACCTTCAGTAAACGGGTGCGCAGCTGTCAGCCGCCCCGACGCGCCCGTTTCCCCGCGCTGGCCGGTCTCGCCCTTTTCACCGCGCTCGCCTTGCTCGCCGCGCGCACCTGGTTCGCCTTGTTGGCCTGCTTCACCTCTTTCGCCTTTTTCACCTTGCTCGCCATGTTCGCCTCGTTCTCCCGCTTCGCCTTTTTCGCCCCGCTCGCCGCGTTCTCCGCGTTCGCCGCGCTCGCCCTGTAGCCCTTGCTCGCCGCGCTCTCCCGGCTCACCGCGCTCGGCGCGTTCACCAGAAAGGCCTTGCTCGCCGCGTTCTCCGCGCTCGCCTTGTTCTCCGGGTTCACCCTTCTCGCCCTGCAGGCCGGGATCGCCCCGATCGCCTTTCTCACCGGGCAAACCTTGCTCGCCGCGTTCTCCGCGCTCGCCTTGCTCTCCGGGTTCGCCCTTCTCGCCCTGCGGGCCGGGATCGCCCCGATCGCCTTTCTCACCGGGCAAGCCTTGATCGCCGCGTGCGCCGACAGGGCCTTCCGGGCCTGCAGGTCCGGGCTCGCCATCCTCGCCGCTGGTGATCTGGGCCAGAGCCACGCGGACGATCTCGCCCATGGTGGCGTTGATCTGCTCCAGCGAGCTGCTGCGCAACTGCACCACTTCGGCCTTCAGCGTGGCGATGATCGCCTCTGCCTGCGCCTCGATCAGGGCGCGCTCGCGCTGCCACTGCTTGCGCTCGGTATCGAGCACCTCGGCCAGCGCCTCGCGCCACGCCTCAAGAAGTAATTCTTCGGCGGCCAATCCGGTCGGCGCAGGCAATGAGGTTGCGGACTTCCCGTTGGATTGCATCGCGGTCGCCCTTTTCTGGACGCGGTGGCGGTGGCGGTTCTTCCTCGTCGTCATCAGCTTCGGCGGTGCCTTCAGCTGGCGGCGCAGCTGGCGCAGGCGGCGCTGCGGGGATCGCTGCCGCCGCGCTCAGCGGCACGACCTGTTGCTGGACGCGCGGCTCATCGCCGTATTCGACGGCGTCGAGACCTTCGCTTTGACGGGCCTCATTGGGCGCGTAGATGCCGCCCTGAACGCCGCGCGCCAGTGCTTCGATGCGGTCCTTCAGTGCCGAGCGCAGCAGTGCTGCCGTATCGAACTCGACATATTCGTCAGGCTGGCCCTTCAGATTGAACAGCAGGCCGATCGCTTCTTCGATGTGGTTCAGCGCGAAGCCGAGTCCTGATGCGATCCAGCTCTGCATCAGCAGCTCGGTCGATGAGAGGTTGTTGCCGCCCAGGCCCAGCACCTGCAGCGGGATGCGGAAGGCGAGCGCGATGTGCTCGTTGGTCAGCTTCAGGATGTCAGCGGTGGCGGCATCCTTGCCGCCCGTAGCCCATGGCTGCACCTTCAGGCCAGCGGTGAGGATCGGCGTGCCGCCCTGATGCAGGCCCTTGGCCTGATCATTCCAGCGGTCGCGCAGGGCCTGCACCTGATCCTTGTCGAGCACCAGATCGGTGGACAGCACCGCCGATGGCCGCGCCTCGTTCAGATAGAAGCGCACTTGCTGCTGCGCGATGGCCCCACCGACGCCGATGTCCTCATAGGCGGCGACGATCGGCGACTCGCCGACCAGCGGCACAGGCGAGCGGTTGCGTACCGAATGCAGCCTGATATGCAGCACATCGCGCTGCGGAACGATCAGCTTCGCGCCGCCGAGCCGCTTGTCGATGATATCATTGCCTGCGAGCTGGTAGAAAATGTCGCCCGTCTGCGCCAGCCGTGGGTACGACTGCGTCGGGTCCATCAAATGCAGCTCATCGATCTCGAAGCGATCATTGCGCAGCGCCAGCGCATAGGTGTTGCCCTCCAGATAGAGCGAGCGCGTGGCGTTCAGCAGGAAGTCGCTGATCGACTGGTAACTGTTGGGATGTCGAAGCATGCGGGCGAGCGCGGATGTCTTGACCCGGTCTCGCCCGCCTTTGTCGTTCAGCCGCCAGTGATCGCCTGGGCACATCGCAACGGTCTGCGCGTAGGCCGAGACGCACGCCTCGACCATCGCCGACCGCGACGAGAAGCCGACAGGATCGAAGCCGCGCTGCCACCAGTTCAGGCTTTCGCCGACACCGGCAGGCAGCCAGCCTCCGGTGATCGGCAGCAGCCACGGGCCGGGGTGATATTCGCCTTCACCCCGTCGCACCAACTGGTTGGCAATGCGCGCCAGCAGGCTGCGCGTGCTCATTCATTCAGACGCAGGGCTGCGCGTTGAATATGAGCCCTTGCTCGACTGCCCCGCTTCGACCTGTCGCGTGCGCGTTGCGCCGCCTTCCGGCGGTGGCGGCTCGGGCGGTGCAGGCGGCTGTTTCGGCGATCCATCCGGCTCCGGTGTCACCGGCACGCCCAATGCAGCAAGGTCGTTTTCCTCCTGCGTCGGTGTCGGCTTCACGCCAGCCATCGCTTCGCGCTGCGATGCCTGCTGCTTCTCGCGCCGCGCCCGCTCTTCGCTCAAGCGCTTGCGGGCGGCCTCATCCTGCTTGTTGTCTGTCATGGTGCTTTCTCCTTTGCCTTTCCCGCCCGTTACCAAGTGACGCCAGCAACGAAGGCGACGACACCAGTGCGGCGAAGCGTCCAGTTGATCGGCAGGATCAGCCGCAGCGCGATGCTGTCGGTCTGCCAGAGCGACTTGACCGGGTTGGCTGGCGTGCCGGGGTCTGCGCCGCCGACGATGTCAGCCGGTGTGGTGTCTTCCATGTGCAGCGTGGCCTGATCGCTCAGCTCGAAGCGCGGCGCATCACCACCCACCGAGACGAAGTCTGCAGCATCAAGCGCGATCACCGTGCCGAGAGGCACCGTTCCCGAGTCGATGATCGGCCACGTATTGAGCTGGCCTCGGCCAACTTCATCGCGGAACGGGAAAGCGCTCATGCCGGGCATCGCCGTCAGCGAGATGCTGTTGACCTGCTGCGGGTTCATCAGCCAGACCGGATTGCGCACGTTGCCCTTGGTAGCGGTGAGCAACGCACCCGAAATCTGCTTGATGTCGCCGACGAGGGCATTGAAGCCGCCGCCTGCGGTGGGCGTCAGGCCGGTAACGCCATTGAGGATGCCAGCAGGGCGAACAACCGTCGCGCCATTGGCATCGAGCAGCACCGTATCGAGAGAGATAGCGGTGTCCTCCTGGATCGCGTTGCGCAGCAGACCCTCGATGGCGGGCACGCTGTGCTCGTTGATCTCCCGCGTCCATGTGGTGATGACCGCCATCTTTTTCGGGGTCAGCGCCTGCGAAGTGAACAGGCCCTGACGAACCGGGATCGGTAGACCTTCACCGACGAACGAGCCCGCAATAGTCGGTGTGGTTGCGCGCGTCGGAATGACGATCTTGCCGTTGGTGCCGAACGACAGGCTGAGGCCAGCATTCGAGAGCCGGGGATAGACCGACTTCGGCATCAGCGTATCCATGAAGCCAGCGTTGATCTGCTGGACCAGCTCAGCCGCCCAGCCGGTGACCGAGGTCATCGCTGGCGCGGTCGCCGCCTTGGCCATCCATTCAAACACGCCACGGATGACCGGCTCGTCGTCGGGATAGGTCTCGCGCATCACCAGATCGATCGGCTTCTTGGTGACGTGCGCGAGCATCTGAACGACGCCCATCTTCACGAGCACCTCGCGGGGCTCGATCCTCTTCTTCGAGAACGGCCGCAGCGGCTCGGCATGCGGCCTGAGCTGCGCGCCGCCGCGCAGCACGATCGCGCCGCCGCCGTTGTCGTCCGATGTTGCGCCGAGATGCTTCTCGGAATCGCGCAGCGCAGTAAGCGTGCGCTCCTCCCGCTCGATCTGTTCGTTAAAGTCAGCGGCGATCTTCAGTTGCTCGTCGGTGACGTTGGTCTCGTCGGCCTTTTCCCAGTGGGCGGCGAGCTGATCGCGCAGCGCATTGATGCGCTGTTCGGCAGCAGTGATCCTTTGAGCAAACGACATTGTCGTGCCCTTTCTCACAAGCGATGATTTTTCGGCTTGCCCGCCGGTGATCCCGCGCCGCTCGATGCCGTCCCTTGCGCCTTTCCCGGCGAAGACGAGGTCGATGGTTTCGGGAGAAATTTTCAGAGACTTGGCTACCGCCAGCGCATTCGGATTCGCTGGCACCGACACAAGGCTGGTCTCGACCAACTCGGCCTTAGTGAAGAAAACGCCGTATTCGCTTTCCTTGCGCGGCTTGCTCTCGATCGGCCTGAAGCCGACGCTGACTGCGCGCAGGATGTCGGCATCGATCAGCTTCCTGATCTCATCGATGCGATCTGATGTGCCTTCAGGTGCCAGCTCCAGATGGCCGCGCAGCTGCTTGTCTACGACGCGCAGGTTTCTCCATTTGCCGATCGGGAAGTCGCTCCGATGGCCGAACAGCGCGATGGGGTTCTTTTTGAAATTCGACAGGTCCCAGCCATCGGACATGATGACATCGTCCATGCGATCGGGCGTCTCATCTGACAGCACGAACTCAAGGCCGTTGACCTTCGCAGCGTGAGTCTTGTGCCTGATGCCTGCAGCACTGCGATCCTCCCAGAACAGTTGACACTCATCTTCGTCGTAACCTTCGTCCTGGCAGCGCTCCATGAAGTCGCTGTGGCTTTCGTCGTCATCAGGCTCCATCGCCTTCGTGCTCTTGTCGCGGTCGCGCCAGATCGCGAGACATGCCGCAACCGCCTGATCCTTCGGCCGGTCGCCATCACCCATCATCTCGGGCACGCAGCGCGCCATGAAGTCGCTCTGGCTCTCGCCCTTGTGCGGTTTGATCGGCATGACTCATCCCTCCCGCAGGCTGCAGGTTGGTTTCGTTGATGCTTTCGATGATCAGGGCTCTAGACGGCGCTCGATGTCGGCCAAGCGCGTCCCTTCAGTCCAGCTCTGCCCGTCGCAGGCATAAAAGCCCGATGCTCGGCGCGCTGATATTGCGGTCCACCTACGGAGCCGCCTCTGGCGTTTCGATTGCGATGGCGAACTTGCATTCGACCTTTTGATCGACTGGATGCTCGCGCGTGCCTGATCTGAATTTGATAAACTTGATGGAGCGCACCCACGCCCGATCATAGATGACGATGCCGGTGTTCGGCTTGGCGACTACCGTGACCTCGTCGCCGCTGCTGCTGTATAGATCATTGTAGAAGTTGCCATCGCTGGAGACCTGAAACGTCATGTTCGCTGGCGTGTATTCCTGCGGGATGGTGATACGGACGATTTCGCCAGCTGAGCAATCCATTCCATCAGAGAGGGACTGGCCAGCTGCGATGGTCGGCCCGTCGAGGATAGCAATCGGCATGGTGCGATCTCCTTTTCAACGATGCCTGTTGGCCGGGTGCTTCGGATCAGTTGGCCAGCCATCGTCATCGACCATGATGTCGTGGCCGCGCGCTTCGATCAGCTGCTTGCGCGAGTTGTGGCAGGAAGCGCAAAGGCTCTGCAGCTCGCCGAGGCAGAACAGATTCCAGTCGCCCTTGTGTGGCTCGACATGATCAACATGCGAGGCACGGGTGACGACGCCGCCCTCGGCGCAGAATCGACAGAGCGGATGCATTTGCAGCTGCAGCTTGCGGCGGCGCTGCCAGAAGGCGGTGCCGTAGAAGTGCTGCCATGCCTCACGCATAATAGGCGACGATCAGGAGCATGATCAGGCAGACCGCCACCGCGATGGCGACCAGCAATGGAATGTCGCCACGTTCGCGCGGTGTCATCCGATCAGCGCCTCGATGTCGATGGGTTTGATTCTGCGATCCCGCGCCCGCAGCCCCAGCAACATGGCTGCAGCCACTGCGCCGTCGATCCGAAAGCGCGCCTTATCCTTGTCCAGCTTCCTGTTGCCCGCAGGGTCCATCGTCGCCACCGCGTTCGCCATGTTCCAGTTCAGGATCGGATTGTTGGGATGGATCAGCTTGCGCTCGATCACCGCCAGCTCCAGCGCGTCGATCGCTGGCCCCATATCCTTGAAGCCTTGGCCCCATGGCACCAGCCGCAGCCCATCGCCGCCTTTCTCGCCGTCCTCGTGCGCCTGCAGGCCGACGCGATCGAACTCGCGCAGCAGATCGTTGATGCGCCAGCGGTCATAGGCCAGCCCCTTGACCCTGTAGCGCTGCGTCATCTCGGCGATGAAGAGCGCCACCGCCTCGGGGTTGATGGTCTTGCCGGGGCTGATTTTCAGATGGCCAGCTTCGGCCCACTCGCGGTAGCGATGCGATCCCGAGCCAAAGTCGCGGCTGGCATGCTCGGTCAGATGCTCGCGCGGCTTCCAGAAATGCGGCTCGATGCGGCACGGATCGGCGGCGGTGCCGACCAGCAGCGCGGTCAGATCGACGGTGCTGGAAAGATCGAGCGCCAGATAGACTTCCTCGCCTTGCGCCAGCTCGACCTTGCCTGCGCAGGCCATCCATTCGGCGCGGCTGATCAGCGAAGCATGCGGCGAGACCCGCTGATTCAGGAACAGATTGCGGACCTTCGGCTCCTCGGCGGACATCCTGATCGCCTTGCGGATCGCAGTCGCGAGGTCCTCGTAGTCCCTGAATTTTCCAAGCGCAGGATTCGCCTTGCGCCATTGCGTCTCGTCCGCCAGCTCGCAGCCCTCATCGGCAGCGTAGAGATGGCAGACGATGGCGGGATCGATTCCGCTGAGCCCGTCGTCGATCAGCTTCGACATGATGTGTTCGGGATCGTTGCTCTGCGTTGAGATGACGATGAACAGCGGCTCATCCCGCGCGCCGAACGAAGTATCGAGCACGTCATACAGATCGCGATTCTTCGCCTGGGCCAGCTCGTCATAGATCACCACGCTTGGCAGATAGCCGTGCTTGGTGCCAGCTTCGGCGCTGACCGCGCGATAGACCGAGCCGGTGCGCCGCGCGATCATGGTCTTGGTCGAAGGCACCAGCTCGATCATCGCCCGCAGCTCATGATCCAGCTCGACCATCTGACGCGCGAACTTGTAGACGATGGCCGCCTGATCGCGATCATTGGCGGCGGAATAGATTTCGCCGTGGACGATCGCCTCGGGGCCAACCAGATGCGCCAGCACGATCGCGGCGATTAGCGCGGTCTTGCCGTTCTTGCGCGCCATCGAGAGGATCGCGCGGCGCACAGCGCGGCGCAGGCCGAGATGCGGCTCATAGATTGCGCGGATGAACAGCTTCTGAAACGGCTCCAGCTTGAACGGCTTGCCCATGCCTTGGCCGCTGGGCACGGTCAGTTTCTCGATGAATTTTATAACCGCTGCGGCGCGGCGCTTGCCTTCAGGCGTCCGCTTAACCTGCGATGAGTCCGGCAAACTTGCTCTGCGAGTCATCGCCGTGGATGCCGGAAGTGATCCGGCTACGTGCGGCAGGGGTCAGGCCAAATTCGGCGGCGTAGCGCACGACATCGCCCGCGTGCTTGCGCACGATTGAGACCAGCGGGTTCGCGGCGGCGTCCCCGTATTTTGTCTTGATGATCTGGCCGTGCATGATCGGATCATTCGCCGCCATCTTCGCCAGCGATTCCGCCGCCATCCTCCATTGGCCGAAGGCGTGGCAATAGGCGGCGAGCGCAGGAACATCGACCTTGGTCAGCAGGCCGAGTCGATGCAGCTCGGTGGCGGTAATCCACCATTCATCGGCGGCATAGCCGGTGATGAAGGGCGGCGGCTCGGGCACGTCATCATGCTGCTCGGGCTGCGGCTCGTCGTTCAGCCGGCGCTGGCCTGGATTGCCGCGCAGCAGTTTCAGATGCGTCGGCACGGGCTTTCTTCCGGTGGTCGTCATGCTGTCCTCTTTTCTCGCTGGAGCGTGGGGATCGGTGCTGCTCCGTCGCTGTGCTGGTTGGTGCCAGCCATCGCCTGCTTCCCACGCACCCCGCGATACATGCTTGCGCCGCGCGACTCGATCGCGCTGAAGGGCAGCGGCTCGCCGATCAGGCGCGAGCGCGCAGTCGGGTTCAGAAAATAGATGTAGCGCAGCGTATGGCCCTCCAGCGTCGGGCCAGTGCCGCGCCATCTGCCGCCGGTCGCCGCGAGATGCTGCAGCCGGTTGCGCCCCGTGATCTGCGTCATTTTGTGAACGACGCTGCCGTCCTCGGCGATATGCAGGTCCTTGTTCACCTTGATCGCGGTGAGCACGAAGCCCGCCGCGCGATAGATGGTGCCGTCGCCGCATTGGCAGGCATCGGCGAAGGAGACGACCCATTCGATATGCGGATAGTTCTTCCTGATCATGCGCAGCGCGATGCCGAGCGCGCGGCTTTCCGAATTGCGCGGCAGCGCCTCGGTGAAGGCCAGCCGGTTCAGTTCGAGGAATCCGTTCCAACGGGTATCGCGGACCAGATGCACGATGTTTGACTTCTGCAGCGAAGGGCCGAATTGCATCGCGCCCTCCAGCATGCCGTGCAAGAAGACGCCCAGCGAGAGTTTCGAATTGCGAACGACCTTATGGCTGTAATGCACGCGCCGAATCAGCGCGTCCGCATCGCGCTTGGCGATCGGGCGGACCTCGATCTCCTTGGCGCTGGTCATGCGCCGCCCAGGTACGCGCGGCAGATTTCCGCCAGCGCATTGCCGTTCTGGTTCTGGTTCGGCGAGGCCTCGGTCGGCGGCCCCAGCGCCTGCGAAGCGCGCTCGATCGCCTCGGTGACGATCTCGGCCTGCGATGCGTGCAGGATGAAGGTCATTTGCTGGAAGGGCGAGCGCTCGCCATCGGCGAGCAGCGGCATGCCGCCGAGCGCTTCGACGCCGATGCCCATTTCGCGCAGCTCGGCTTCGCTGAAGCCGGTCAGGCTGTCGAGGCCGATCCTTGCGAGGTCGTTCAATTCGATCCGCAGCAGCGCCTGATCCCAGCCGCCGTTCTCGGTCAGCTTGTTGTCGGCGATCCGATAGGCGCGCTTCTGCTCTTCCGACCAGCCGCGAGCTACCATCGTCGGCGCTTCACTGAGGCCTAACTGCTCGGCACCTAGCACTCTCCCGTGGCCAGCGATGATCTCTCCCGCTTCATCGATCAGCACGGGCATGGTCCATCCGAACTCGCTGATCGAGGCTGCGATCTGTTCGATCTGGTCGTCGGAATGCAGGCGCGCGTTGCGGGCGCTCGGCACCAGCTCCCTGATCGGGCGGCGCTCTACCTGATCTGCAGGCCAGTTTTTGGCGATTTCGGACATTCCGAAATGGCTATTTTTGTCGGGAAAAACAGGCCTTTCGCTGGGCAGCTGCATTCCGGCTCCTTTGGGTAAGCCAATGAAAATGCTGCGTTTTCGGCGTTGAGAAGAAAGTTCTCTGCGGTATCAGGATGCGGCGGATAGGGCCGTTCTGAGGTGCAAGTTAGCCGGGACGGGCATCAGCTAACTGTTTTCCAGCTGAGCAGTATTTTTCGTACAACCGATTGGAACATCGACATTTTTCGGGTGAAAGAACTTTCGTCTCTCAGAGTTTTTTCGTTTCGCAGCCGCTAAAATTCGAGCGCCGCCGCGCTCCGAAATTGAACGCGAACCGTTCGCGAGACCTTCCCCCCGGCCCATAGCAATTTATTCCCCCATAATATCAATTGGTTAGCCCGGGCACGAGCGCGAACCATGCAGTTGCTTGGTCAATTTCGGACTATCCGAAGGGTCTCGTGTTCCCTTTTGGTACCGGACCGGCCCCGTTTGGCCGCCCGTTCAGCGCAAAGAGAACCAGGTTCTAGACGCTGATAATGTTGTAATATCAGGGACTTGCTACCGCTCACCACGCCAGATCGCATCAAGCACGGCCTCGTCTTGGTCCCGGTAGACCGGCAGGCTGCCGAGCTGCGCCCACATGGCGTAGTGCCGCTCGGCCCGCCACGCCCAGATCAGCCAGCGCACATGACGGATGATGGGCAAGCGCTTCAGCATCGGCCTAGCATCCTCTGCAGATCGAAGGCGGTGGTGGTGGATAAGGCGGCAGCGGCTCGACTTGGCTGTCGCCTATGGTCTTCCCAAGCGGGGCAAGCCGCCATCGATCGCACCGATGAACTGCAGCAGCAGCAGGATCACGATCAGCACGCCGATCACAACGATGACGATGTTGGCCACGCGGCGGAAAGGCTCATCCAGCGGGATCGCATTCACGAGGTAGTGCAGCAGCCAGATGATGATGCCGACAACGATCAGGTAGACCACCAGATAGATCAGCGATGTGATCATGGGCGCGCGCTCCTAGTACGGGAAGATCACCTCGACCTCGTCGTCGGTTTGAATGCCGAGGTCTTCCATCAGGCCGGGGCTGATGTCGGCAACGCGGCCGGTGTTTTGGTTCGGTCCCCAGTCGGCCGGGAAGGCTTTCATCTCAATGCCAGTGGCGGTCGCGCGGACCAGCGCCACTTCCTGCAGCATCATTGGCTTCGGCGTTTTGCTGTAGTCCCATCGGCAGGCGACGTAGTGGATGTGGGGGTTGAGCCGACGCGCCAGCCCGGTTGTCCCTTTTGGCTGGTACGGCAGAAACAATTCCGGCTTCTCATCGACCTTGTTGATGAAGGCCAACCCTTCGCTCGCCGACACGCCCTTGTCGTCCGGGCCGCCGAAATGGGAAACCTTCCCGACGACATGGAGCGCTGCATCCGGCTGCGGCGGTGACGGTGTTATCTCGCCGTCCTCAACGCCGCCGAGCACGTCCGCAATGGCATCGCAGACCGCTTCAAAATTCCCATCGTAAAGATAGGCATCTGCCTCGCTGTCCACGAAGCAAACCTCGATCAGGATCGACGGCATCGCGGTGTTGTTCAGGAAGAACAAATCCGTGCGCTTCTTCGCACCGCGATTGATGAAGCCGCCGCTGACGGCGATGGCGCTGGATACCTGGGCGGCGAGGCCGCTTTGCGTCACGTACAGCACCTCGGTGCCCATCGGCTTCGAGACCTGCTCATAAGCATTGAAATGCACCGACACGTCGAGATCGCGCTGCTTGGAATTGTGGAAGTCCACGATCCGGTTCAGGTTCTCGTTCTGGCTCTTGCTGACATCATCGTGGTACGTCGTGACATCGACGCGTCGATTGCGCAGCTCGATGGCGACCTGCTCGACCACCCTGCGGGCCTCGTCCACTTCATCAAGGATGCCGCTGGCACCGCGCACATACTTTCCGTGACCGGACGAAATGACGATGCGATTGTAGCTCATAGCCCAGCCCTTTCTGCCGCCCGAACCAGCTCCACGATGTTGCGCATACCGAGCTTGGTCATCACCCGTGAGCGATGGACCTTGACGGTCTTCACGACGACGCCGAGATCATGGGCGATCTGCTTGTTTTTTCGACCAGCCAGAACGTGGTCCATCACTTCGCGTTCACGCTTGGTCAAGGTTGCGATCCTGCGCTGCATTTCCAGCGGCGGCGGACCGCAAACCGCAGCCGGGGCAAGCATCAAGGCAGCAGTCACGGCTTGCCCTCCGATTTCGGCGCAATCACCACGCAATTGCGCGCAAGATCGCTGAGCAACGCATCTTTGCGTTCGGTCTGTTCTTTCAACGCGTGGATGAGAAAGGCCATGAAGCCGAGAAACAGGACATTGACCACGATCAGCGCGAGCGCCAGCGGTTGGTTTTTCAGGCCCTCGATAACGCCGGCTGCGACCTTGCCGCCTTCCTCAATTGCGCCCATCAGCGCAGCTCCCAAAGAAAACCGGCCTCGGGGGATCGAAGCCGGGTGGAGGTACGTTCAGTAAGGGGGGTTGCGCGCAGTGCAGTCACACTTCGAGCCGCACCTGCGCGCGTGAAGAGATCACCCCGGAACCGGAAAATCAATTCCCGGCAGCGGCGGGAACAGCGGCGTTGATCCGCTTTGGCCTTCATTGACCAGAATTTGACGAAATAAATTTTGTCGCAGACGGGCGCGAGCCTCAGCATAGGACATGCTGCGCCCGTACTGCTTCGCCTCCAGCCGCCACGCGCGATAGGCCCGGTTGAACCATGACAACTCACCTGACGCCTGCGCCTGCGCGATGCGCTGCTCGATGTATTCGACCGCCGCGCGTGCGCGGATCAGCACCACATCGTGCTCGGTCAAAGCGATCCCCATATGCGCGGCGACATTCTCGACCTTGCGCTGCGCGGCCCTGGCGGTCGCGATCAGCAGGCCATCCTCGCCTCGCGAAAGGCTGGAATCAACCTCGCGGCAGATCAGCCGCGCTTCGCTTCTATCCTTCACCCAGTAGGCGCAGGTAATCTGCAATGCCGACCATCTGCGGCGCAAGGTTAGCAGGCTGTGCAGCAGATCGCGGGAGAACGAGACGAAGGCAGGTCCTGCAGGCAGCGCGGCGACATAGACCGCAACGATGTTGCTGACTGCAATGTATTCACGCTCTGCGCCTCGTGGCAGCTGCAGCGCCATCATTGCCTCGCTTCATTTCGTAGACGCCTGAGCACCTGTGCCAGCCCGAGTCCCTATGCAGTTTGTGACAAGCGGCGCAATTTTCGTCCACAGGTTTAATCAAGGTCCAGCAAAGACTCTCCTTAATCCTCCAGCTGTATATGCCCGCGATTCGCGTTCTAGTTAGTGGGGCACGGGGACATTGCCCATCGTCATCAGGCGAACGGAATTTTCCGACTTCGAGGCACTGCGCAATGCTGTACAGGATGCCCCAATGGACGTCGTGCAGCTAGAGTACGGCAAGATGGGCGGTACACTGGCGCACCTGTCAGTTGGCTCGCTCGGCATTTCAACCGGCTCCTTTTCACGCGGCGTGCGCTTTCGCGGTGCCCTGAGCGAACAGCGGTGGCAGATTGGCATGACGCTCGATGCTCCGGCCTCGATCGAGCATGTCGAGACGATACCCGGCGACCACATCATCACCGCACCGCATCATGAATTTTATTCGCACCATGACAGCGCCAACCGGTATGCGGCGATACTCATCACGCCGAGCGAATTGTTTGCGCATCTCGACAGCCAGCAGCCCGGAGCATCTGAAGCGCCGATATGGAAGCTGCCCAGCCTGGTGTTGAACACTGATCCAGCCATCGCTGCTGCCAATGTCCAGAATTTTCGCACGCTGCTCGCAGCTCTCACTGCAGAAGGTGCGACGATGCCAGACGAGGTCGTGGAATTCTACAAGCGCAACATTCTGGAGCTGGTGACAGCACCGCTGTCCAACGGCGTCAGCTATCGTGGCCAGCCGGTGAAGGCGGCAGCGCGGCTGGTGCTTGAGGTGGACCACTTCCTCGTTGATGCAGGCACCAGGCCCATCCACATCTCCGAACTGTGCCAGCGATTCAAGGTGCATCGGCGAATGCTGCATCGCGCATTCATCAACGCGCTTGGGGTGCCACCGATTGCCTTCCTGCGCCGCAAGCGACTCGGCGACGTGCATACCGCGCTGCTGACGGCTGGGCCTGCCGCGACAGTGAAGCAGATCGCAATGGAGCACGGCTTCCTTGAACTCGGCAGGTTTGCTGCCGCCTATCGACAGATGTTCGGTGAGCTGCCCTCGACGACGCTGCGGCGGCGTTTCGGCACTTTCGCCACTTGGATCGAGTCAGTTGTGCTTGTCATTGATCGCCTCTGAGACTGTCAACGCGTGGCAGCAACGGCTTGCGTTTCGTCACGCGGCTGCCAGAGTAGCGTTCCGTCGCTGCATCGCGCGGCCTTTCCCGCTGCTTGCCAAAAGGCGCCAGAACGCCTCCATTGCTTCGGTTTCAGAATCTCATTACCTTCGCCGAGCGCGCACGATGGCGACCTGCCCTAATATCTCAGAGCAGGTTTTTACGCGGCGCACGCGCGCGAAGCCAGCCTGCCCAATCATGTTGAACCATGTGCCGTCGAGATGGGGCTTGGCGCTGTCCGGTCCGAACAGGTAACTGGTGGCGCGCAGAGCGCTTCCCTTGCGTGGCGTGGATGGGGCATCGAAATCAGCTAGGTGCAGCGTGCCGCCAGAGCGAAGCACGCGCCGCATTTCCTTGAGCAGCGCGATCTTCTCGTGGGGTTGCAATGTATGCAGAGCAAGCGCGCAGACCACTTTGTCGAACGAAGCGCCGCTGGCTTGGATGCGCCCCTCACAACAGGGTAAGTGCTCCAGATTACTGAGGGTAACGAACGCGCTTGAAGCGGTCGCCTTTGGGTGAGCTGCCACGAAATGCGCTGTCGGATAGCGCCGCGCAAGCTCCGCGCACGAACTGAATCCTTCCGCGCTGACCTCTAAAATCCGCTCTCCCGCACGCGGTGCGACAGCTCTAATCAGCTCATCGCGCCAAGGCGCGGTTTTCAAAGCGGAGCGATATCCTGCGCCCAACGTCATCTGGAACAGGCGCAAGTGCAGCCGTGAGATGAACGCTGCAAGGTGCGGCATCATTTCGCTGTGGCCAGGGCCTCAATAACGCGGCACTCAGCCACGCGGCCGTTCTTGCAGGACTTCACCATGCGGTCCAACTCATCGCGCAAGCGCGTGAGGCGTTGGATTTTGCTTTCGACCGCTGCGAGCTGGCTGGCGGCCAAGCGCGATGCGGTCTTGCATGAACGCTCTGGCTGCTCCTGCAGCTTCAACAGCTCGCGCACGGCCTTGAGTTCAAAGCCCAGCTCGCGCGCGTGACGGATGAATGCCAGGCGACGCACATCGTCGTCTCCGTAGACCCGGCGCCCGTTCTCGCCGCGCTCGGCCTTCGGCAGAACGCCGGCGCGTTCGTAATAGCGAATGGTCTCGATGTTAACGCCGGCGCGTTCGGAAAGCGTGCCAATTGGCATCATGCGGCAAAATCCTTTGCTCCTGTAGTGCGCTCGGCTGCGCTCAGATCGTTACGTGCATCCCTAATGATGGAAAGCGCCGATTGCAGAAACAGACCAGCGATAATGACTGCCACCACTAGGTCAGGCCACGCTGTTTGGGTCCACGCGACCAGCAAAGCTGCAATGACGACTGCGACATTCCCGAGAGCGTCGTTTCGGCTAAACAACCATACCGCCCGCACATTGGCATCGCCGTGACGGTGCGGCAGGAGCACCACGGCGGCTGCTACGTTTACCGCGAGGGCGATCAGGCCAAGTATTCCCATCAGTTCAGCTTCTGGCTGATGAAGGAACAGCACTCGATACGCTGTTGTGATGAGCACGCCCGTGCCCAACACACCCAAAAAAATCCCTTGCAGCATCGCGGCCTTGGCGCGAGCTGCCAGCCCCCAGCCGACGGCAATCAGCCCTAACATGGAAATCATTCCATCGCCCAGGAAGTCGAGCGCATCGGCCTTCAGGGCTTGCGAACCTGCGATAAACCCGCCGACGATTTCGATTACGCCATATCCGGCGTTGAGCAGGACCACAATCCAGAGAGCGCGCTTGTAGGCGGGGGTAACATGGGAGAGGCTTGGAACCTTGTCGTCGTCATCGTTCGCATCAAGGCGCGCGAGCTTGTAGCCAAGCCCCGTCACCGTGCGCTCAATCTCATGCAGCGCCGCGGCGTTCTCATCAACACGCAGCGTCATCTCCTGGGAGGCAATCGACACGCGCACGTCCTGTACCCCGGGCACCTTGCGCGCTGCACCCTCGATTTTCGAGGCGCAGGAGGAGCAATCCATGCCGGTCACCCGGTAGCGTACTGGGGCATCCAGTTCGGTTGTCGACATCATCTTTCCCTTCGTTGAGCCAAAAGAAACTTAACTCCTGTAGCGACTACAGGAGCAAGCGGAAAGGCCAGCGCAGCCCGGCCATGTGGCTTTTTCTGCGCTCCTTATCGAATCCACGCTCCGAGGGTGTTACTTCATGCTTTCAACTTACATTATGGGTCCCGTCACACGGGAGCGGTTTCGCATCTCGTGTTGATCTAGCAAGCGTCGCCACCGACGATGCGCAGATTGCATCCTCCGCGGTCAAATGAACGACCGCGCCGATGCTGAAGCCGCCCATGCCTAAAACACCGGCACCCGACAGGCGCGCAGCCCTCGCGCGATGATGCTGCAGCCCTGATCGTGCCGCTCGCGCCATGTCTCGCCATAGCCGCCGCGCTTGGCCGCGATCCATCCGGCATCGCGATCGAGCGAGTGCGCCAGCGCCACCGCGTTGACCGCGCGCAGCAGATGCGCCAGCGGCGCGAGATACTGGGCTGGCCAGCAGATCGCGGCTTCCATGCGCTGCACATCGCGGCTGGAGGGCAGCAGCCGGATGCGGTTCTGCAGCTGCTGCGTACGCTCCAGCTCGCCTTGCTCGTGCTGAGCCAACAAGTCCTCCCACTCGTAGCAGTAGGCTGGCCATGCGGCGTGGCCGGAACCGCCACCCATCGGCAGCATCGCCAAGGTCCGCATTGCTTCGCACAATCGGCGACCGACATGCGGCCCGTTCCACGTCGATGGGACATCGTCCAGCAGCTGGTCGCTCCACTCCGCTCCAGTTGCCTCACCGACAGTGGAACCTGCTCCACTCCAGTTCCTGTTCCTGTAAGGAACTGGAAGTGGAGCAGTGACTGTCGGCGCTCCACTTCGCTCCAGTTTGCTCCACTCACTATTATAGCGACTGGAGCAGGGTTCATTCTGCATCGCACACCTCCACAAATTGACGCGGTCGGCGTTGCTCATCATCGTGCTCGACCACCACCAAGGAACCCGCCGACAGCCAGACCTGCAGCAGCCCGTTGACCTTCGCCTTGTCGGCTCTGTTCTCGACATTGAGCCCGAGCGCCTGGGCGACTGCCTTGCCGACCCAGTCGCTGGCGCGCACATCCTTGCGCCATGATCCCGCGCGGATCACCAACGCGACCTTCTCGAAGTCGCTGCCGGTTACGCCCAGCATCGGATCGGGCCAGTCCCAATGCGTCACCACGCCGACGCTGTCACCACCAGCGGGGCCGTTCTCCAGCCAGATGCTGGCCAGCCTGAACCAGTCCGAGACCGTGACGGGCGGCGCGAGATTCGCCTTGTCGTTGAACGCGCGGAAGAACAGCCGGTGGTTCTCGACGCCCGCCTTCGCGCCTTCCTCCTCGGTCATCTGGTTCAGCGCCCGCGCAACACGCGCCGCATCGGTGAGCGCCTTCGCCCCACGGCTGCTATCGGTTGTCACTTCAGTGCCCGCTGGCGCTTTACGGGTATGATGCACGAGATGGACGGCGCAGTTCGCCAGCTCGGCAACCCGGCTCCATTCCTTGGCGATCATGTCGATCGCGCTGTTATCGTTTTCGGACACTTCATGGCAGCTGACGAACGGATCGACTTCCAGCACATCGATGGCGTGCTCCTTCACCTGCTGCACGATGTTGTCGATGACGGGCCGTAGAATGATGGTGCCGCCGCGAATTTCCTTGGCGATCACCAGCGCATGATCGCGGCCCGAATTGACGAACAGCCGCTCGCTGATGTCGTCCGCCGTCAGATGAAAATGCTTCGCCGCCGACTGAATCTTGCGCGTGGTCTCCTCCTGCGGGTCTTCGAGATTCCACAGCCAGACCCGGAGCCTGCGCACCGGCTGCACGCCGAGCAGATCGCGCCCTGAGACCATCGCCAAGGCCTCGGCGGCGATCAGGGATGACTTGCCGACGCCGCCTGGCGCAATGGTAACGGTCAGGAATCGCCGCACCAGCAGCCGCCCATACAGCCAATCGCGCAGCGGGATGTTCTGCGGATCGGTCCAGATGTACGGCGCGGCGACGATGACGACGCGCTGCTGCGGCTCACCTTCCTCGGCCTTGCCGCGCCGGCGGCGCGCATCATCGAACGGAACGATGATGTCCGCTGGCGAGAGCGGCTTATGATCCTCATCTTCAAAGTCGGGCACAGCGGGCACTCCAGACATCGGCCTCGTCCCAGCCTTCCTGCTTCGGTGTTTCGACTTCGACCTGCTTGTCGGCCTTCAGCCAGCGCTCCATGCAAATGCCTGCGGCCTTGTGACCGGGCCTGCACCAGACGCCGCCAATAAACTTCAGCCGATCATGATCAGCCCAGATCACCAGCCGATCGATATCGGGCAGCACCGGGAACGTCTGGATCAGCGATGTCGAGCCCAGCGCCCATGTCGGCGCGCGATCCATCGCAATGCAGGCCAGCGCGGTCTCCAGCCCTTCGGCAATATGCAATGTCCTGCCGATCTTCGGCTGCAGCTGCATCGCCGCGCCGTTGCAGGTGCCGAGCATCATCCCTTTGCCGGTCTTCTTGGCGTGACGGTCCAGAAAAATTCGCTGGATGGCCGTCACCGCATGCGATCGGATCGAGCGCATCGCGATCACGACCGCAGCTTGCTCGCCTTTCTCGCGCGGGCAACGCGGGTGAAAGCGGATGTCGTCAATTTCCATCGCGACCGACCAGAGATCGCGGCTCTCGAAATATTTTTGCGCCAGCGTGCCCTTGATCGGCTGCGCATCATCGAAGACGCAGCGCGCCAGCGTGCGCAGCATGTGCTCGCGCCGATCGCTGCTAAACGTTTCATGTGAAACGCATTTTTCGGCTCGCGGCTGGTCAGATCGGCTCGCGCCAGACCATAATCCGCGCGAGCGCAGCACGCCGATGATGTCCTCAGGCTCGCAGCCAGCCATGCATCTGACCTGCACGCTCTCGCGGCCATCGAAGATGATCATCGAAGGCGAGCGATCCTCGTGCGCCACGCAGCAGCACTTCCATTGCCTGCCGGATCGGACAGCGCCGAGCGCCTGGGCGAGCTGTTCAGCATTCATGGCCCAGCTCCGATGCATTGCATGGCGGCGCGGATGAAGGCAGCGGCAGGTCGGGGATCGATGGCGTTTCCGAGGGCGCGCAGCTTATCCACTCGGGCGGGTATCCCATCAGCCACGAGACGAAGTCCGGGTTTAATGCGCCGCACTTTTCCGTCGATTCTACAGATTGAGAGATCGAACTCGCGGCTATCGCTGGCGGCGCCATCCCCGTCGATGACCGCGAGGCCTTCGCGAAATCCGGTCCCGCCTCCGAGGCCCGCGCTGTCGGCCACAGCACCACTTCCGAATTGAAAACCTGCCTCGGTAGCTGATCGAGCCGCTTGCGATTCTTCTCGCGCTTGATCGACATCCCCGGCGAGTCCTTCCAGTCCCGGCTTGATGCCGTTGACCAGAACGCCGCGCCCGCCAGCGTCGTCCCACGCTTCGGATGTAATGCCGCCGCGCCGAAGCCACGCACCTGCGGATTCTCCGCGCTCGATGTCGCGGTGGGCCACAAACCAATATCGATCACGAAGCTGCTCCGCACCCGCGCATGCGGCCTCGATAGGCAGCGACCCCACGGTGTAACCCAGCGCTTCCAGATCACCTCGCACAAGTCGGAGCCAGCGAGCAGCGGTCGCAAGCTGTTCGCCAAAGACCGTTGCAGGTCGTCGCTCGCCGATGAGCCGAGCCCAAGTCGGCCAAAGGTGCCGTGGGTCTGCGTATCCAGCCTGCTTGCCCATGAGCGAGAACGGCTGACAGGGGCAGCTTCCTGTCCAAACAGGTCGAGGGTCAGGCCATCCCGCTCGTCGCAAAGCGAGAGACCATCCGCCGATGCCTGCGAAGAAATGGCATTGGTCGAATCCGGCAAGATCGGCAGATCGAACATCGACAATTGAACGGGTATCGACTTCGCCATCGGCGATGAGTCGCTCTGCAATGAGGTTGCGCAGCCATCCAGCGGCATAGGCATCAATCTCGTTGTACCAGGCGGTCAAAGCGGCAGCACTTCCTGCGCCGCCAGCTTGCGGTAGTCCTCGGCAATGGCCTCCATCAGCTCCAGCTCGCGGTCGCATTGCCGCTTCGACATCTTGCCGCGCTCGACCAGCCGGCCGTAGACGCGCTGCCGATATCGCAGCTCGCGCTCGGCGCATTGCAGCTTGTCGTCGGCGGTGATCGTCATGGCGGCCCCTCGCTCAGGCGATCGACCACTGCGCCGATGATCGAGGACGGATCGCCAGCGCCATCGCGCGTGATCGCGCTTCGGATGCTCTCCAGCGAAACGCCAAACTGCAGCGCGAGGCTCAGCAGCACCGCGCCATCGCGCGCTATCGCTTCGACCAGCTCGCCGCTCTTGCCGCCGTTGATGAAGACTTCGCCCAGCGTGCCGTC
Source organism: Bradyrhizobium sp. WYCCWR15520 (assembly GCF_056174665.1). Taxonomy (NCBI): domain Bacteria; kingdom Pseudomonadati; phylum Pseudomonadota; class Alphaproteobacteria; order Hyphomicrobiales; family Nitrobacteraceae; genus Bradyrhizobium; species Bradyrhizobium sp. WYCCWR15520. Next base: position 65,067 of record NZ_JBWBWM010000031.1, read on the forward strand.
CTCGTAGTAGCCGAGCGTGACGGTATGGCTGCGGGAGAGACCGCCGAAGGCAATTTCAAATGTTTCGGCGCGGCGGCGCTGCGGCAGTGTGCGGCGCTGCATGTCGGGCCTCCCGTTCAGACAATGGGATCGTTGGCTCCGACCACCTTCGACCAAGGGATCACGGGGCGGTCGCGTAATAGGCGGAAGCGATGCACCTGCACGGCAGCGGTGATGTCCTTGATCGGTACGACACGGCAGATGCTCTTGTTGATGGTTTTGGTCTCCACGTGCACCGGAAATTTTTTCACGCGCGGCCAGAACCAATCGTGCAATTGCGGGAAGTCGATCCAGAGGCAGTCAAGCGAGTCATCGCGCCAATGCATGCAATAGAGCAGCACGTCGCATCGCGAATAGACCATCCAGCCGCTGCGGATGAATCCAGGCGAGCTGCAGCTGTCGGTCTCAAGGCAGATCGCGTCATAAGGTTCGCGCCGCTCGGGCGGCGGTTCGCGCACGATCTTCTCTTCGATGGAGACCGGGATTCGATTAGAGCGCCAGAGCAGCGTGTCGATGCCACTCTTCTGCTGCTGATGCGCGAAGCGGCCTTCATCGAACAGCAGAAAACCGGCATAGCTACGCCGATAGAACGGCAGCAGATAAGCGTCGCGCATCTCCCGTTGCCACTTGTCGTCACGCTCGAAGTCGTCGTTCATTCGGCGACCTCCGCGAGTTCCTGAAACAGGTTGGCAAAGTCGGGCCGCGCCTCGCGCTGGTTGCCCTCGCCATAGGGCGGATAGGATGCCGCGCGCACGATGTCGTAGAAGGCCTCGGGCTTTTCCGAGTGTTCGCCTGGGCGTGGCGCAATGAAGTGCGTTGGAATACTCGCCGCCGCTGGCCGCGTCGTGGTCTCGCCGAGCGTGCCGAACAGCACATGCTCGGTGCTGTTGCGGAAATAGGAGCCGAGTCCGAAAGCACCTTCCTTGACCCACGTGATGACGATGCGATGTTGGAATCCCCAATGCGCCATCAGCTCGCAGCCGCGCGCCATGAAATTGTTGGTGACCCAGAGGTAGAGATGGCAGCCGGTCTCGTCGGCCCATTGCTTCGGATCAAGCAGCAACAGCTGCTCGTGCGTCTGCATCGCATAGCCGGGCTTGGCGCGGCCAGCGACCGACAGCCAGTCATAGTCCCAAGCCGGATCGAGCACGAGCGTGCGAAACTTGCCGACCACCGGCACGAGCTGCAGCACGCGTCGCTCATCGGCGGCAACCTTGTCGAGGCGGGCCTGCTTGCCTTCCTCGCGCCGCGCTATCAGCTTCGCGGCAGCGGCACCGGCAATGGCAGGTGCGCCATTTGGCGCAGCTGATGCTTTTGCTTCGCTGACATTGCTCGGCTTTTTTCCAGCCGCTGCGCCATTTGGCGCAAGGTCACGGCGCACAGTGGATTCGCGGACGCCCAGCGTCTTCGCGATCTGCCTGTTCGAAGCCTTCGGCTGCTTCTCCTTAATCAGCTTCGCGATCTCTTTGCGCTGCTCGGCGACGGCCTTCAGGTTGTCGAGCCGGATCGAGGATAGAAACGCGTTGATGTCATCGAAGCCGGTGCCGACGCCGCACCAGCGATCCTCCTGCAGCAGCCATTTCAACTTGCCGCAAGCGCGCTCGAAGCTGTAGCCCGCGAGATGCACGCCCTCGCGCAAAGCGCCGTAGGCTTCAAGGGCGCGCGGATCGGCTTCGTGTTTTGCGATGCGCCCCATCACTGCAGCTCCACGGTCGAGCGCAGGATGCCCGCCTGCTTCAGCGTGGCGACCGCATCATCGAGCGAGGTGGTGACCAGCACAGCAAAGCCGCAGGCGACGAGATGCGCGAGCACATCTGACTGATCCTCGGAAAGGCGGCCCGTCTTGAAGCGCTTCAGCTCCAGCCAGAAGACCTGCGCGTTGGGGCCGCAAAAAATAAAATCTGGCCAGCCTGGCAGAACGCCCATGCGCTTCAGGCGCTGGCCGGTCAGCGAGTATCTTTTTCCGGTGCGGGGATTAATCCGGTGTTCGCGGTGTTCGCCGAGCGGGAGGTGCGTGAATTTCCAGTCGGGATGCAGGCAGCGTTTGCAGATGTCGGCGAGCGTGGCGTGGGTTGCGAACTCCAGCGGCGGCGGTGGTGCGATGCCTCGTTGCCTCTTGCCCTTGAACAGCGATAGCTGACGCATAGCGGCTCCCTCCGCGCTTGATCATCAGGCGGCTTGATCCTTGTTGGTTTCGGCTGTGCCGTAGAAGCCCCAGAGAGAGATCGGCGCGAAGTAGCCTTCGTCCGCGAGCGCGGCGCGCATGCAAAAATAGTATTTGCTCGGGAAGAGTCCGCGATATCTGCGCCAATTGCAGACAGCAGCGGAGGTCTGGCCAGTGAGGCGACCGACAGCGACAGGGCCGCCGAGCACATCGACTACTTCGTTGAAGGACCAGATCGGTTGAAGACGCCGCGTCATGATGGCGTCATGCTGATGCTCAAAAATTATTTCAGTCAAACGTGCGAAATGGTTTGAAGTGATCGAGCGTGACTTACCAATTCAAACCAGAATGGCTCACGCAAGGTCAGATCGGCTCAAACACTTCAACATTAAATTTTTCGTGCCATCGAGCCGCTCAGGTTCCGACAACTGAACTGAAAAAATGTTCGCCGTACCACCTTGACGCGATAAAAATTTGTGCTTGAAGTTGCCGTTCGCTGATGCTGGCGCGTAGATACGGGACGCCCAGCAGCGGAAGAGAAGACACAAGCGGCAAGCCCGACCAGCACTCTCTTCAAATATGCATTTTGTGACAGAAGCCTGCAGCAGTCGTTGCGGGAGTGCGCCCGTATGTCCTCCGAGTTCGACTACCAGATCGGCAGATTCACCGGCAGCAGCGCCAATGTGGTGATGCAAGGCAGCGAAGCCGATTGGAATAAGCACTACCGCATCAGGGCCGCCATCGATCCGCCAGAGCCGCAGACCTGGGCGATGAAAGCGGGCTCGCATATGGAGCCGCTGATCCTCGACTGGTTCGCGTCACAAACCGCATATTCGATCACGCGGCGCGGCGAAGTTGTCTTCCATCCCGAGATCGCCGACGTTTGCTGCAAGCTGGACGGATACTGCGCGGCGCTCGACGCCGTCATCGAGGTAAAATTTCTCTCGCCAGCGTGGCGCAGAGAAGAATTTCTTGCCGCGTATTATCCGCAGACGATGCTGCAGCGACTCTGCACCGGGGCCAGCAAGGCGATCCTGCTGGTCGCGCAGGGCACCAACGAGCCGCTCGACTTCGAGCATGAGTACGACCCTGACTATGCCGCCGAGCTGATCAAGCGCGCGGGCATCTTCCTGACCTGCCTGCGGACACTGACGCCGCCGTTCCCGATGCCGCCTGCGGTCCCGAGAGAGAAGTGGCGCACGATCGACATCATCGCCGAGCCGACCAATTGGTCCGGCGAATTGCTCCTCTACCTTCACGAATTTGAGAGCACCGCCGATGCAGCCCAGTCCCACGAGGAAGCTGGCAAGGCGGCGCGCGATCTGATCCCCGATGATGTCGGGAAGTGTTTCGCTGGCGCTTTCCAGATCACCCGCAATCGCAAGGGCACCCTTGCCATCACCAGGAGGGCCGCATGAACACGGTTCCAGTCACCAGCGATTATCACAGCGTGATCGAGCGCGCCGCGATGGACCCCAATTTCGACGTGGACAAGCTGGAGCGCCTGGTCGCGATGCAGGAAGCCAGCCAGCAGCGCAACGCTGATCAACGGTTCAACGAGGCGTTGTCGAAGGCCGAAGCCGAGATGAGCACCATCGCCACCAACGCCAACAATCCGCAGACGAGGAGTCGATACGCCACCTTCGCGCGGCTCGATGGCGAGATTCGTCCGATCTACACCAGTCACGGTTTCGGCATCCAGTTCAACACCGAGCCGACCGGCGAGCCGAACATGATCCGCGTCGTCGGCATGCTGTCGAACGGTATGATCCAGCGCCGCTTTCAGGTGGACATGCCCATCGTCACGCAGGGCATTCGCGGTCAGGACATGATGACCCGCACGCACGCGACAATATCCGCCATCTCTTACGGCAAGCGGGCGCTGGAGATCATGATGTTCAATCTCGCCATCGGCGACGATGACGATGGCAACAGAGCTGGCGGTTATCGGCCAGCGCCGGTGTCAGCGCCAGCGTCCGCGCCGCGCTCAATGGATGAGCTGGTCGATCCGCACAGTGGCGAGATCGTTGATCACGTCGATCCGTTCACGCTCGAAATGCACGAGGGCCAGACCTGGGCCGAGTTCGTGGAGCCGCTGCAGCGCTACATGACCCACTGCCGAACCATCGAGGAGTGGGACGAATGGAAGCTGATGAATCAGGACCTGCTGCTGAAACTGCGCGAGACCAAGCCGCAGCTGTTCCGGCTGTTTGAAAAGAACATCGAAGGCAAGCATGAGGAGCTGACGAAATGAGGTTAGTGCTGACACCGACCGGCTGGGCACCGTTCGATGCCGAGGCGCGTGAGGTTCACCGGAGCCAGAGCAGCGGCGAGCCGATCGCTGCGCAGGTGATCGAGATCGAACTGCTGCACGATCGCGACATGATCGAGCACCGCCGCATCATGGCGACCATCAACGAGCTGGCCAAGGCGCTGCACACCACGCCCGAGAAGGTGCGCGCCGAGCTGCTGGTTGCGACCGGCAATTTCGTGCTGCTCGGCGATCTGCTCGGCACGCCAGTGGTCGCGATCAATTCGATGTCGCGCAGGAACATGAAGGACCACGAACTTCATGCGTTCTGGGGCGAAGCGAGGGAGGTGATCCAGAGCAAATTGCTGCCGAGAATTACCGTCACCGCCGAGAGGGATCGCTTGGCGGAAACGATATTGCTGCAGCCAGCGTGACTGTATCTCACGGGAAGCTGCTGTGATCCGAAGGCCTCGCCGCTCCGCAAGGAGCGGCAGGCCGAGGAAGAGACGGGGAATCCCGCAGCGCGACGTCCGGGTTCGCCTGCGGTGATCCAGAGGCTCGCCGTTCTATTGCCATTGCGCCCCAGCCTTGTCGGTGGGCGGCGAGCCGAAGGATCAAATAGCAACCATGCCACGGAGATCAATGATGACCGAGATGAACGGCTTGCCGCACGAAGCGGGCAACGATATGGCCGAGACGGTGCGCGACATCCAGCGCCTGGCCGCTGCCCGCACCGAGTCGATCAAGGTTCAGGAGACGCTGCCGCCCTCGGCGCTGCCATTCGATCAGAAGAAGCATGATCTGATGATCACGGGCGTCGATGAGGTCGCCACCGACTGGGTCAGCCAGCTGGAGCGCTCGCGGGAGAACTCGAAGGCGGTCGAGCAGCTGGTGCTGGAGCGCGCCGCCAAGGTGAAGGCCGACATCACCGCGCTTTATCTGCTCGGCAGCGCTGCCCTAGCGGAAGCAAAACGCGGCGAGGATGTCACCGAGCGGCTGGCCTCCGAACTCGACAAGCTGTCGGAGTATTAGCCGTGAAGAACGGCAGCAAGCCGACCGGAGTCTGGCACTGCCTTGAACGGGTGGCGCGCGAGAACAACCCGCGCTTGGTGGCAATCATCGAGATCAAGGATGCACGGCATCTGCTGGAGACGCGCGCTGCGCTGAGGGCCTTGGTTACGACCGGAATAAGCAAGGGCAAGATTGCCAGCGCGAAGCGGTTGCTGGCAAAGCATTGAGGGAGGCGGTCATGGCGACATTTCATTCGATCACGCAGCAGCCATGGCGCAGCGCCAGCTTCGGCGAGCGCTGGTCGCTAGAGGTGACAACGCTGCTGCTGTGGCCGCTCAAGGATGATGAACGTATGTCGGTGCTGATCAATCTGCTGGCCGCGCAGATTGACAGCATGTGCGAGGACGAGGACCAGATCGACGCCCTGATCGACCTGCTGCGGATGCAACTGAAGCTGCGGACAGCATGCGTATGAAGGTCGTCGTAAAGAACTCAGGATGGTCGCGTGATGGCAAAAGACACGCCCTATGCGCAGGCGACCAGCGGTGTTGCGGCCCGCGATGAGATCACGCGGCTGCTGCGCCGCTTCGGCTGCGAGCAGATCGGCTTCATGGATGACTACGAAAAGCACGAGGTCATGCTGGTCTTCAAGCATCGAGGCCGCCAGATGCAGCTGCGCGCCAGCGCCAAGGGCTGGGCCGCGCTGTATCTAAAGGAACACCCGTACAATTATCGCCATAAGGGCGACGAGCAGCAGCACCGCAACAAGGCGCTGGCGCAGGGGCAGATCGCGATAAATTCGATTCTGCGCGACTGGGTCAAGGGTCAGCTGATGGCGGTTGAGACCGGCATCCTGTCGTTCGACGCTGTCTTCCTTCCCTTCATGCTCACTCATGACGGTCGCACCATCTCCGAACGCGCCGATCAGCTCGGCCTGCTGCCAGCTGGCGAGGCACTATCATGACGGCAATGTGGATCACAGAAATGGAGGAAACCATGAGCGACCAGATCAGCAGCAGCACCAGCCCGACCAAATTGTCGGCGCTCGCCGAGCAAGCCAGCGGCAGCGGCGCATGGTGGAAAGAAGAAGCGCTTGATCAGCGCAGCGAGCTGGCGTTGCCAAACCGCGTGCTGGTGGCGCTGGGAAACGCAGGCATTACCACCGTTGAGCAGTTGAAGGCGGCGGGACCGGACAAGCTGCGTAAGATGGACGGGATCGGCAAGCTGGCCTTCAACCAGATCATCGCGCTGCTGCGGGCGCTCGATCGTCGGGCGAACGGCGGAGATAGCTGATGCGCGAGCTGAACCAGCGCATCCGGCATCTGGAGCTGCCCGATCGCATGAAGCGCCTGCCGATCAACGATCAGGGTTTCCCGGTGCCGTACTTCGTTCCTTACGTCGATGGCAAGCCGGAGTTTCGTGGCTTCGATGGCGAGAAGCTGGGCATCTGCGTGCGGCATAAGCGGTGCTGGCTGTGCGGTGAGCCGCTCGGCAAGTTCATGGTGTTCGTGATCGGGCCGATGTGCGCCGTCAACCGCGTCAGCGCCGAGCCGCCAAGCCACCGCGACTGCGCGCTCTATGCGGTGCAAGGCTGTCCGTTTTTATCGCAACCCAGAATGAAGCGTAACGAGAAGGATATGCCCGAGAGCCTAGAGCCAGCGGGCATCATGATACACAGGAATCCAGGCACCACGCTGCTCTGGACGACGCTAGGTTATTCGATCTTCAAGGATGGCCGCGGCGGCGCGCTGTTCAATGTTGGCGATCCGGTGCGCGTCGAGTTCTTCGCCGAGGGCCGCGCGGCCACGCGCGACGAGATCATGGCTTCCATCGACAGTGGTCTGCCGATTCTGCGCGAGATGGCCGAGCGCGACGGGCCTGAAGCCGTCGCCGAGCTGAAGCAGATGTACGACAGGGCAATGGAGTTAGTGCCAGCATGACCGATGTCTCGGCCTGAGACCTCCTGCTGGCGGCGCGGAGGTTTCGGGTATCTGCACCAGCCGCCGCAACGGAGACTAACAATGAAGCACGTCGAAATAGGCGAACTCGTCAGTGCCGTCCCGATTGCTCCACCGAAGATGACACGACGCGAGAAGCTGCTGCACTGGGCTGCGTTGATCCGCAAGGCGGACAGGCCCATCGGGCTCTATCACGCGCTTGAGTACATGAGCTGGGCACAGCAGCAGAAAACCCGCATCGGTCCTGACGACGTGACTGCTCTCGGCATCGCCGCGTCAGACCCGGTGTTTCAGGCACAGGGTCTGAGCGCGACGACGACGATAGCCGATGCGCTGCGCTTCTTTGAGTTGACGATCACCCAAGCGCACGCCTTCTCCTGCGACTGCGGCGGTGCAATCTCGAACGACCAGCAGGCCGAACGGATTGAACGGCTCGCCTGACACAAGCCCGGCTGGCGGCGTGACTGCAATCGCGCCGTCGGCCCCACAGATAGCAATTCGGCGAGTCCACCACAATGACGCAGCGAGAGGATTGGCGATGCGCATGAACACAAACGAGGCCAAGGTGATCAACGCGCTGCACGAGGAGATCATGGATGAAATGCTCGGCGAGTCTGCTGCCGTACAAGTCAAGGTGGCCTTCGCGGTGCTGGCCACGGTGATCGGCAACACCGCGAGGCAGGACCCGGATGAGCTGAAGCGCGCGGCGATCGAGCTGCGCGAGCTGATGAATCTGGCGCAGTGAGCAATGGGCAGCAGGTGAAGATGATGAAGCAATGAAAACGCGCGCCGCTGACGCCTGGGGCAATTGGTGGCCGAAGGTGAAGCGCAGAAAGGAGCGCGATGGTGCTGGAAATGGTGGGAGAGGAGAAAGAAGGCGGCGCGCGGCGCATGCTCACGCTGGAGCAGGTATTGAAGCTGGTGCCGGTCGGCCACTCGACGCTAAAGCGAATGATGGCGCGCGACCAGTTTCCGCGCCCGCATTACATCAGCCCGAACAAGCGGGTCTGGTATGAAGATCAGATAGAGCGTTGGCAGCAAACCCTGCCAGCCGAAAGCGCCCGCAAGAAGCAGGAGCGGCGGCGCAATAAGCGCGGCAGGCTGGCTTAGCCGCCCATTACAGGCCAGAGCTGGCCAGATAGGGCCAGCCATCGCGAAAGCTGATCTGGGGCATATTTGGGGCCTGAGCCGATCCGCTTAGGCCCTTCGCTCTTCCAAGGTACTGAAAAGCCGACATTATTTAGGTGAAAATATCGCTTGGCTACAGGCCCACACGACTTGGCCGTACGCGGCACGCCTCAACATCAGGGGCCTCAACGGGCTTGGTACCCATCCGCCAAGGCCTGACGAAAGGCGCTTTAGCATCGGTCGTCGGCGTGCCGTCCCTTCGCTCACAGGCTCAGGCGAGCCCGCCCTGCGACGACGTTTGCGCGCCCGACGCTGCCGCGTCCACCGCACCCCGCCCCGCGTTTAGTGACGATCGCGAAACGCCCCTCTTGGGGGGACGGGATGGCGGAGTTGTACGAGTGATTTGGGTCAATCGAAAAGCGAATTATTTTTGCGGGAGGAGCGGTTTTTGATTTGCGTTGTCGGGCAAATCAGTGCTGGGGCATCCATCACACCGCCCAATCCGTAACGATCAATCCCGGCACTCGCGAAAATTCGCTGACGTTGAGCGTCACCAAGGCCGCGTCGCGTCGACGGGCCTGCGCGGCAATCAGATAATCATAGTGCCCAATCGGCGTGCCCGCGCTTTCCAGCCGAGCACGGATATCCCCGGCGTGCGCCGCATCTTCCACCTCGAACGGGAGAACATCTATTCCAAGGCCGAGAAATTTTTCGAGCAGGCGTTCGTTATGTTCACTCCGTCCACCCTTGGCGGACCCGTAGCGCATTTCGAACAACGCGACAACTGGCAGCGCAATCGCCGTGCCTCCCCGCATCTGTTCTCCGAACCGATGGCGGAGCGACGAACTGCGTCCGTTTACGATCGCGATGACAATGTTGGTATCGAGGCAGATCATTCGTCGAAGAAGACGCGCGGGTCTGGCTCGGCCGGCGCTTCGTCCGGAATCCCGTCAGGCAGGAAGTCCTTGGCGCCAAGCGCGTCAAGCTCAGCCCAGAACTTATCGAGATCAACCGGTTGTGCCTTGAGCGGCTCAAGGATCACCTTGTCGCCGACCTTGCTGACGCGCACCTCGTTACCCTCGAAGCGAAATTCCTTGGGCAGGCGCACGGCCTGGCTGCGCCCATGCATAAATATCTTGGCGGTTGCACTCATCATCCGCCTCCGTCCATGCGGTATATATCATTGATATATATCATACGACCAGAGAATCCGTCAACTCATCCAGCAGCGCAGGCAACCGCGCCCCGAACACGCCCGCGCACGGATGGAACGCTCTCTACCGGCAGCGAACGAGAAGAGGTGTATGCCCGGGTCAAGCCTGGCCCGGCCGGAGAGGCCGTGGCCTACACCGGCAGTCCCTTCTGCCCCGCCAGCTCCTTCAGCGACACCTGCGGCCGCGCGCCGATGTGCTGGATCACCTCGGCGGCGGCGAGCGCGCCGAGGCGCCCGGCGTTTTCATAGCCGGCATTGCGCACCAGGCCGAACAGGAAGCCGGCGGCGAACAGGTCGCCGGCGCCTGTCGTGTCGACCAGCTTCTCGATCGGGTGCGCCGGCACCGCAACGACACCGTCTTTCGCGGCCACCACGCAGCCCTTCTCGCTGCGGGTGACGACGCCGAGTTTGGCATCCGCGCGCAACTGCCTCAGCGCGCCATCGAAATCCGAGGTCTGATAGAGCGAATGCAGTTCGGCCTCGTTGGCGAAGACGAGGTCGACGGTACCTTTGCGCATCAAATCGAGAAACTCGTCACGATAACGGTCGACGCAGAAGGAATCCGACAGCGTCAGCGCCACCTGGCGGCCGGCCTTGTGCGCGATGGTCGCCGCCTTGACGAAGGCTTCCTTGGCGCTTTGGGGATCCCAGAGATAGCCTTCGAGATAGACGATGCCGGAGGCAGCGATCTGCGCTTCATCGATGTCAGCGGGATTAAGATCCTGCGCGGCGCCGAGATAGGTGTTCATGGTGCGCTCGCCGTCCGGCGTCACCAGGATGTAGGAGCAGCCGGTGGCAGGGCCTGCTTCGGCCGCCTTGGTCTCGTACGCGACGCCTGCGGCACGGATATCATGGGTGTAGAGACCGCCGATCTGGTCGTTCTTGACCTTGCCGATGAAGGCGGCGCGCGCGCCAAAGCCGGCGACGCCTACGATGGTGTTGGCGCCCGAGCCGCCGCTCATTTCGGTCGCCGGGCCCATATCCCTGTAGATGGCGGCGGCGCGGGCCTCGTCGATCAGCGCCATGCCGCCCTTGGTCATGCCGTGACGCGCCAGAAAGCCTTCGTCGGTCTGCACCAGCACGTCGAAAATCGCATTGCCGATCCCGAGAACGTCGTATTTTGCGTCAGTCATTCGTCCGTCCTGTCAGCGGCGTTGCGATGAGGCTGCGGCCTACCAGATCGGCCCCGTGGCAGCAAGGGAAGCTGGATGCCGAAAGTCTCTCGTCATGGCCGGGCTTGTCCCGGCCATCCACGTCTTCGTCGCTGCAAGACCGTAAAGACGTGGATGCCCGGCACAAGGCCGGGCATGACGGGTTATGGACTGCTATAGAACCTCCAATGATCCGCTCCTTTCTCACGGTATCTTCGGGAACGCTGGCGTCGCGGCTGCTTGGATTCGCGCGCGATTCCTTGCTGGCCGCGCTGCTCGGCGCGGGCGCCATCGCGGATGCGTTCCTGGCGGCGTTTCAACTGGTCAATGTCATCAGGCGGCTGTTGACCGAGGGTGGGCTGAACGCGGCGCTGGTGCCGGCCTGGTTGCGGGTGCGGGAAACCGATGGGGCGACTGCGGCGGCGGCGTTTGCCGGGCGCGTGCTCGGCACGATCACACTCGCCCTCATCGCGGCCACGGCGCTGCTTGCGCTCGTGATGCCGCTTGTCATCGCCGTGCTGGCGCCGGGATTCTCGGGGCGCGAGACGCTGCAATTGGCGGTCGACAATGCGCGGCTGATGCTGCCGTACCTCGCCTTTGCTGGGCCGGTGACCGTGATGATGGCGCTGTTGAACGCGCAGGGCCGTTTTGCGCTGACCGCGTTCTCGCCGCTGCTGTTCAACATCGCGCTGATCGTTGTGATGGCCGTGCTGCTGGTCGCACGACTGGATGCGGTGCAATCAGCGCAGATCATCGCCGCGACCGTCGGCGTCGCCGGGCTGTTGCAGCTATCGGTGCTGGTATTGCGCCGAGGCGAGAACATCGCAGCGCCGTTGCGGATCTCGTTCGACAAGGAGATCCGCGGCTTCCTGGCCAAGGCCGCGCCCGGCATGATGGCGTCGAGCGCACCGCAGTTGCTGATGGTGGCGGGTGCGATCATCGCCTCGTCATCGCCGTCGGCGGTGTCGTGGCTCTATTTCGCCAACCGCCTGATCGAGTTGCCGCTCGGCATCGTCGGCGTCGCCATGGGCACGGTGCTGATCCCGGAATTATCGCGCGCGGTACGGGGTGAGGATCGCGCGGCCGTCGCGCACGCGGAATCGCGCGGCCTCGAACTCGCGGTTGGACTGGCGCTGCCGGCCACGCTCGGCCTGATCGTGTTAGCTACGCCGATCGTGCGGCTCTTGTTCGAGCACGGCGCGTTTACCGCCGATGACACAAACGCAACCGCCCGCGCGCTGATGTGGCTGACGCTGGCGCTGCCGGCGCATGTGCTGGTGAAGGCGCTGTCGCCGGCATTCTTCGCACGCGAGGACACGATGACGCCGCTGGTCGCCGCGCTGCTTGGCGTGGTGCTGGCGGTCGCGCTCGCGTACCTGCTGGGCCATTGGTACGGCACTGAGGGCATTGCGGCGGCGATTGCGCTCGGCGCGTGGAGCATGGCGTTCCGACTGATCCGCCGTGGCGCGAAGACCTTTGGGTTCTCGATCGATCGAGAGGCAAAACGGCGGTTGCCGCGCATCGCTCTCGCCGCACTCGCCATGGGCGCGCTGCTGTGGCTTGCGACACGCTCGCTGCCTCCCCTCACCTCGGGCGCTCACGGCCTCGTGCAGGCCGTCCTGCTACTGGCCGTGATCTCGGTGGGAATAGCGACCTACGGCCTGTTTCTGCGGCTTTTCGGCGTTATCGGCTGGCGCGAGGCGGTTAACGCCATCAGGCAAACCGCACGGTAGGCTTTTTGATTTGGGCATGATCTCTTCCGAAAACCGGTACCCACTTTTCGGGATCATGCCCTGGCCGCTTGCGCGAATAGGGCTCGCGTGGCAAACGACGGCGCGAAACAGGCATCCGACTAGGGATCCCTGGGGGAAGCTGACGATGGCTTTTGTTGAACGGGTTTTTTCGGGCGTCCAGCCGACCGGTAATCTGCATCTCGGCAATTACCTCGGCGCGATCGTCAATTTCGTGAAGATGCAGGAAACCCATAACTGCATCTATTGCGTCGTCGACATGCATGCGATCACGATGGGCGTCGACGTCTGGGGCGGCCCGGCCGAGCTGGCCCGCAACACCCGCGAGGTCACCGCGGCGTTCATCGCCGCCGGCATCGATCCCAAGAAGCACATCGTGTTCAACCAGAGCCAGGTCACCGGCCATGCCGAGCTGACCTGGATCTTCAATTGCGTGGCGCGGATCGGCTGGCTCAACCGCATGACGCAGTTCAAGGAGAAGGCCGGCAAGGACCGCGAGAACGCCTCCGTCGGACTGTACGATTATCCGGTGCTGATGGCGGCCGACATCCTCTTGTACCGCGCCACCCATGTGCCTGTTGGCGAGGACCAGAAGCAGCATCTGGAGCTGTCACGCGACATCGCGCAGAAATTCAACAACGATTTCGGCGATTCGATTCGCGGCCACGGCTTCGGTGACGGACTGTTCTTTCCGCAGCCCGAGCCGCTGATCACCGGGCCGGCGACGCGGGTGATGAGCTTGCGCGACGGCACCAAGAAGATGTCGAAGTCGGACGCCTCGGACAATTCGCGCATCAACCTGACCGACGACGCCGACCTGATCGCACAAAAGATCCGCAAGGCGAAGACCGATCCGGAACCGTTACCGTCGGAGGAAAACGGGCTGGAGAACCGGCCCGAGGCCGACAACCTCGTCGGCATCTATGCGGCGCTGGCAAATCGCAGCAAATCCGACGTGCTCCGCGAGTTCGGCGGCGGCCAGTTCTCCAGCTTCAAGAACGCGCTGGTGGAACTTTGCGTCGCAAAGCTCGCGCCGATCGCCTCCGAGATGAAGCGGCTGGTCGCCGATCCCGGCCATGTCGACAAAATCCTGGTCGACGGCGCCGACCGCGCGCGCGTCATCGCCGATGAAACCATGCGAGCGGCGCGGGACATCGTCGGTTTCATCCGAAAGAGCTAGCTGCGTCGAACAGCGACGCCGCTTGTCGAGAGTGGCTGCGCCGTGGCAGCATGCGGCGGTTTGGCGCAGCACCGGGACATGCATGACCACCCAGCGACGAAGCTACGAGACGGGTCACAAGCCAAAATGCCTTGTCATCGTTGACGACACCGCGGAATGGGACCGCGCGGTGTATTACGCCAGCCGCTGGGCGGTGCGCGTCGGCGGCGGGGTGGTGATGCTCCGCATCATCGCCATCGAGGACCAGAACCAGCAATGGCTGGGGGTCGCCGACCTGATGCGGGCCGAGGCGGAGGACGCCGCCAACGAGGCGCTCGACCGCGCCTCCGGCCGCGCCAACGGCATTGCCGCGATCACGCCAGAGCGGGTGATCCGCGAGGGCGATCCGATCACCCAGATCCTCGACGTGATCGACCAGGACGTCGACATTTCGATGCTGGTGCTGGCAGCCAATCCCGGTCCCGAGGGCCCGGGGCCACTGATCAGCATGATGGCGCAGGTCGCCGGCTCGTTCCCGATCCCGGTCGTCATCGTGCCCGGCGATCTCACGGATTCGGACATCGACGGCCTGTCTTAGGGCTTGATCCACCTACAGAATTGCTGCTCTGCGCCCCTTGATCGTGCGCACCCCGTCGCCATCTGCTAGAGGAAGCCCACGCGCCGGCCTTGAACCGGCGACGCCGGAGAAAAATCATGTTCATTCAGACTGAAGCCACGCCCAATCCCGCCACCCTGAAATTCATTCCGGGCCGCACCGTGCTCGATACCGGCACGATGGAATTTTCGAGCCGCGAAGCCGCTGCCCGCTCGCCGCTTGCCGAACGGCTGTTCGGCGTATCAGGCGTTTCCAGCGTGTTCTACGGCTATGATTTTGTCACCGTGACCAAGGCGGACGGCGACTGGCAGCACCTCAAGCCCGCGATCCTCGGCGCCATCATGGAGCACTACATGTCCGGCGCGCCGCTGCTCGCGGACGGCACCGCCGGCAACGACGAGGCTTCCGACGAGGAAGGCGAGTTCTTCAACGAGCAGGACGCGGAAACGGTCGCGACCATCAAGGACCTGATCGAGACCCGGGTGCGGCCGGCCGTCGCCAATGACGGCGGCGACATCACCTTCCGCGGCTTCAAGGACGGCGTGGTCTATCTCAACATGAAGGGCTCCTGCGCCGGCTGCCCGTCATCGACGGCAACGTTGCAGCACGGCATCCAGAATCTGCTCCGGCATTTCGTGCCCGACGTGGTCGAAGTCCGGCCGGTGTAAGAAGGCGCCGTAGGGTGGGCAAAGGCGCGCTTCGCGCCGTGCCCACCATGATCTATCCGTAGAGCCAGATGGTGGACACGCTTCGCTTTGCCCACCCTACGCGGCTACAGCATCGCAAGACATGACTGACGGCATGATTGCGCGTCTGCTATACCTCCGCTCATGCTGATCCTCTCCATCGATACCGCGCTCGATGCCTGCGCCGCGGCTGTGCTCGACACCGGCGCGGGCGTCATCGCGCAGGAATCGCAGCCGATGAAGCGCGGCCACGCCGAAGCCCTGATGCCGCTGATCGCGCGCGTGATGAAGGCGTCCGGCGTCGGCTTTGCCGCGCTCGATCGCATCGCCGCGACGACCGGCCCCGGGAGCTTTACCGGATTGCGCGTCGGCCTTTCCGCCGCCCGTGGCATTGCGCTCGCCGCCGGCAAGCCGGTCGTCGGCGTAACGACGCTGACCGCGTTTGCTGCGCCCATCGTCAGCGCGAACAGCGAACATCCCGTCATATCAGCCGTCGATGCGCGACATGATCATGTCTATTTCCAGGTGCTCGGCGGCGACGGCGGTTCGCTGATCAAGCCGAACGTTGCGCCGGTTGCGGAAGCGCTCGACGCGGCACGCTTCGGCGCGCCACACCTGGTCGGCAACGCGGCGAATATCCTCGCCGAGCGCTGGCCGGCCGATGCGCCACCGCCTTTCAAAGTGGATCAGCAGGGCGCGCCCGATATCGCCTGGGTGGCGTGGCTGGGCGTCGCGGTCACTCCCGAGAGTTCGCCGGCGCGGCCCTATTATCTGCGCGCGCCCGATGCCAAGCCGCCGAAGGATCCGTTGTCCGGCGCAGAGCAGCCGCCGGCATCATGATGGCGTGGCTCTCCGATTGGTGGGGCGGCGGCACGGCGGTGATCGAACCGGCGATCCAGCGCGACGCGGCGCGTCTGGCGCAACTGCATGGCGCATCGTTTCATCGCGGCTGGGGCGAAGGCGAATTCGAGGTGATGCTGACCGAGCGCAACACGCTCGTGCACCGCCTCAGGCTTGGGCGCAAGATCATCGGCTTTGCGGTGTCGCGCATGGCGGCCGACGAGGCCGAGCTGTTGTCGATCGCCATCGATGCGAATCAGCGCGGCCGTGGCCTGTCGCGCAACCTTTTGCTGACACATCTCGGTCATCTCGCGGGCCGCGGCGTATGCAAGGTCTTCCTCGAAGTCGAAGAGAACAATCAGCCGGCGCGGCGTCTGTATGAATGGGCCGGATTTGAGGTCGTCGGCCGCCGGGAACGCTACTATCAGCAGCCCGGAGGCGAACAGTTGAATGCACTTCTGATGCGGCGCGACTTGTCGTAATATGCACGCGTGTGGCACAAAGCCCTGACCTGCCCTTCAAGGCCTTAGAGACCATGACCGCATTGAAATCTCCGTCTGCGCAGAAAAATACCGGCATCGAGGCGCGCTGCGCCGCCACCGGCATGCGCATGACCGAACAGCGCCGGGTGATCGCGCGCGTGCTGGCCGATTCGGTCGACCATCCTGATGTCGAGGAGCTCTACCGGCGCTGTGTCGCGGTCGACGACAAGATCTCGATTTCGACGGTGTACCGCACCGTCAAGCTGTTCGAGGATGCCGGCATCATCGAGCGGCACGATTTCCGCGAGGGCCGCGCGCGCTACGAGCAGATGCCCGACAGCCACCATGACCATCTGATCAATCTGCGCGACGGCAAGGTGATCGAGTTCACCTCCGAGGAGATCGAGAAATTGCAGGCCGAGATCGCCAGAAAACTCGGCTACAAGCTGGTCGATCATCGGCTGGAGCTTTATTGCGTCCCGCTCGACGAAGACAAGACCTGATCGCGAGCCACCTTGAAGCAGAATTTCGATCTGGTCATCTTCGACTGCGACGGCGTGCTGGTCGACAGCGAAGTCATTTCATGCCGCGCGCATGCGGAGACGCTGACGCGTCACGGCTATCCGATCACGTCGGAGCAGGTACTCGTTCGATTTCTCGGCGTTTCTGACCGCGAGGCGCGCCAAACGATCGAGCGTGAGATCGACCGAAAACTGCCCGATGACTTCGAGCAACAGGTGAAGGCGGCCACGCTGAAATTTTACGAGGGCGATTTGCAGGCGATCGCCCATATCAGCGAGGCGATTGGCGCAATACGACTGCCCAAATGCGTCGCTTCCAGCGGAACGCCGGAAAAGATTCGCCACGGCCTCACCTGCGCCGGCCTCTACGACCAACTTGCGCCGCATATTTTCTCCGCTACGCAGGTCGATCGCGGCAAGCCCGCGCCCGATCTGTTTCTATTCGCGGCCGAACAGATGAAGGTGCAACCGTCCCAGTGCGTCGTAATCGAGGACAGCGTTCCCGGTGTCACCGGCGGTCGCGCTGCCGGGATGACCGTGCTTGGTTTTCACGGCGGCAGCCATTGTCAGCCCGGCCATGCCGAGATGCTGTTCGCCGCTGGCGCCGCCGTGACGTTCGACGATATGCGGCAGTTGCCGGATCTGATTGCGCGCGTCGGTCGAACGGCCGGCTAGAACGCGGCGTCACTTCCAACAAGCAACCTTGCCGCGAGTTAACTGGGCGTCGAAGCCGCAGGTGATAATCTCACGCGAACCTGCGTGAGGGGGCGGCGCATCGTGAAATTATCGGACAGCAAAGCGTTGAAGGCGGCCGTGCCGCTCACGTTCATCGTGGCGGTGGCGGCACTCGCGCGAACTTGGCAGCTTTCACAGAACGAATTCAGCAGGCAGTACTACGCCGCAGGCGTGCGCAGCCAGTTGGAGAGCTGGCACAATTTCCTCTTCAATTCGTTCGACCCCGCCGGCTTCGTTTCGATCGACAAGCCGCCGGTGGCGATCTGGCTGCAGGTCATAAGCGCCAAACTGCTCGGCTTTTCCGCGTTGTCGATCCTGCTCGCCCAGGTGATGGCGGGACTGGCCGCGATCCTCCTGGTTTACATTCTGGTGCAGAAGTATTGGGGCAGGACGGCGGCCGCTGTGGCCGCGCTGTCGCTCGCGCTCAGTCCGGTCAATGTTGCGGTCGATCGTTCCAACAATACCGAGAGCTGCCTCATCCTGGTGCTGCTGACGGCTGCGTGGCTCGGCATGCGGGCCGCCGAAACCGGCCGGCTCGTGCTGCTCTGCGCCGCGATGGCCGCGATCGGCGTCGGCTTCAACATCAAGATGGGAGCGGCGCTGGTGCTGGCTCCCGTGCTGGCCCTGACGTTCAGCCTCGCGCGACCACGCGCTCCCGTGACGTGGCATCTCGGGCGACAGGCCATCGCGGGCGTGGTCCTCGTCATCGTCTCGCTGTCTTGGGCTGTTCTCTTCGATCTCGCGCCGGCGCGGGACCGGCCCTATGCGGGCAGCACCAGGCATAATTCGATGCTGGAGCTTGCTCTGGTGCATAATGGCGCGGCCCGCTTTCTTGCGATGGCCACGCCCGCAGGCAGTCCGGCAAACTCTTCGCCTGAGGCCTCGAGTGAGACGGCACCTGCTGGCACGGTAGTCCGGCAGCCCGTCATGACCGACGACTCGCCTGTCGGCCCTCTTCGTCTGTTTCGGCCGCGGGCCGCCGCACAATTCGCCTGGCTGCTGCCGCTCGCGCTTCTCGGCCTCGTGCTCGCCTGGTCGGAGGCATGGGGCCCGGACGCAACAAGATCACGCCGCATCAGCGCCGCTGTCTGGACCGGCTGGCTCGCGATGTACTGGATCGTGCTCAGCTTCGCGGGCGGATTGATCCACACCTATTACGTCGCCGTGCTTGGTCCGCCGCTCGCGGTATTTTCCGGCATCGCCGCGGCCGGGCTGTGGTCGCGATGGCAGGAGGGCAAGCTCGCGCGGATGCACCTGCCGCTGGTCATCATCGCCACGGCCGCCTGGCAGGCCTATCTCTGCATCGCGCGGTCCGAGACGATCGGATCCGACTGGCTGAGCGTGACATGGCTGATGTCAATCGGAATCGCTGCGATCTGCGCCGCTGGCCTTTGTTTCCTTCCGCAGCAGAACGACAGATTGCCAAAGCTGTTCGCCGTCGTGGCCTTTGGCGCGTTGCTGGTTTCGCCGATCCTGACCGCAGCCAGCGTCGTCCTGAGGCGCCCGAACATCGCCGCGCCGATCGCCAACATGACGGCCCTGCTCGCGCCATCCGACACCGACCGCCTGGCATCGCGGACATCGCGGCTGGAGGCCGCACGCCAGAAGCTCACGGGCTACCTGACCGCCAATCGCGAGACCGCAAAGTTTCTCGTGGCGGTGCCCAACGCCAATGTCGCGGCACCACTGATCCTTGCGACCGGCCAGCCGGTCATGGCGATGGGCGGCTATCTCGGCGATGATCCGATCCTGGCGCCAGCGGATATCGAACGGCTGGTATCGGACAGACAGCTACGCTTTGTGATGCTGGGCGGATATACGCTGGCCCCCGCCAAACAGGCGGCGGCCCTCGAACCGATCGCGCGATGGGTGCGCACCAAGGGCCGCCCCGTCGATCCGAAATTGTGGCGGCTGTCGGGGGCTTCGAGCAGCACCCCCTACCGTATCAACCTCGGCAATCAATGGGTGGAAGTTCCGCCGCCCGAACTGTTCGATCTCTGGCGCACTGCGAACTGAGCTTGGCTGTCATTCCGGGCGATGCGCCAGCATCGAACCCGGAATCTCGAGATTCTCAGGGGCGCAAGGGCGCCACATAGTTCGCTTCGCGCCCCGGAATGACGGACCAACGCTGGCTTTTTGGCCATTTAGGCTATATCTGAGCCCCAGTCGCCGCGAGGGCGCCATTCCACCCGCATTTACAGGTTCCATGAAGCCGCCGCGCAAGCTGCATATCAAGTCCTATGGCTGCCAGATGAACGTCTACGATGCGCAACGCATGGTCGACACGCTGGCGCCTGAGGGCTTTGTCGAGACTGACAGGGCCGAGGATGCTGATCTGGTGATCCTCAACACCTGCCACATCCGCGAGAAGGCTTCCGAAAAGGTCTATTCCGAGCTCGGGCGGCTGCGGGTCGCCAAGGACGAGGCGGCGCGGAACGGGCGCGCAATGCACATCGCCGTCGCCGGCTGCGTCGCGCAGGCCGAAGGCGAGGAGATCATTCGCCGCGCGCCGACGGTTGACGTCGTGGTCGGGCCGCAGAGCTATCATCACCTGCCGCAGCTATTGGCGCGCGCCAAAAGCGAAGGCCGGGCGCTGGAAACCGAATTTCCGATCGAGGACAAGTTTGGCTTCCTGCCGCAGCCGAAGCCGGACGCCATCCGCGCGCGCGGCATCTCCGCTTTCGTCACCGTGCAAGAAGGCTGCGACAAATTCTGCACCTTCTGCGTGGTGCCCTACACGCGCGGCGCAGAAGTCTCGCGCCCGGTCGCCAGGATCGTCGACGACGTGAAGCGGCTGGCCGACAACGGCGTGCGCGAGATCACCCTGATCGGCCAGAACGTCAACGCCTATCATGGCGTGGGCCCCGATGGACGGACCTGGCCGCTCGGCAAGCTGTTGCATCGACTTGCCGAAATCGACGGCATCGCGCGGCTGCGCTATTCGACCAGCCACCCCCGCGACGTCGAGGAGACGCTGATTGCAGCGCATCGCGACCTCGCAGCGCTGATGCCGTTCGTCCATCTTCCGGTGCAGTCCGGCTCCGACCGGATTCTGGCGGCCATGAACCGCAAGCATACCGCCGATGATTATCGACGCGTTATCGACCGTTTCCGTACCGCCCGCCAAGATATTGCGTTTTCATCAGATTTTATCGTCGGCTTCCCCGGCGAAACCGAGGGAGAATTTGCCGCGACCCTCGCGCTTGTCATGCAAATCGGATACGCTGCAGCCTATTCGTTCAAATATTCGCCGCGGCCCGGCACGCCGGCGGCGGACATGCGGGAGACGGTGTCAGCGGCTGAAATGGACGAGCGATTGGTGCGGCTCCAGGAATTGATCGACACTCAGCAATCGGCCTTCAACCGGGCCATGATTGGCGAAACCGTCGACGTGCTGTTCGAACGCGCGGCCCGCAATCCCGGCCAGATCGTCGGCCGCACCGCGTACCTTCAGCCTGCGCATGTGTTTGCCTCGCCTGATATCATCGGCCAGGTGCTGCCGGTCAGGATCGACAGCCTTGAGCGCTACAGCCTGCTCGGCGAACTCGCCGGTCCCTCCACGCGGCCTGCGCCATCGACGCTTTCCTCCATGACGACGGGAGCCTGAACCCTTGCCAAAAAGCGCATCGGATTCACCTTCGCTCGCTCCCAGCCGCAAATTTGACCGCGACATGCAAGTTCCGCCCGAGACCCAGGTCGTCATCGACTTCGACGACAACCGCGCCGCTTCCGCCCTCGTCGGCCCCTACGGCCAGAACCTGGCGCTGGTCGAGCGGCGGCTCGGCGTCGTCGTCGACTCCCGCGGCAACCACATCACCATCGCCGGCACCCGCGACGGCTGCGACGCCGCGCGGCGCGTGCTGGAAACGCTCTATGCGCAGGCGTTGCAAGGCCATGATCTCTCGCAGGGCGAGGTCGAGGGCGCCATCCGCGCCGTGATCGCGCAGGGCTCGCTGTTCGAATTCGACGCCAAGACCGCCAAGTCGACGTTCGAGACCATCAACCTGCGCAAGCGTCCGGTGCGGGCACGCACCGCGGCGCAGGATTCCTACATCCGGGCACTGAAGCGCCATGAACTCGTATTCGGCGTCGGCCCGGCCGGCACCGGCAAGACCTGGCTGGCGGTGGCGCATGCCGCGCAATTGTTCGAACGCAAGGAAGTCGATCGCATCATCCTGTCGCGGCCCGCGGTCGAGGCCGGCGAACGGCTCGGCTTCCTGCCAGGCGATTTGCGCGAGAAGGTCGACCCTTACTTGAGGCCGATCTACGACGCGCTGTACGACCTGATGGATGCGCGGATCGTGGAACGCGCGCTGCAGGCCGGCGAGATCGAGATCGCGCCGCTCGCCTTCATGCGCGGCCGCACGCTCACCAACGCCGTCATCATCCTCGACGAGGCGCAGAACACCACGTCGATGCAGATGAAGATGTTCCTGACGCGACTCGGCGAGAACAGCCGCATGATCATCACCGGCGATCCCTCGCAGGTCGACCTGCCGAACGGGCAGGCGTCGGGGCTCGCAGAGGTCTGCAAGCTGCTCGACAACGTCGAGGGCATTGCGCAGGTGAAATTCACCGCGGAGGATGTCATCCGCCATGAACTGGTGGCGCGGATCGTCGCCGCCTATGAGGGATTGCCGCAGAAGCCGGCAACCGGAAAATCTTGATCGAAATATCCTCGGCCGTGGACCTGCCGCAGGCAGGCCGCGGCCGCAACCAGAACAATGTTATGCAAACCGCTGGAACGCTCGTGTCGTCCGCCCTTCCTCTCACCGAAGTTCTCGTCGTTGCCGAGTGCTGGCAGACCGAGCCGGATGCCGAGGCGGTGATCCATCGCGCCATCAACACCGCGGTCGAATTCGCCGATGCCGATGTCGGCGAGGCGGAACTCGCGGTCATGCTGACCGACGATTCAGGTATTCGCACGCTGAACAGCAACTGGCGCGGCATCGACAAGCCGACCAATGTGCTGTCGTTTCCGGCCCTGCAGCCGACGGCGGGCGCGCCGGCGGACGCGCCGCGCATGCTCGGCGACATCGCCATCGCTTATGAAACCACGCGGAAAGAGGCCGATGACGAGGAAAAGCCGTTCGATCATCATCTCAGCCATCTCGCGGTCCACGGCTTCCTGCATTTGATCGGATACGACCACGAGAATGACGACGACGCCGAAGCCATGGAAAGTCTCGAACGGGAGATCCTCGCCCAGCTCGGCATTCCCGATCCGTATGCGGACCGGGAGCGGATGGACTGAAATGCCGGACTCTGACCCGATACAGGACAACCCGCGCGATACGCGCAACCTGCCGGTGGTGGTGCAGGAAGGCGAGGTACTGCGCCCCGCCGCCGATAACTGGCTCATGCGGGCGATCCGGACGCTGTTCGGCTGGAAGGCTGGATCGGTGCGCGCCGATCTTCAGGTCGTGCTCGATGCCTCGACGCCGGACGATGTCGGCTTTTCCGCCATCGAGCGCACCATGCTGCGCAACATCCTCGGCCTCAACGAGCGGCGGATCGCCGACGTGATGGTGCATCGCGCCGACATCGTCGCGGTCAAGCGCGACATTCCGCTCGGCGAACTGATGAGCCTGTTCGAGAGCGCGGCGCATTCGCGCCTCGTGGTCTACAACGAAACCCTCGACGACCCCGAAGGCATCGTGCACATCCGCGACCTGCTGGCGTTCATGACCGCGAAGGCGCGCGTCGGCGAGACCGACAAGCCTAAGCGCAAGAAGCCGCTCCCCGCGGGCCTTGACCTCCGCGCGGTCAACCTCGCGATGCCGCTGGCGGAAGCCAACATCATCCGCAAGCTCCTATATGTGCCGCCGTCGATGCGAGCGATCGACCTGCTCGCGCAGATGCAGGCCTCGCGCATTCATCTGGCGCTGGTGGTGGACGAATATGGCGGCACCGACGGACTGGTGTCGATCGAGGACATTGTCGAACAGATCGTCGGTGAAATCGACGACGAGCACGACAGCGACGAGCCGCCCTCGATCGTGCGGCAGGGCGACAACGCCTTCATCGCCGACGCCCGCGCCAGCCTCGAGGATGCGCGCAAGATGATCGGCGAGGAATTCGTCACCGGCGAAGCCGGCGAGGAAGTCGAGACGCTCGGCGGCTATCTGGTGGCGCAGGTCGGCCGGCTGCCGGTGCGCGGCGAGGTGATCGCAGGCCCGGGCAATTTCGAGATCGAGGTGCTCGATGCCGATCCGCGGCGGGTCAAGCGACTGCGGATCGGGGCTCGGAAAGAGCGTCCGACGCCGCGTACCGCGCGGGAGCGCAGCCGTCGCGAGAGCGCGCCCGACAGCAGCACACCGCAAGCCAATGACAACACGCCGCCGAGTTCCAGCGACGGAGCCGGCTCGCAGTGATTCCTTCAAGCAAATTCCGTGTGGCGGGACTCTCGATCATCCTCGCCTGGGGCTGGAAGCGCGCCGCGATCGCGCTGGTCGCGGGCGCGATGTCGGCGCTGTCGATGGCGCCGTTCAATGCCTGGCCGGTGCTGTTTATCACCTTTCCGGTCGCGGTCTGGCTGATCGACGGGGCCGCAGCCGGAAAATGGCGCGGCGTGCCGGCGGCGGCGCTATCAGGCTTCTGGTTCGGGCTCGGCTATTTCGTGCCCGGGCTCTACTGGACCGGCAACGCCTTCCTGGTCGACGCGCAGACATTTGCCTGGCTGATGCCGTTTGCGGTGCTCGGGCTGCCGGCCTACCTGGCCCTGTTTTCCGCGCTCGGCTTCGCGCTGGCACGGCTGATCTGGACACGGGATGCCTCGCGCGTGCTCGCGCTCGCGGTCGCGCTCACGGTCAGCGAATGGCTGCGCGGCTACATGCTGTCGGGATTCCCGTGGAATGCCTATGGCTACGCGCTCTCGGAGCCGCTGGCGCTGGCGCAGACGGCGTCGCTGATCGGGCTGTGGGGCATGACCTTCCTCAGCGTCGCGATCTTTGCCAGCCCGGCGGTACTGATCGATGGCACCTCGCGCGGCCGCAAGCCCTGGATCGCGCCGGTGGCGGCGCTCGTGCTGCTGGCGGCAATGGGGATTTACGGCACCGTACGGCTGTCGCTGCAGCCGACGGCCCTGACCAAGGTCAAGCTGCGCATCATGCAGCCGAACCTGCAGCAGGACGTCAAATTCAACTACGGCGCCAAGGCGGAGGTGATGCAGAAGTATCTGACACTGTCCGACCGCGCTTCGGGGCCGCAATCCACCGGCGTGCGGGATGCGCAGATCCTGATCTGGCCGGAATCGGCTTTCCCCTTTTTCCTGACCCGCGAAGCCGATGCGATGGCACAGATCGCCGAGCTCCTGCCCAAGGGGACGGTGCTGATCACGGGCTCCGTGCGCGCCCCTGATGGCCCGCCCGGCGCCCGCGTCTCCCGCGCCTACAACTCGATATATGTGATCGACCATGACGGTGGCGTGCTATCGGTCTACGACAAGCTGCATCTGGTGCCGTTCGGCGAATACCTGCCGTTTCAGGAATGGATGGAAAAGCTCGGCTTCGTGCAACTGACGAAGGTGCACGGCGGCTTCATTCCGGGCACGCGGCGCCAGGCGATGGAGATACCGAATGCGCCGCGCACGCTACCGCTGATTTGTTACGAGGCGATTTTTCCCGGAAATGTTGCGGCGCGTGACGACCGTCCAGGCTGGATCATCAACCTGACCAATGACGGCTGGTTCGGCAATTCAACCGGCCCCTACCAACACCTGCAGCAGGCGCGGCTGCGTGCGATCGAAGAAGGGCTGCCGATGGTGCGTGCCGCCAACACCGGCATCTCGGCGGTGATCGATCCTTCCGGGCGGATTGTCGCACGCCTCGGCCTCGGCATCGAAGGTGTGTTGGACGCTAGCCTGCCATCGGCACTGTCGCCGACGGTTTATGCTCGCTTTGGAGATATCCCGGCGGCCGTGATTGTGGCCGTTGCCCTGATGCTCGTCATCCGACGCCGCGCGGCGAAGCACGCTGCCTGAGATTTCCGCAGCGCAGTTTTGTCACTGGTTTACTAAAAACGCTGCGTGTGCGGTTCCACCAGTTGACAGACAGCCTGCAATTCGCTTTCTGCGGTTGCAAGCCAAAAACAACAACCAGTCACTTCCGCTGCTCAGATCGTCCGTAATTCCACCCGATCCTCCGAGCAGGATATGACGGTCACGGCGCGCCTGAGGCATGTGCCTTCCACTGCCTCATTCCCGGCGCGCGATCCCAGGAGCGATGCAGATGTCTACCAAAGCGCCCAATCCGGTTGACAAGTATGTCGGCAGCCGCGTCCGGATGCGCCGCATCATGCTGGGAATGAGCCAGGAAAAACTGGGCGAAGCGCTCGGTCTCACCTTCCAGCAGGTTCAGAAATACGAAAAAGGCACCAACAGGGTCGGCGCCAGCCGCCTGCAGCAGATCTCTGAAATTCTGCAGGTGCCAGTGTCGTTTCTGTTCGACGGCGGACCGAGCGGCTCGGCAAACGGCGAGGGTTTCGGCGACGGCGCCTCCCCGGCCTATGTGTCCGATTTCCTCGCGACATCAGAAGGTCTCGCGCTGACGCGCGCGTTCACGCGCATCGACGACTCCAAAATGCGGCGCTCCATTGTCGAGCTGGTCGAGCAGATCGCATCGCGCAACGGACCTGACCCGCGCTGACTTTGACTGGGTCCGGTTTGAAAATTTCGTATTCTGGAATATGCCTCATTCCCGATCGGCAATTGCGCATCGGGAAATGACGCCGTATCGGATACGACATGACGACAACCAATCCTTTCGACGCCACCCCGATCCTCGAAGGCATCCGCCGCTGGGTCGAAATCGAGACCCCCACCGAAGCACCTGAGCAGGTCAATAAGTTGGCCGACGTCGTCGCGAACGACTATCGCGGCCTGCCTGCCACCGTGGAGCGGATTGCCGGGCACTCCGGCTGCGGCGACCATCTGGTGGCGCGCTCATCATGGGGACAGGACGAGCCGGGCATCCTGGTGCTGAGCCATCTCGATACGGTGCACCCGCTGGGCTTCATCGAGCGCCTGCCGTTCCGCATCGCCGGCGACAGCGCATTCGGTCCGGGCATCTACGACATGAAGGGCGGCGCCTACCTCGCCTATCATGCGTTCCGGCAGGTTTGCGCTGATGGCGCCCGGCCGCCGCTCGGCATCACCCAGCTCTATGTCTCAGATGAAGAGATCGGCAGCCCGACCTCGCGCGCGCTGATCGAGGCCGAGGGACGCAAGGCGAAATATGTGCTGGTCACCGAACCGGCGCGTGACGGCGGCAAGATTGTCACCGGGCGCAAGGGCGTCGGGCGCTTCGAGGTCTTCATCAAGGGCGTGCCCTCGCATGCCGGCACAAGGCCGCAGGACGGCCGCAGCGCCATCCGCGAACTCGGCAACGTCATTCAAACACTGGAGGCGATGAACGACCTTGCGCGCGGCATCACCGTCAATGTCGGCGTCGTTCGCGGCGGCACCAAGCCGAACGTGGTCGCGGAGGAAGCCTATGCCGAGGTCGACACCCGCGTGCCGACGATCGCCGACTCCGAAGAGCTCGTGGCAAAAATCCTCAATCTGAAATCGCGCACCGAAGGCGTCACCGTCAAGGTGATCGGCGAATTGAACCGCCCGCCTTACGAAAAGAGCAATGCCGGCGCGGCGCTTTACGAGCATGCCAGAACGATCGCGGCGGAGATCGGCTTCGACTTGGTCGACACCTCAACAGGCGGCGGCTCCGACGGCAATTTCACCGCGCCGCATACCGCGACCCTCGATGGGCTCGGCGTTGACGGCCAGGGCGCCCATACCCATTACGAGCAGATGTACATCTCCTCGATCGAGCCGAGGGCGCGGCTGTTGTACCGGCTGTACCAGACGCTGCTATGATGACCGCCCCGCGCGATATCGGCGACGGCGGCGCGCCGCCGGAAGACGACGCGTCGGCGCATGCGCGCGGCTCGTTCTTCGGCCGCCGCAAGGGCCACAAGCTCCGCATCCATCAGGCCGACCTGATCGATAATCTGCTGCCGCAGCTGGCGCTCGACATCGCTACACCAGCGCCGGAGCGGCTTGCCGATCTCTTCGATAGCGGCACAGAGGATGTCAGGCTCGAAATCGGATTCGGCGGCGGCGAGCATCTGATCGCGGAAGCGCAGGCCTCTCCGAACATCGGCTTCATCGGTTGCGAGCCCTATATCAACGGCATGGCAAAAATCCTGACGCAGATCGAGGCGCACAATCTGCACAACATCCGCCTCTATGCCGGCGATGCCGCGGAATTGCTGGCCTGGGCGCCACCGCGCTCGCTGGCGCGGATTGACCTGATCCATCCCGATCCCTGGCCGAAGCGGCGGCACTGGAAGCGCCGCTTCGTGCAGGATGCCACAGTCAACGCAATGGCCCGCGTCCTGAAAGACGACGGCGAGTTTCGCTTCGTCAGCGACATCGACGATTACTGCGCCTGGACGCTATGGCATCTGATGCGCAGCCCCGATTTTCTCTGGACCGCCGAGCGCGCCGCCGACTGGCAACAGCCGTGGGACGGCTACACCATGACGCGCTACGGCCGCAAAGCCGAGCGCGAGGGACGGGTCGCGGCGTATTTAAAGTTTCGGCGTGTCAGCTAGCGGCCAAGCACCCATAAATCCGGGATACTTGGTACGATCGGCCAAATGTCGGCTTTATCGCTTCCGCGCATATCCGCCAAGGCCAAGGGCAGACATGAGTTTTTTGCTTCGCTTTACCAATTTTCGATTGTGACAATGTGCAGGCGTAACTACACGCTATTCTAGAAGGGCAGAACCGCATCATTCGGGAGAGGCTCGCAGTGGCTGCCTCAACGCTTCATATCGTGTTCAATCCGTCCGCGGCGGCTGGCCTGCGCGACGCACTACGACAGGCAGGCCGCAACGAACGCGTGGTCAGCCTTTCCGACTGCCTCAGCTTCGGCCCAATCAACCCACCCGATCCCGAGTTGCGAAGGAAGTGGGTTGAAGGGGAACTCGGCTATACGGGGTGGGAGGAGGTCGTCGGCCAAGCAGCTTCCTTCTGGCCCGAGGCTCTGTCGATCGGCAGTCGAAGGATCGCGTGGCTGTCGCGACGATCAACGCAAGAATATGCAGGCTTCCTCGAGTGGCTGTGGCGGCTTGAAGAACCAATCGAGGTCATCGATCTCACCGACGTCATGGTGGCAGGAAATAGCACTGGGCCGACCAATCGACACCTCGCAATTTCCCTCGGAATACTGCCTCCACACACGATTCTAGAAAACGAATTGTTCGACCGCACTGAAACACTCACACCGGTCCTACGCGCTCAGTATCGAGAGCTATGGGGGCGCCTTAGGACCGAAAATGCACCACTGCGCGTCCTCAGCGAAGGTGAACTTGTGTCCGCGCCGCTTTCATTCTTTGACCCGCTCCTGTTGTCGTGCGCAACGCCTGAATGGCAAAAAGCGGCAAGGGTCATTGGTAAAGCACTCGCAGATTCCTGGGAGACGTCAGTGCTGCAGACCGCCGATCTGGTCTTGTGTGCGCGCGCCCGCGCACTTACTGCCGCTGGCTGTCTGGAATCTCGGGGAGACTTGTCTGACATTCAGAATAGCGAGCTGCGGTTACCGATCAGTCGGACTCCCCACGACTGAAGAACTCATCGCTGGCTTACATCACGATGCGGTTGATGCACGTCTGCTTTACCCCGAAAGAGGAAATTGGCCGTCGCGGCCGCGGTGTCAGCTCTCGGTCGAGTTGGCGTCACCTCTCGGTCTCGATCGGGTCGTGGTTGTCGATGTGGCCGAACTGTCCCTTGTAGACGCTGTAGCCGCATAATTCCTGCAGGCGGGTGCCGCGTCCTTGCGCCCGATGACAGGCTCCGCGACGAAGCAATCCATCTCTTCGCTAGCTGAGAGGTGGATTGCGTCGCTTCGCTCGCAATGACGGGGAGAAAGCGTCGGACCGATTACCGCGTCTTCCAGAACTCGACGACGCGCTGGGCGGTCGTGGGCATCAGGCGCACATAATTCACTCGCGCGTTTTCGATGTCGGCCGGCGACGGCGTTTTCGTCGGGCCGAGCCGAAGGATGATCAGCGCGCGCACTGTCGCCCATTCGAGGTCGATGGATTTTCCGGCGATCAGGATCGGATCGTAGCGTTCGCCGCTGATCAGGCGATCGAGGGTCTCGATCTTGACGCCGGTCATCGCCGACAGTGCGGCGATCGATTCTTCGTATTTGAACGCCCTGGCAAAGTTGAGCAATGCGCCCTCGCCGAGCATGCCCTCGCGGTGGAGCTTGAGCACCGTGCGCTGTGCCGACAGGAAGTCGCGCCGCTCCTCGCGTTCGGGTGGGGCGGTGATGGCAACCATCGCCTGCTTGATGTCGGCCTGCCGCTCGGGCTTGACGACCTGGAACAGGCGGCGGCGGATGACGTCGATGGAGCCGGAGAGCAGCTCCTTCAATTGGGTAGGTGACAGGTCGTCGCGCTGACCGAGCTTGATCGTCAGCACGCCGTCCTGGCCGGCGCGCTTGATCAGTGTCGAGTAGCCATCTGACGAAAACGCTGCGCCCGCATTGCCGGCGGCGCGCCTGACCACCGCGCGGTCGCCGCGGGCGATCATGACGTCGGTGAGATCGGCCGAAAGCGTCGGCCGTTCCGCCATCGCCAGCAGGTGACCCTGGCCCTTCATGGACGCAATTTCGAGCAGCATCTTTTCGTCGATGACCGGCGAGTGGCGCAGCAACGGACCTGCGACGGCAATTTCATCTTCATGGGCAAGCTGGCCGACCAGGCCGCGCGGCGCATTCGCCAGCGTCGACAGGCGCTCAGCCAGTTCGGCGCGCGCCTCGATCTCGGCATGGGGGACCAGACTGGTCAGGACGCCATCGAACAGATCGACATGATCGGCGCGGAAGCTCGCGGCACCCTGCAGGAACAGCTCGCTGATACGGCGCATCGCATCGGCGCGGCGCTTGGGGTCGCCACGACTGACGATGTCGTCGAATTCCGGGATCAGCGATGGTGAAATTATCATAAACCCGCCCAAACCGGCCTTAATTGGCTGGTTTTTCGGGAAATCTAGGCAGCGTTCGTGAATGAAGGGTTAGATTATTGCCCGCCTTTCAAAGCTTGGCAAAATCGGACTTAACGAGATCGCGGGCCTTGTCGGATTGCGGAAAAACCGCTATATCCGCGGCAACTTATGGATCTCATACGATCGCGTATTGAGAGTGGGCCCCCCGGGACCCGCTCTTTTTTATTACCTGAACCTGCCCTGCCCAGAATAGACATTCAGGGGCGGCTCAGGGAACCGGCCGGACCTCCGGTTAGGGCCCGGCCTAAACCCATGCAAGTAAGACGCTTTTGACCCTGGACATGACCGATCCAACTGCTGTTCCCGAGGATGCCGACCTCTTGGCCGAGCCCCGTCTCGTCGTCGAGCCGGGCGTGGCGGCGCGGGTGTCGGCGGTGGCGACCCCGGTGCTGCAGGGAATGGGCTACCGGCTGGTCCGGATCAGGATTTCAGGCGAGGCCGGCTGCACCGTCCAGATCATGGCCGAACGGCCTGATGGTACGATGCAGATCGAGGATTGCGAGGCGATCTCGCGGGCGCTGTCGCCGGTGCTCGACGTCGCCGATCCGATCGACCGCGCCTACCGGCTGGAGATATCTTCGCCGGGCATCGACCGCCCGCTGGTGCGCCGTTCCGATTTCGAACGCTTCGGCGGACATCTCGTGAAGATCGAAATGGCAGTCGCCCATCAGGGCCGCAAGCGTTTCCGTGGTACGCTGGCCGGCGTCGAAGGCGATGCCGTGCGCCTACATCGGGATGACACACGCGCGGACGAAGATGCCGACGTGTTGCTGGTGATGGAAGACATCTCCGACGCACGGCTGGTTTTGACCGACGAATTGATTGCGGAATCGATGCGGCGCGGCAAGCAGGCCGAGCGCGAACTCAAACAGAATCTCGGGCTGGCGCCTACGCCTCCGCCGCACGCCAAGAAAAGCGATCCGGCCAGGAGCAATAAGCCGAAGCCCAAAACCGGAAACAAGTCCGGCAAGAAGCCGGAGCCGACCAATACCAAGAAGCACCGCCTCGCCGCAGAAAGGCTGCGCAGGGGCGAGACCGATCCTACCGAAGGAGACTAGGCCATGGCAGTCAGTGCCAACAAACTCGAGCTGCTGCAGATCGCCGACGCGGTCGCCCGCGAAAAGTCGATCGACCGCGGCATCGTGATCGCTGCGATGGAAGACGCCATCGCCAAGGCGGCCCGCGCCCGTTACGGCAGCGAGACCGATGTTCACGCCGAGATCGACGCCAAGAAGGGCGAGCTGCGACTGTCGCGCCACATGCTGGTCGTCGAGCAGGTCGAGAACTCGTCGAACCAGATCTCGCTGGCGGACGCGCAGCGCGCCAATCCGGGCGCCCAGGTCGGCGACACCATCGCCGACACCCTGCCGCCGCTGGAATATGGTCGCATCGCCGCGCAATCCGC
Source organism: Bradyrhizobium sp. WYCCWR15520 (assembly GCF_056174665.1). Taxonomy (NCBI): domain Bacteria; kingdom Pseudomonadati; phylum Pseudomonadota; class Alphaproteobacteria; order Hyphomicrobiales; family Nitrobacteraceae; genus Bradyrhizobium; species Bradyrhizobium sp. WYCCWR15520. The sequence continues at coordinate 97,249 of NZ_JBWBWM010000031.1, forward strand.
CAAGCAGGTGATCGTACAGAAGGTGCGCGAGGCCGAGCGCGACCGGCAATATCAGGAATTCAAGGACCGCATCGGCGACATCGTCAACGGCGTCGTCAAGCGCGTCGAATATGGCAGCGTGATCGTCGATCTCGGCCGCGGTGAGGCCATCATCCGCCGCGACGAGATGCTGCCGCGCGAGGTGTTCCGCAACGGCGACCGCGTCCGCGCCTATATCTTCGACGTTCGCCGCGAAACCCGCGGACCGCAGATCTTCCTCTCCCGCACCCATCCGCAATTCATGGCAAAGCTGTTCGCGCAGGAAGTGCCGGAAATCTACGATGGCATCGTCGAGATCAAGGCGGTGGCCCGCGACCCCGGCTCGCGCGCGAAAATCGGCGTGATTTCCAGGGATTCCTCGGTGGATCCGGTCGGCGCCTGCGTCGGTATGCGCGGCTCGCGCGTGCAGGCGGTGGTGAACGAATTGCAGGGCGAGAAGATCGACATCATTCCGTGGTCGCCCGACATCGCAACCTTCGTCGTCAATGCACTGGCGCCCGCCGAAGTCGCCAAGGTCGTGATCGACGAGGACCGCGAACGGATCGAGGTCGTGGTTCCCGACACCAATAACCAGCTCTCGCTGGCAATCGGTCGGCGCGGCCAGAACGTGCGCCTCGCCTCGCAACTGACCGGCTGGGACATCGACATCCTCACCGAGCAGGAAGAATCCGAACGCCGTCAGGCCGATTTCGAGAACTCCACGCGGGTGTTCATGGAAGCGCTGAACGTCGACGAAGTCGTCGGCCAGTTGCTGGCGTCGGAAGGCTTCACGTCGGTCGAGGAACTCGCACTGGTCGATGTCAAGGAACTGGCCGGCATCGAAGGCTTCGACGAGGAAACCGCCAACGAGCTGCAGAGCCGGGCGAAGGAATATCTGGAACAGCTCGAGACAGAGCTGGAAAACAAGCGCAAGGAACTTGGTGTGGATGATGCTTTGAAGACGGTGCCCGGCGTTACCTCGAAGATGCTGGTGAAGTTCGGCGAGAATGACATCAAGTCGGTCGAGGATCTGGCGGGTTGCGCGACCGACGATCTGGTCGGCTGGACCGAGCGCAAGGAAGGCAGCGAGCCGACCAAGCATGCCGGCATTCTCGACGCCAATGAGATCTCCCGCGACGATGCCGAGCGCATGATCATGCAGGCGCGCGTCATTGCCGGCTGGATCACCGAGGCCGAACTCGCCAAGCAGACCGAGGCGACCCAGGCTACCGAAGACCAGACGGCGTAAATGCGGGTGTTCCGCAAAGCCGAAACTCTTTTCTGCGCGCAGACCGTGCGCAGATGACAGGAACCGTTCAACAGGCATGCTCGCTTTGGCTGACCCCGATCTCGACCATGGGCCGCGGACCGACAAGTCCGCGACCATGCGGATGTGCGCGGTCAGCCGCGAGGTGCGCTGCATCGACGAGTTGATCCGCTTCGTGGTCGCCCCCTCCGGCGACGTCGTTCCCGATCTGAAACGCAAGCTGCCCGGCCGCGGCCTCTGGGTATCGGCCTCGCGCCGAACGGTTGCGGAAGCGGTCCGGCGTCACCAATTTAGCAGAGGGTTCAAGCGCGACGTCCGGGTCGCGGCCACCCTTCCCGCCGATACCGAGGCCCTGCTGGAACGAAGCTGCATCGAGGCGCTGGCCATGGCGGCCAAGGCCGGTCAGGTCATTTCCGGTTTTGCCAAGGTCGAGGGCCTGCTCGAACAGGGCAGGGCTGACGCGCTGATCCACGCTTCCGACGGCGCAGCCGACGGAATCCGCAAATTGGACGCGATCGCCGGGCAAAGGGGCCGAAATATTGGCGAATCGCGGGATTTGCCGATTGTGACTGCTTTAACCTCGGCACAATTGGATTTGGCACTGGGCCGGTCAAATGTGATACATGCTGCGCTGCTCGCGGGCCCGGCGAGCAAAACGTTCCTGTCGCGCTGCCAGATCCTGGTTCGATACCGGACGGACGATGACGACAAGACCGGGGATGGCGGCCAGAAATTCTGACGACGACGATTGGTTCCGAAGCCTTGCTTCAATGAATGTGCGAATGCGCACAATGTAACGAGATTAGGACTGCTGAATGGTTGATACCAAAACGCCTGGCGACAAGACTCTGAGTGTTCCGACCAAGACCTTGACGCTGAAGCCGCGGGTCGAGACGGGCACCGTGCGCCAGAGCTTCAGCCATGGCCGGACCAAGCAGGTCGTGGTCGAAAAGCGCGGCAAGCGCCGCGTCGGCGGCGATGCGCCTGCCACGGAAACGCATGCGCCGGAGCCGGTTGTCGCCAAGGCGGCACCCGCTGCAAAGCCCCCTCTCGGCCGCCCGGCGGCAGCGCCCGGTGCTGCGCCCCGCTCGGGTTCGGGCGTTGTGCTGCGGACGCTGACGGAAGACGAGCGTTCCGCCCGCGCCAGCGCGCTGGCCGACGCCAAGGTCCGTGAAATCGAGGAACGGCGGCTGGCCGAGGAAGAAGCCAAGCGCCGCGCCAGCCGTGAAGGCATCGAGCAGGCCGAGCGCGAGGCCGCCGAAGCCCGCCGCAAGGCCGAGGAAGAACGGCATCGCCAGGAAGAGGAAGCCAAGCGCAAGGCCGAAGTCGAGGCCAAGAAGCGGTTTGGCGAGGCCGAGGCCAAGCCCGCGGCTGCTGCTGCGCCTGCTCCGGCCGCCCGTCCGGCTGCGGCGCGTCCCGCTGGC